>JALOTY010000007.1 GCA_025457665.1 Akkermansiaceae bacterium | reverse complement strand
AACCAGCGAACACGAAGATCGGATCTCACAAATCATCCGTCATCGCGTGCGACATTTCACCGATGGCTCGGTCATCGGCGGCCGTGAATTCGTCGATGAAGTCTTTCGAAGTTCACGCGACTACTTCGGCCCGCAGCGCCGCACTGGCGCCCGCAAACCCCGCGGCGCCCTCCAAGCCCTCGAAGGCGAAATCTGGACCGCCCGAGATCTGAAGAAGGATGTGGTGTGAACCCGGAAGAGCAAACTTCCGGAAATCTTCGCAACGAAGAGGGTGACCACTTCAAATGAGCAGACGGGCATACACGGCGAGCACCTTGCGAGTCATGGCATCCAGAGTGACCTCCCGCGAAACCAAGTCGAAGGCTGCTGCTGACCTTGCCTTCAAGCCAGACAGATCGTTGACGGCCATTCTCAGACCTCGCTCCAATTCATCCACTGAATGGGTCTCCATGAGTGCCTCCTCTGCCAAAAACTCGGGAGCAAATCCAACCTTGGTCGAAATGCAGGGCACTCTCATGTGCAAGGCTTCCGCCAGGGTGTAGGGGCCACCCTCGTTGCGTGACGCGACAATGAATAGGTCGGCGCAGCCCATGAGTCCCACGGCATCGTCGCGATGACCCGCAAGCCACACCCGATCTCCAAGCCCGAGCTTTTCCACGACTTTTTCCAGCTCCCGACGCTGGATTCCCTCGCCTACGAGCCAGAGTTTGAACCCATCCACTCTCGCCACCGCTTCTAACAGAAGATCCATGCCCTTGGCGGGCACGAGGCGTCCCACGGTGCAAAACAGGGGTTGATCGCCACCCAACCATGGGGGGGCAGTGGCAGCGGCGGTTTCCTTTGTTCCCGGGAGCGGAGGCGCGATCGAATTCCAGATGACGGTGGCGGGAATGCCACCTAGAGAATCCCGGACCTGGGCTGATGCCGTGATCACGGCATCGTAGTCCCGGAAAGGCTTCGCGCTGCTCTTCACATTTTGAACGGTCGCCACCCGTTTCATGCGTCCCAACTTCCCGCGCACCGCCCTCACCATCGCTCCCGCTTTGTTGGCATGAGCGTGAACCACCTGAGCCCGAGTTGAGCCGATGCGCTTTGCGAGAGCCGCCAGATTGAAGGGATTGAGGCGGCTTTTCGACATGGGATGGGCGAGAAACCGGACCCGCGGAGAAAAGTGAGCACGCATCGTCTCATCCGCCACCGCACTGACCT
Source organism: Akkermansiaceae bacterium (assembly GCA_025457665.1). Lineage (GTDB taxonomy): Bacteria > Verrucomicrobiota > Verrucomicrobiia > Verrucomicrobiales > Akkermansiaceae > Haloferula. The sequence goes on along the minus strand of JALOTY010000007.1, from coordinate 74,039 downwards.
CGTGACCGAGATCCGCCTGGCGGTTGGCGAGTTCGATGACGTTTTTCTCAAGCCCGCCTTTTTCCCCAACGCTGGCAAGCACATGACAGATGCGGAACACGCCCACAGTCCACGCCCGCGGAGCCGAAGATCAAAGCCGAAAATTTCCAAGCTCGCCCGGTCGCACTTTCGCCTTTGAACTTTCCGCCCTGACCCGCGAAGCTCCCGGCCATGCGCATCGTTCATGCCTGCAATCTCCAGTTCGACAAGGACGGCGCGCATCTATGGAATCAGGACCAAAAAATCCATCACGGTCTCATTCGTCTCGGTCACTTTGTTTACACCTTTTCCCTGAATGATCGTGCCCGGATGCTGTCGATTACCGGCAGCAAGACCTTCGGCATCGGCAAGGCGAACCGCGCTTTGGTTGAAACGTGCCGCAACGTCCACCCGGACCTCCTCATCCTCGGCCACGCCCAGTGGATCACGGTCGAGACTTTGCGGGAAATCCGCCGCTCCGTGCCCGGGATCCGCATCGGCCTCTGGTATGTGGATCCTTTGTGGGACGAGGAACCCACGCGCCATTTGCGCGAGCGAGCCCCGGCGATCGATGCGCTATTCTGCTCGACCGGCGGGCCGCTGCTTCAGTCCTTCGCCACGGCAAATTGTCCGGCCCATTTCATTCCCAGTGCTGTGGACCCCGGCATCGAGTGCCACCGTGCTTTTGAGACGCCCGAAGACGAAATCCTTCATGACCTGCTGTTTTTCGGCCGGGACAAAGGCCAACCCGATCGCCGCGCCTTCCTCGATGAGTTGCGTGGAAAGCTCGGCGGACTGCGGGTCGGCTACTACGGTTGCCTCGACCAACCTCTCATCATGGGCTGGGAGAAGGAACAGGTGATTCGGCGATCAAAAATGGCCCTCAACCTGAGTCGGAGGAACGATGTCGAGCTGTACTCCTCCTCACGGATCGCGGAGTTGATGGGAAATGGGATTCTCACCCTCACCCCCCGCGGTGCCGGGTTGGAGAAACTCTATGCCGAGGACGAGATCGTGTATTTCGATGACATCGACGACCTCGTGTCGAAGGTCCGCCACTTTGCTTCCGCAGAATCCGGGCGTCGGGCGATTGCGCAAAAAGGATGGGAGCGCAATCACCGTGACTACTCGGGAACCGAGGTGGCCCGAATCATCGTGGACGGTCTGACGATGGGTTGATCAAAGGAATGCTCCGGCCATGTCCACCCGCTCGTATCCCACGCCGTGGCTATCGCACAGAAGGTTGGCGGAAATACGACCGCTCTCGTAGATCGTCGGCAGCCCGCTGCCCGGGTGAGTCCCGCCACCCACGAGATAGAGGTTGTCGAAACCATTCATCCGGTTGTGCGGGCGGAGATAGAGCATCTGGTCGAGCGTGTGGGCGAGGTTGAAGGTCGCGCCCATGAACACATCGAGCCCGTCGCGCCAGCCGTCCGGCGTGATGATCCGCTCCTCGACGATGTGCGAGCGCAGGTCCTTCATGCCGGTCTTGGCCTCGATGCGATCAAGCACCTTTTCACGATACTCCGCTTGGATGTCCTCCCATTTCGCGCCATGGCGACAGTTGATTGTCGGTACCAGCACGTAAAGTTGGGACATGCCCTCGGGTGCAACCAGGGGGTCGGTCACCGATGAATTGCGGATGTAAACCGACATGTCATCGGACACCTCGCGCTCTCCCTGAATGTCCGTGACATTGCGATGATAGTCATCGGCGAAGACGATGTGGTGGTGGGGCTCGTCGGCGTAGAGCTTGTCGAGGCCGAGATAGAGCATGAAGGTCGAGCAGGAGAATTTCTTCTTCTCGAGTTTCTCCTGAGGCACCGAATGACCATTCAGCAAACTCGTGGCGGCATAGGCGTAGTCCGCATTGACGATCACATCATCTGCCTCGATCACCACTCCTCCTTCAAGTTCCACACCCGTGGACCGCCCACCCGAGAAACGCAGTTCCTTCACAGCGGCGTTGAGCAGAAGTTTTCCACCGTGCTCCTTGAAAACCTCGGCCATGCCTTCGGAAATCCGGCATAAGCCCCCCTGCACGTGATGGATCCCGTATCGATACTCCAGGTAGGACAGAATGCTGAAGAGCGCCGGGCATTTCCATGGGGACATGCCGAGATACTTCGATTGGAAGGTGAAAGCCAGTTTCAGCCGGTCATCCTTGAAATAGCGGTCGAGCACGTCGCAGACCGAATCGGTCGTCGCCACATAGGGCAACGCCTTGAGGAGGTTCATGTGCAGATAGGAACCGACCTTGTGGTAGGGACGCTGAAGGCAAGGGAAAATCGTGCGCAGTTTGGCAGCGTGATCATCCATGAAGCGGCGGTAGCCCTCGGAATCCCCGGGGAAAGCCGCCTCGATGTTTGTCGCCATTCGCTCGACATCGGTCGTCGTTTCCAGAGTCGCTCCCTTCCAGCTCAGGCGGGTCATGGGGTCGAGAGCGATGAATTCCATGTAGTCGTCCGCTTTCCTCCCGGCTTCTTCAAAGACCTCATCGAGGGTGAATTTCTGGTGGAGGAAGGTGGGGCCGGTGTCGAAGGAGAAATCGCCGGCTTTCAGCTCACCGTTGCGCCCGCCGACCCTATCCTTTTTCTCCACGATAGTCACATCCAGACCTCTTCGGGCAAGAATCATTCCCGCCGTGAGCCCTCCTGGGCCGGCACCTACGATCACCACTCGTTTCGTTCTCATCGTCGCGTCTCCCCCTCTCATAGCCTATGTTGCTTGCGACGCTAACGGAAATCTGCGATTTCCTGAGGAAGATGATCACCCGCTTCGCCCCGAGCCCCACCGGGCTGCTCCATCTGGGGCATGCCTACGCGGCGCGGGTCGCCCATGAACTGGCCAGAATCCATGACGGAAGCTTCCTCGTCCGCTTCGAGGACATCGACCACACCCGCGTCCGCCCGGATTACTACCAAGCCGCGCTCGACGACCTTGCCTGGCTCGGTATCCGCCCAACTGCGGAGCCCTGGCGACAGCTCGATCGACTCGAGACCTATGCCGCAGCCTTGGAGAAACTTCGGACCATGGGCGTACTTTACCCGTGTTTTTGCACCCGACGGGAAATCGAAACCGAACTGGCCGCCATGCCTGCCGCGCCCCAAGGGCCCGAAGGCCCACTTTATCCCGGCACCTGCCGCCACCTGAGCCGGGCGGAAATCGTCGATTTCACGGCCCTAGGACGCGAACCGGCCTGGAGGCTCCATTCCGCGAAGGCCGGTGCGCTTTGTGGGCATCTGACTTTTCGGGATTTGCGCTGCGGTGAGATGGCAGTGGACCCGACTTTGCTGGGCGATGCCATTCTCGCCCGGCGGGACATCGGAACTTCTTACCATCTGGCGGTCGTGGTGGACGATGCCGCACAGGAAATCACCCACGTCACCCGCGGTGAGGACCTCCTCCCGGCCACCCACCTGCACCGTTTGCTTCAAAATCTGCTCGGCTTGCCCAAACCGCTCTATCTCCACCACCCGCTGGTGACCGACGAACAAGGCCGCCGCCTGGCCAAACGTGACCATGACCGCAGCCTGCGATCCTATCGCGATTCCGGCCTGTCCCCGGGGGAAATCCTTGCCATACTGCCCCCGTTGCCCTTCTGAATCCCGCCACTACCATGCCTCGCAAACTTGTCATCGATCTCGCCCTCCTCCCCGAAGAAGGCCAGGAACTCTGCGGTGAAATCCCTGGGGAGATCTTTGAACTGCCCTCGACCGATGCAAGGTCCGTCGGCCCGCTTGCCTACGACCTTCGCGTCCAGCGCTTCGGGTCCGAACTTCTTCTCACCGGCAACCTCGCCGCGCCCTTCGAATTCACCTGTGTGCGCACCCTCCACCCCTTTGTGCAGACCATTCGGATCGATTCCGCCGCGATCTCTGTGGAAATCGCCGAAGATGCCCAGATCGACGTCACCCCGGCCCTGCGGGAGGAGATTCTCATCGAGTTTCCACCCTACCCGCGCTGCGATGAGGCGGACGAACCGCAGCACTGCGAAATCGATCCCCGATATTTGGCAGTGGACAAGTTGCCCGGGAATGAGGTAGAGACCCGCCCCCGCGCCGAAGGGGACAGCCGATGGGCTGCCCTGGACGCGCTCAAACCGACCGATCCACCCCGTTAATCCTTTCGAGCCATGGCCGTTCCAAAGCGTCGTCAATCCAAGAGCCGTCAGAAAATGCGCCAAGGCGCCAAGCGCTGGCGGGCCCCTATCTTCAAGTCCTGCCCGGAGTGCGACAGCCGCATCCCCTCGCACATCGCCTGCCCTTCCTGCGGTTACTACCGTGACCGCAAGGTGCTGGAGGTCGAGGCGTTCTGATTCGGCTGCCGATCCGCTTCTGTCGGATGAAAAACTTTCCAAGGATCGCCGCTCCGGCCGCCGGAGCGGTGGTTTTTTGTATCCACGTATCCCGGCCCAATGAAAGTCGCGCTTGATGTCATGGGGGGTGACCGTGCCCCGGAAATCAACCTCTCCGGAGCGGCACTGGCCCTCGCGGATTTCCCAAAAATGGAGCGACTGCTCCTGGTGGGTGACGAAGCGGCCATCCGTTCCGGTGCCGCCGCCCATGGGCTGAATCTCGACGATGCGCGGGTCACCCTCGTGCCCTCCACCGAGGTCATCGCCATGTGCGAGGCTGGAGCCACGGCGATCCGCCGTAAGAAACAGTCCTCCATTTCCATCGCCATGGATCTGGTCAAATCCGGCGAGGCGGATGCCTTTGTTTCCGCGGGCAACACCGGTGCCTGCGTGGCTGCCGCGCAGATCAAGCTGCGGCTGATCCCCGGACTCGAGCGCGCCGGGATCGCCTCCGGCTTGCCGAATGAACACGGCGTCTGCCACCTGCTCGATGCCGGCGCGAACCCGGAGGCGAAGCCGAGTCACCTGCTTGGATACGCCATCATGGGCAGCGCCTTTGCCCGGGGAGTTTACGGGGTAAAGCAGCCCAAGGTGGGCATCATGTCGAATGGCGAGGAGGACGAGAAAGGTACCACCTTCACCAAGGAAACCTTCGCCCTCATCAAGGAGTTCACGGCAAGCGGCAAGGCCCCCTTCGAATTCATCGGCAATGTGGAAGGCCACGATCTTTTCGATGAGGAACTGCACGTCTGCCTGTGCGATGGATTTACCGGCAACATCGTCCTCAAAACCGCCGAGGCCACGGCGAAAGCGATGTCGAAGTGGCTCAAGGCCTCGATCATGGCCAGCCCGGTCCGCAAGGCCGGTGCTCTTCTGGCCAAGGGGGCTTTTGCCGAACTCAAGCAGCGTGCCAGCGCGGAATCCTACGGCGGCAGCCCGCTTCTGGGCGTGAATGGCGTGGTCATCATCGCTCACGGCGGGTCCACGGATGTGGCCATCCGGAATGCCATCCGCGTGGGCCTGGAAAGCGTGGAAAACCAGGTCAACCGGCACATCGCCGATGCCCTGACGGCTCTCACCCCCCCATCCGCCACTTGATCCGTCGGCGGATTGGCACGACAACTTTCCCGTGCTCCCGCCCCTCATTCCGCCCAGGCTTTTCGAAGAATTCGAAGCCGGCCGCATCACCCGCGCCCAGCTCCATGCCGCCTTGGCATGGCATGCCCGCGAGTTGCTTGTCGAGGTCGAGGAAGCCGTGCGCGACCCGGCCGCGACCTGGTGGGAAACCTTGCTCTCGAAACGCTATGCCGCCCGGCTCATCGCTCGTCATGGCATCGCTCGCCTGCGTCATGCCCTCGTGGCACTTTCGCGGGTGCCGGATTTTGATCATGCCCGCTACCTGTGGAACGCCGGTCATCACGATGTTCCGCTGCATTGCTTTTTCCGGCTGCGCCGGGCACCCTATTTCCGCCTTGTGAGTTTGATCCATCGGGAAGGCCAGCTCCGCATCACCATCGCCTGCGGAGAGGATCCGAAAAATCTCGTTGAGCAAAGTTTCCTGCTCCACCACAGCGCCGGCGGTCTGGTCGCGGAACCTGTGGCGCTAGGCGAGTAGCGGGGAAACAAAAAGGGCCGGCCGCCTCTCAGCACGCCAGCCCTCCCATTTCAGCTTTTCAGCTTTTCAGCAGCCACAGCCACCCCCACCACCCCCACCGCAGCAGCCTCCACCGCTGGCCTGGGCGATGTCTTCGGCGGTCGGCACGTGGCCGAGTTCGAGAGTGAGACCCACGTATTTGCTCACCGCACGTTGCAGGGTCTCCAGCTCGCCTTGGGCATCCATGAACGAGCGGGCCACAGGATTCGACATCAGCTCCTCGCGGGCTACTTCGAACTCGCGGATCTCGGCATCGCCCAACTCCACGCCGGCGTGTTGCTTTTGGTGAAGCGCGCTGCCCTTCTCGTGGACGTTGCGATACATCAGGGTCGCTTTGTCGTCGTCCATGAAGTTCTCCACATCCTTCTGCAGAGACTGGAAACGGGCATCAGCGGCGATCGCAGCGCAAAGTTCGCGCACTTTCACCATCACGGGGGATTCGTCGGCAAGCAATGACATGCCCGTCCCCTACCCGGCATCCACCCACTTGGCAAAAGCTTTCCCCATCCTTTCCTCAATCCCCGCCCCCACCGCCTCCACACCCCGAAGAGCCGCACCCCGAAGAGCCGCACCCCGAAGAGCCGCACCCCGAAGAGCCGCACCCCGAAGAGCCACACCCCGAAGAGCCACACCCCGAAGAGCCACAGCCTGACGAACCACAGCCTGAACCCTTTCTCCGTCGGCTCCGAAACCTCCTCCCACGGCGTCGGCGCCCGGAAGCCAAGTTTGCAAGCATCACCAGGAGAAAAATCGATCCGAAAACGAAAATCCCCAGCGACTGATCACCCGAGCCGGAACAGCCCACCAGCAAACCCAAGGGGATCGCTGCGGCGGCACTCCATGCCACGGCAGACTTCCTCACCACCCAGCAGTCCTGAGTGTTCACCTTGGTCCATGGATTCGGACCGAAACGGACCCGCGACGTGGGCCAGACATCCGCTGGCGGCTCCTGCCCGAAAACAGAGCGGTAGCTCGCCAAGGTGCGCTCATACCATTCCTCGAATTTCCCATCCTCCTTCGCGCCGCCCCGCGTGGGTCCATGGTGAAGCTGCCGTCCAAGCACCTCGCCGCAAAGCCCCTCCCAGTAGCTGCGGGTATAGCAGAGATGGAGATGCCACGCCTCATCCACTTCCCGCGATGGCGTCACCGGATGACCCGCTTCGATGGCCAAATAGAGAAATCGTCGGTATTCCTCGATCACCCGCGCCGCATACTCCCGGGTCCAGCCCTGTTCCGAAGCGAGTCGCTCCGAGAAAGGAAAATCCGCGTCGGTCTCATCGAACGGGAACCGCTTCAGCCGATTCCATAAAGGGGTTTCGAGCATGACCACGCCCGTAACAAGGGGACTGGTCCTTTCCAAGCTTCGTTTTTCCAACCCCACATCGCAGGATATGCCCGGATGAAAGCAGAATCCACCCGGTCTTCGCCCGATTTTTACTAGCGCCGCCGCCCTCTCCATCTACATTGGTGCCAGCGATCCTTCCGCCCATGGCTAAGCTCCAACTCACCCTCAAAGTCTGGCGTCAAAACGGCCCGAAAGCCGCCGGCAAAATCGAAACCTACCAGGCTCACGACATTCCCGAGGAAGCCTCCTTCCTCGAAATGCTCGATATCGTCAACGAACGGCTCATCGAGACCAACCAGGAGCCGATCCATTTCGACCACGACTGCCGCGAAGGCATCTGCGGCATGTGCTCGCTGACCATCAATGGCGTCCCGCACTCCAAGGAACGCGGCATCACCACCTGCCAGGTCCACATGCGGAAATTCCGCAGCGGCGACACGATCTGGATCGAGCCCTTCCGCTCCCGCGCCTTCCCGGTCTTGAAAGACCTGGTCACCGACCGCACCGCGCTCGACCGCATCCAGCAGGCCGGCGGTTTCATCTCCGTCCGCACCGGCGGCGCCCCCGATGCCCACGCCGTGCCGATCGAAAAAGACTGCGCGGATTCCGCCTTTTCCGCCGCCGCCTGCATCGGTTGTGGAGCCTGCGTGGCCGCCTGCAAAAACGCCTCGGCCATGCTCTTCGTCGCCGCCAAGGCTTCCCACCTCTCCCACCTGCCCCAAGGCCAGCCGGAACGCGAACGCCGCGCGCTCGCGATGGTCCGCCAGATGGACGAAGAAGGCTTCGGCGGCTGCACCAACCAATACGAATGCGAAGCCGCCTGTCCGAAGGAAATCAGCGTCGATCACATCGCCCGCCTGAACCGCGACTATGGCATCGCCATGCTCAAGGAACAGTTCGTTTCCGCCTGATTCCCCGCAACCCTCTCCCGAAAAACCCGGAGACCTCGCCAGGCTCCGGGTTTTTTCATGCCGCCGGGGTGGTTGCCAAACCGCCGCCCCCGGTCTATCACCCGCCATTCATGAATCGCATCGATGCCACTTTCGACCGCCTCCGCGCTGCCAACCGCAAGGCCTTCGTCGCCTATGTCTGCGCCGGTGATCCGGATTTCGCGACCTCGCTGGAGGTCGTCCGCAGCCTCGCCGATGCCGGGGCCGACATCATCGAACTCGGCGTGCCCTTCTCCGATCCCCTGGCCGATGGCATCGTCAATCAAATGGCCGCCGACCGCGCGCTGAAAGCCGGCATGAGCACCCCGCGCGTGCTCGACCTCATCCGCGCCTTCCGTGAAACGCACGAAACTCCCATCGTCCTCTTCACTTACCTGAACCCCGTTTTCACCTATGGCTACGAGCGTTTCCATGCCGATGCCGCCGCCGCCGGGGCCGATGGCATTCTGCTTCTCGATCTCCCGCCGGACGAGGCCAGGCAAAACACCGAACTCGCCCGCGGAGAAGGCCTCAAGCACATCCGCCTGATCGCCCCGACCACGCCCGACTCGCGCGTGCCGCTGCTTGCCGAGGGCTCCGAGGGTTTCATCTACGCCCTCTCTCGTACTGGAGTCACCGGAGGTCACGTCGCCCCCTCCGCCCAGATCGCCGATCAGGTCGCCCGCATCACCGCCCACACCACCACGCCGGTCTGCGTCGGTTTCGGCATCACCACGCCCGAACAAGCCGCCATGGTCGCCCGCGCCGGTTCCGGGGTCATCGTCGGCTCCGCCATCGTGAAACAGATCGAACTCCACCCCCACCGCGCCGCCGAGGCCGTGCGCGAGTTTGTCACCCCTCTCATCGCAGCCACCCACTCCGCCTGATCCCATGCTCCTCCACTTTTACAAAATGAACGGCGCCGGCAACGACTTCGTGGTCGTTGACAATCGCGACCTCTCGCTCGCCCTCACCGGCGATCAGATCGCCCTGCTCTGCGACCGCCACCGCGGCATCGGTGCCGATGGCCTGCTCGCCGTGGAACCTGCCGAACACGGGGCCGACTTCCGCTTCCGCTACTACAATGCCGATGGCGGCGAAGCCGAAATGTGCGGCAATGGCGCGCGTTGCTTCGGCCGCTTCACCGCCGCCCTCCTCCCCGGCGAGCCGGAAAAAGTCACCTTCGAAACCATCGCCGGCACCCTCGCCGCGCACTTGGTCGATGACGACATCCGCATCGCCATGTCCGACCCCAAGGACCTCCGGCTCGACACCGGAGCCAGCGTCCCCGGGCTCGATGCCACCCTCCATTTCCTCAATACCGGCGTGCCCCACGTGGTCGCCTACGTCGATGACCTCGCCGGCACCGATGTTTTCACCCACGGCCGCGCCATCCGCCACCACGAGGCTTTCGCCCCCTCCGGGACCAATGCCAACTTCGCCACCGTCCTCGCGCCCGGCCACATCGCCATCCGCACCTACGAACGCGGCGTGGAAGATGAAACCCTCGCCTGCGGCACCGGCATGGTCGCCTGCGCCCTCGTCCACCACCTCCTCACCGGTGCTCCCTCGCCCATCCAGGTCGATGTGAAAGGCGGCGATACCCTTGAGATCGGTTTCGAAACCGCGCCCGATGGCTCGTTCCGCCAGGTCACCCTGACCGGACCCGCCGACTTCATTTTTGAGGGCGATATCGAAATCTGATATCACAGGTTGACATCGTTCGTCATCACCGCTAAGGTGACCTCATGAAACGAACGATCGTGGACCTGCCGGAAGGTGCCTTGGGCGCCCTGGATGGTATTGCAGAAGACCAAGGGGCCTCGCGGGCATCCGTGGTTCGGGAGGCCGTGGCGGAATACATCGTCCGCCACAAGGATGCCTCCCTGCGGCCTCCCGTTCCTCTCCAAGGTTTTGGGGCCCTCCAAGGCCGCCTCGGGGACGGTCTCGCTTACCAGCAAGACCTCCGCAGCGAGTGGGATTGAAACCTGAAAACCCCGCCCCATGACCGGCTGTTTCGATACCTGCATCCTCATCGATTTCCTCAACGGCATCCCCCAGGCCCAGGTGGCTCTCTCGCCCTACCACCGCCGCTGCATCAGCCGGATCACCTGGATGGAAATCATGGTCGGCGTCCGCGACTCCGCCGCTGAGGACATCGCCCGGAACTTCCTTGCGCAGTTTGACGTCATCGAAATCACCCCGGAAATCTCCGAAGCCGCCGTCACGCTGCGCCGCCACCACGTGCCGAAACTCCGCCTGCCCGATGCCATCATCCTCGCCACCGCCCGCCTCATCGGCTGCCGCCTGAGCACCCGCAACACCCGCGATTTCCCGGCGGAAAACGCCGATATCCACCTGCCCTACCAGCTCTAAACGCATGCCCGAGCTTCTCCTCATCGGCGGTCCGAACGGCGCGGGAAAAACGACCTTCGCCCGCGAGCTGCTCACCCATGAACTCAAGGGCCTGCGCTTCCTGAACAACGACGAAATTGCCCGCGGACTTTCGCCCTTCGATCCCTCCTCGGTCACCCGCAGAGCCGCACGCATCCTGCTGGGCGAGTTCGATGAAATGGTCGCCCGTGGCAGCGATTTCGCCCTCGAATCCACCCTCTCCGGCCGCACCCACGCCGGCTTGTTGCGCCGCGCCCATGAAGCCGGCTACCGCATCACCCTCCATTTCCTCTGGATCCCCAGCGCCAAGATCTCCCTCGCCCGCGTCCGCCAACGGGTGAAAATGGGCGGTCACGATGTCCCGGAGGCGGATATCCTCCGCCGCTACGATCGAATCATCGGCCAACTCGCCGATCTCTATCTGCCTTTAGCGGATCGGTGGGTCATCTGGAGTTCTCAAGACCAGAAGTTTACGGCCTTGGCAAACTCTGAGAGTCATGTAGCTTCCGACGTAGCCCGTTTCTTGACCGAGGAATGATTGCACCCAAGCACCCTGAGCAACCAAAGCCGATGAAGCCCTCCGATCTTCCGGACTGGGCCCGCATCGCCCTGCGCGCCCAGCATCGTGCCGCCCGCAAACTTCGCGCTGAACACAAGCGCCTCGGCCTGCCCTTGATCGTTTGGAGAAACGGCCGCGTCGTCCGCGAAAAGGCTTGAGTCCGCCCCTGCTTCCCGGCCCACCCTACGGGATTTTTTCCCGTTTTCCCGATGTTCCTTGTTGGACCTTGGCCGTCCCTTGTTCACTCTTCCGCCCATGAGCTTCCGTGGCACCTACACCGCCCTGATCACCCCGTTTCGTGATGGCCAGATCGATCGTCCCGCTTTCCAAGCCCTGATCCACCGTCAGATCGAAGCCGGAATCACCGGAATCGTCCCGGTCGGCACCACCGGCGAATCCCCCACGCTCGACATGGACGAGCACATCGAGGTCATTCGCCTCGCTGTCGAATACGCCGCCGGTCGCTGCGAAGTCGTCGCCGGCACCGGGGCCAATGCCACCGCGGAAGCCATCGAACTCACGATCGCCGCGGAGAAAGCCGGAGCCACCGGCACCCTGCAGGTCTGCCCATATTACAACAAACCCTCCGCCGAAGGCCTCTACCAACACTACAAGGCCGTCGCCTCCGCCACGGCCCTCCCGGTCATGCTTTACAGCGTCCCCGGCCGCTCCGGCATCCCCATCCCGGTGGAAGTCGCCGCCCGCCTCGCCGCGGATTGCCCCACGGTCGTTTCCATCAAGGAAGCCGGCGGCGATGTCGAACGCATCAACCAACTCGTCCAAGCCCTGCCGGATGGTTTCTCCATTCTTTCCGGCGACGACCCACTCACCGTGCCTTTCATGTCCTGCGGTGCCGTCGGCCTGGTTTCCGTGGCCTCAAATCTGATCCCGGATGTCATGGTCCGCCTCGTCCGCGCCTGCCTGAATGGCGATTTCGTCGAAGCCCTCGCCATGCAGAAAAAGTGGTATCCCCTCTTCCGCGGATTGATGTCGCTCGATACCAACCCCGTCCCCATCAAGGAGGCCGTCGCCCTCCAAGGCCACTGCTCCCACGAGTTCCGCCTGCCCCTTGTGCCGCTCACCGAGGAAAAACGGGCGACGCTTCGCCAGCTTTTGGATGACTTCGATCTCTGATCTTGATTCGATTTGATGATTTTTCTATTTACAAAATCATCTTTCCGCCTCAATCTCTCCCCATGCGAATCACCATCGACATCGAAGAATCGGTCCTGGAGGACGCGATGCGGCTGACCGGGGAAAACAAGAAGGGTCCAGCGGTCGTCAAGGCAGCCCAGGAATACATCCGCCGCCAGATGGCGCGGGAGTTCGGCCGCATGGTCATGGAGGGGGAGTTCGCGGACTATCCCCTGACCAATGAGGAAATCGAAGCCCGGGACCGCTGATGGTTCTCGTGGACACCAGCGCCTGGGTGGAGTTCTTCCGCCGCAAGGGGGATCCTTCGGTCAAGCTCGCCGTCCGCGGCCTGCTTGACGCCTTCGAAGCGACCCTTTGCGGTCCGGTGGAAATGGAATTCCTCGGCGGCGCACGCCTTGACGAGAAGGACCGAATCCAAGCTTGGTTCAACATCCTGCCCTACCTCCGCAACGATCAAAAAATCTGGCGCAAGTCCGCTGAGACCTGGTCGAAAATCCGTGCCTCCGGTACCACCGTGCCGTGGAATGATGCCGTCATCGCCACCCTCGCTCTCGGGGCCGATTGCCGGGTCTACGCCATCGACAAACATTTCTCCGCCATGGCCACTCACCTCGGCCTCCGCCTTTACACCCCCGGATATTCCGGCATGTTCCGGCCCGAAAACGAAGAATAGTCACATGAACCGCATCCTCGTCACCGGCCAGTCCGGACGCATGGGCCAGGCCATCATCGCCGCCACCGCCGCCAATCCCGATACCACCCTCGCCGCCACCCACGATGTCGGCCAGGATCTCGATGCCGCGATGGCGCAGGCCGATACGGTGATCGATTTCACCATCCACTCCTTCACCAAGGAAGTCCTCGCCGCCGCCCTGAAACACGGCACCCGCCTGGTCATCGGCACCACCGGTCACTCTGATGAAGAGCGCGCCGCCATCGCCGAAGCCGCCAAGACCCTGCCCATCGTGTTCGCTCCAAACTACTCGGTGGGCGTGAACACTCTTTTCTGGCTCACCCGCAAGGCCGCCCAGATTCTCACCCAGGACCGTTTCGATATCGAGGTCATCGAAATGCACCACCGCCATAAGATCGATGCCCCCTCCGGCACCGCCCGCCGCCTCTTGGAAATCCTCAACGAGGAAACCGGCACGAGCTATGAGGAGGACATCAAACACGGCCGCTTTGGCATCACCGGCGCCCGGACCCAAAGGGAAATCGGCATGCACACGCTCCGCGGCGGCGATGTCGTGGGCGACCACACGGTCATGTTCGCGGCCGATGGCGAACGCGTGGAACTCACCCACAAGGCTTCCTCGCGCATGACCTTCGCCGCCGGTGCCGTCCGCGCCGCCGTCTGGCTCGCCGATCAACCTGCCGGACTCTACGACATGCAGGACGTGCTCGGCTTGAAGTGATCCCAAGCCCCCACACCCCGCTCTCATTTCCGCCATCATGACACCCCGCGCCGGCATCGCCCTTGGATCAAACCTGGGCGACCGCCTCGCCCACTTGCAGGCGGCGCGGGATTTTTTCCGGGAAATCTCCTCAGGTGATCTCCTGCAAGGGAAGATCTATCAGACCGCCCCCGTCGCCTGTCCCGATGGCTCACCGGACTTCCTCAATACCGTCATCGACTTCCCTTTCGCTGGCTCACCCCGCGATCTGTTAGATGCCGCCATGGAGATCGAGCGTCGCCGCGGCCGCATCCGCGCGGAAAGAAACGGCCCGCGCACCCTCGATGCCGATCTGCTCTATCTCGGCGAAACGGTCCTTGCCGAGCCCGACCTCATCCTCCCCCACCCGCGCCTCCATCTTCGCCGCTTCGTTCTCGAGCCCCTCCACGACATCCGCCCCGATCTCGTCCTTCCCGGGCAATCCGAGTCCGTGGCCTCCCTTTTGGCTGCCCTCGCCAAGGATGAATCCGCCCCTTCCATCCTCCCCTGCCCCGGGCTCTGAGCCTTGCCAACGCCTCATCGGCGGCCGTCACAGCTCCACCGCATTCTGCTGACGGGCAATGTCATTCAAGGTCAGCCACCCCACGAGCCGGTCCGGTACGTCTGCCTCCACCACGGGAACCTGTTGAAAATCCCGGTCGATCATCCGGTTCGCCGCATCATGAATGGACGTATCCACCCGGACCACCAGCAAATCCTGCCCATCTAACAAGTCAACCACCTGCCGGTTTCCTGCGTTCTCCCGCAGCTCATGATAGGTGATCACTCCCGCCAACCTCCCCTCCGCCGAAAGCACGGGATAGCCGTGGTAAAACGCATTCGCTTCCCGAATCCTCGAAATCGCCGCCGCCACGGTCTCCTCCGCATCCAGCGCAAAGGCATCACGGGTCATGATGGTTTCCACCGGAAGGTTCCGGTAGTCCTGCGCCCCTCGATACGCCGGCAAGCGCCGCAAGTTGATTCCGTCCTGCAACAACAGGGCGTTGTAAATCGACACCGGCTGCCATCGCTTTGCCAACTGCCAGGCGATGACATTCCCCGCCATGAGGGGAAGGATGAGGCTGTAGTTTCCAGTCATCTCGAAAATGATGATCAGCGAAGTGAAGGGACAGCGAACCACCGCGGCAAACATCGCCCCCATGCCAAGAAGCACGCATCCACCAATGACCTTGGCATCCCCCGGAAAACTCGGAACCCACTCGCCCAGATGGTGCAGCGCGGAGAATCCAGCCCCCAACAGCGCGCCTAACAGACCACCCAGAAACAATGTGGGCGCAAACAAGCCCCCCGACCCGCCCGTGCCATAGTTCACCACCACCGCCGCAAACTTCAGAACCAGCAGCACCGCGATCACCTGCAGGGAAAGCCGATCGGTGAATGCCGCTTCCAGGCTATCATAGCCGATACTGAAAACCGAATTTCTCGCATCTCCCAGCGCGGCAGTAATTTCATAACCTAACAGACCGAAAACCCCGCAACCGAAGCCCCCTATCGCCGGACGCAGCCACACAGGCAGCCTCGAAAACCGCCGCACCGCCACCCTGAGATTCAACACACCCTTCACGAACCCATGCCCGATCAAACCAGCAAACAAGCCCATCGGCAAAGCCACCAGCATCCACCACGAAGTCGGATAGTCCTCCGCGATCCGCGCCGCGATGACCGGCTCCTCGCCCAGGATGCTGCGCGAAACGGCGGCCGCGATCACCACCGCCAGGACCATCCCACCGAGTGCTTTCATCGAGAAATTGTCCAGCAACTCCTCGAAGACGAAGGTCAGGGCTGACAAAGGCGCATTGAATGCCGCAGCGATTCCCGCCGCCATTCCCACCGGAGCCATCGCCTGCACCCGCGAAGCATCACGAAATGCCCAACGGCCGATCCGCGAAGAAATCGACGTGCAGATATGCACCGTGGGCCCCTCGCGGCCCAGACTATTACCCAAGCCCACATACAGCGCTCCCAGCACGAACCGCCAAAAACCCGAGCGCGAGGAAATCTTTCCACCATGATTGTAGTAGGCCGCCTTCGTCTGCGGGATTCCGCTCCCCGCGGCATCGGGCGCCAGATACTTCACCCCCAAGCCGGCAATTAAACCGCCCAAAGTCGGAGCCGCCAGCATCACCGCCACAAACTCACCCGGCTCCGAGCCCGCAGCGAAGTCCCACACAGCTTCAAACAAATGGTGAATCGCCAGATGAAACAGCACCGCCGCCAGACCGCAAAGCAAACCGGCCGCCACACAGAGCACGAGAAAGCGCTGCCCGTCATTCAGCCGCAGCCTCATCCACTCCGCCAGCCCCGGGCGGGATACTTTGACTTCGTTGACCTCCATCAGCGTGCCCCCCGGACCTACCCCGATTTCCCCTTCCCTTCCAGATTTCCCGGAAAGAGAGATTGTAACGCACTTCTGTTAGGTATTTGTCCTCGCCATCACCCCCTGCTCCAATGCCAACCTCCCCATGTGATCCCCCTGCGCGGCAAGCTTCGGTGGAAGCTTTGTCAACCGCACCAGCGGTTCGCCTCTCATCGCCTGCGACTGAATGGTCTTCGAAAGCCGCGCCATCGCGTCACGCCATCAGGCTTGATCCCGCCCCCACCACGCGCAAGGCTACCGCATGCCCGGCACGGAAAAAGCCCAGGCGTTGCGTGACCGCAAGGGCGGACAGCGCATCTCCGTCCTCACCGCCTACGATTACCCCACCGCCCGCCTTCTCGATGAAGCCGGGCTCGACATGCTGCTCGTCGGCGACTCGCTCGGCATGGTGGTGCTCGGTTTCCCGGATACCACGCATGTGACACTCGATCACATGCTCCACCACACCGCCGCCGTCGCCCGCGCCCGACCCCGCGCCCTCGTCCTCGGCGATCTGCCCATCGGCACCTACCCGGACCCCGCCACCACAATCGACAACGCCCGCCGCCTCATCGCTGCCGGGGCCGATGCGGTGAAACTCGAAGGCGGCGTCCGCCAAGCCGAAAAAGTCGCCACCCTCACCGCCGCCGGCATCCCCGTCTGTGGCCACCTCGGTATGCTCCCCCAACGCGTCCGCGAGGAAGGCGGATACAAAAAGAAAGGCAAAACCCGCGAGCAAATCGATGCCCTCCTCGAAGGTGCCCACGCCCTCGTCGATGCCGGAGTTTTTGCCATCGTCCTCGAAAGCGTCGTCCCTGACGCCGCCCGCGAGATCACCCGCGCCATCCCTGTTCCCACCATCGGCATCGGTTGCGGGGAAAACACCTGCGATGGCGAAGTCGCTGTGATCAGCGACCTCATCGGCTCCTACCCGTGGTTTGTCCCCCCCTTCGCCCGCCCCGAAGCGGACATCGCCAGCGTCATCAAAGGCGCAGCCGAAACCTACTGCCGGAAAGTGCGGGGCTGATCACTTCACCACCGGATTCGGCCGACTCACCGAATCCCAGTTCGGGATGCCAATGGTCTTCAGGTAAGGTGCCGCCACCTCGTCCTCACGTGGTGTGCCCAGGGCCTGATAAAGATGCCAGATCGGCTTCTTGCCATAGGGATCGCCGGGTTCATCGGGAAACTTCCGGAGGCCTATCCTCAGGCCGCCTTCATTGCGGTTGTCGATCCAGTTGTGATACTGCCATGCCTCGATGGAAGAAAGTCCTTGGATCTTTTTCCACGCATAAGCCATGCCCGCTGCCTGATCCTCCAAAGCCTGCGCGGAGTAGTCCTTGGAGTTGAAACCGTTTTCCGAAAGGTGCACCGGGCGAACCTTTCCCCGATAGAGTCTTTCCGGTTCCTTCATCCAGGCATCGAGCACTTCCAGATTCTTCGGCGTGATCTTCGGCGAGTCATATCGATACGTCGCCTGATGATCCTCCCATGTCCGTGGCTGGAAAAGATTCTGCGGATAGGGGTGATATGCCAGCGCCCAGGGAAAATCACCCTCTGCACGGGTCAATCGGCCAAGTTTATCTAACAGGTTCCTCGATCCATACCATCCCGCATTTCCCTGTTCCGCCCAATGATGAGTAAGGGTGATGAAAGCCTTGGCATGCGGATCATACTGGCGGGCGATCAGGTCGACCATGCGCATGGATCGGACGTAGAGATCCATGAATTCCATGGCCGTTTTCTTGCCTGCATTCGTCCAAACCACGGCGGCATCGACTTCGTTATGAACGATCCAGTGGTGCACTCTGCCGTATTTCCCATCGGCCCGGCTCCAGCGCTCGGCCATGAGATTGAGGATCCCGCCGTAGAGGGATGCTCCTTCCTCCGTCGTCACATCCGGCAAGGCAAAGGTGCCTTCTTTCCCGGCGTCCGGCGATCCGAGGATCTGCACCACCGGATCACGGGTGCGGGCAGGATTGCCGATCAGAAGGATGGCGGAAACCAAAACCCGATGCCGCGCTGCTTCCTGGAAAGTCTTATCGAAATTCTCCAGCGCGGCCACTCGCGCATGCCAGACCCTGCCCTGCCATTGGAAAGGCAGGGTGCCCGGACCCGGGTTCGGGCTGATGAGCTGTTGGAGCACGATGTTGACGGTGATCGATTGGATCCCCAAAGCCTCGAGCTCTCCTTCCACCGCACCCCGTCGCCATCCTCCAAGTCCCTTTTTGTTCCCGGGCCGCAACTCGTCGGGAGCCTCACGCAGCGGAGCCACCTCCTCGGCATATCGGGCATGGGAGACAGGGACAAAGCCATCCGCCGTTTTGCGCAGAATCTGCCAGCGCGAGAGCAATCGATCATGCTCCCGTTCTCCCCGCATCCTCTTGCGCGGCACCGACAAGCGGAACGAACCATCCGCCGCAACCTGCAAGGGAAGCGTCATTTCCCAACAAAGCGGATCTCCAAGGACCCGATCCATGGGGATATCGGCAAGATGATACTCTCCATCCGCTCCGCCCGTTTGTCCCTGAATCAAGATCTCCCCAACACCCGCTTGGACCGCGGTGATGCGGGCGGGAAAAGAAGTGTTCAGATAAGTCTCAAGGGCAGCCTCGCGCGCGAACGCCGCCTGGCGTCGTGGCGGATCGAACTCCCCTGCCCGCGGCGCACGCAGCCGGACCTTGCGGATTTGCAGGATACGTCCGGCGGGCATCGGCAGATCGAGCCGGAGCTGCTGCCAGCCTTCCGGCAAGGGTTGGCCTTCATCCAATCGCGCGGACCACGGAGACCAGGTCTCGCTATGTCCGAGCGCCGGGACTCTTCTCGCCGTGGCACCTCGAAACGGCGGACCGGGCAAAATGGCAAATGCAGGAACCCCGCCGACGCAGAAGTATTCCATTTCCAACACCGTCTCCGCAGCGGCGGGTGCCTTCACCGGCGTGGCCAGCACCGGGCCACCGCCTTCGATCTGATAGATCCCGTTCTCCGACTTCACCGAGCCCGCCGCCACACCCGCGCGCGACAAGGTCAGATCGGTCTGCGCAGATAGCGGCAACACCCAACCTAACAGTATCAAGAGATGCCGAATCATGGTGCGTCGAGATATTCACCCGTGATCCGATAGCTGCCGGAGCCCAACAGCAGAACACCACCTTCGATTTTCGGCTCGGCCAAATCGGAAACCTCCGGAGCGCCTTTCACCGGAAAACGGCTCTCCGCAGTGGTGTTTGGAGGAATGATGATGTCCGCAATGAACTGCCCCCCTTCAATCTTCCACGCGCAGGAAAGCTTGCCATGCGGAGTCATCATCGAGGCGCTGGCGTGAGTGATCCCACCGGTCGGCCTCGGGGCAATGCGCACCCGCTTGAATCCGGCCGATGCACGGTCGATCCCGGCCAACTCCGACATCATCCATTCGCCCACAGCACCGAAGGCATAGTGGGAAAAGGAATTCATCTCCGGGCTATGCACTCCCTTGCCCTTTTCATAACTGTTCCAGCGTTCCCAAATGGTCGTCGCACCATTCTCCACCTCATAGCCCCAACTCGGGAAATTGCGCTGCCGGATGAGCTTGCCGGAGATCTCATGATGACCATTCGCCGAGAGCGCGGGAAGCAGCGGCCGGGTGCCGAGGAATCCGGTAGTCATGAGATGATTGTTCGATGCCACCAAGTCCGCCAGTCGCCGGGCCGTTGCCGCCTTGGTCTCCTCGGGAATCAAACCCAGGAAAAGGGCCATGGCATAGGCCGTTTGATTGTCCACCTTGAGGGTGCCATCCGCATTGAGATAATTCTTGCGGAAGGCAGCCGTGACCTTGTCGGCATGAGCTTGCCAAGACTTCTGTTCATCAGGCAGACCGATGGCCCCGGCCATTTCCGCCATCAGCATGGCATCATGCGCGTGGTAGGCGAGATCGATGAACGGAATGGGCGTCTTTACCTCACCCAAAGAAAGCCAATCGCCGAAATTGCAATCATCCGTGGCGCCATCCAACTCGGGATCACGGAGCTTTCTCCACTCCATGAAGTCCTTCATGTTCCTCCAGTGTTCACGGATCACCCGGGTGTCACCGTAAACCTGCCAGATGGTCCATGGGCAAATCACCCCTGCATCCATCCAGCCGGCGGCATGATGCTCGTTCGGCCGGGAGAAGGGCCGCGGGGCATAAGGAGGATAGGCACCATAATCCCATTGGTCATCGTTGAGGTCGCGCAGCCACTTTTTGTAGAAAGACGCAATGTCGGCATTGAAGGTGGCCGCCCTCACATAGATCTGCGCGTCTCCGGTCCATCCCATCCGTTCGTCGCGCTGCGGGCAGTCGGTCGGCATTTCGAAGAAATTCCCCCGCTGGGTCCAGAGGATGTTTTGATAGAGTCGATTCAACATCGGATCCGAACATTCGAACTGCCCGTGAAACTCGGTGTCGGAATGAAGCACGATCCCGGTCACGGCATCCTTCTGCGGCGCTTCGCGGAGGCCGGAGACCTCGACGTATTGAAACCCATGATAAGTGAATTCCGGAATCCAGGTTTCGCCCTCCGGATCACCCCGGAGGATGTAGGTATCCACCGCACGCGCACAGCGAAGGTTTTCCGTGCTCATACGTCCGTCCTGGTGGAGGATTTCCGCATGCCGCAGGGTGATGCGATCCCCTGCCTGACCGCGCACTTTGAGACGGACCACACCGGAGATATTCTGCCCGAGGTCAAAGATATAGGTGCCTTCTCCGCGAGGTGTCACCGTCTGCGTCGGCATTTCCATGATGGGCCTCACCGGCGGTCCGGGATGGGGAAGAACCCGCGCGTCGGTCCCGGTTTTGACGACCGCCTGTTCCCATTTCCCATCGTCAAATCCCGGCTTGCTCCACCCCGGCATTTCCTTGCGCGCATCATAGGTCTCTCCTTGGAGGATATCCGCCTCGAGATAAGGGCCCGTGGCGCATTTCCAATCCGGCCCCGTGGTGATCATCCGCTTCGTGCCATCGGTAAGCTCGAGTTCCAGTTGCAGACGGATCGCTGGAGAAATCCCGTAGTAGGACCGACCATGGATTCCCGGCAACAGCCCGGGTTGCAGGGTCAGCAGACCATAGGCGACATAGCCGCAATACCAGCCATCGGCCAAAGTGGCTCCGATGGCATTTCCACCCTCGCTCACCAGCTTGGTCACATCATAGGTGCGTGAGTGGATGCGGCGGTGATAGGCCGACCATCCCGGGGCAAGCCTTTCATCGGAGACCCGCTGGCCATTGATTTCGACCTTGAAGACACCCAAGGCCGTGGCATGCAGGATGGCCCGCTTCACAACCGGGCTTTCGAACTCCTTGCGGAAATGCTTCGCCGGAGTCAGGTGGAGTTTCCCGCGAACGGGATCTTCCTTGAAATTCTGGACGTTCTCCGAGGTCTCAAACATCCCGTCATCCCTCATGCTGATCCATTGGGCTTCCCAGTCGAGAGGATCGAGCAATCCCACCGCGAAAGTTGCCGGCTCGCTCCAACCGGAAACCTCGTCACCGCCGGTCCAAACACGGACCCGCCACGTCGCCCTGTCACGGGATTTCAAAGCCTTCCCGGCATACTCGATCTGGGCGGCATCGGCGGATGCCACTTTGCCACTGCTCCACAGCGGCTCCGTTCCCGCAGGATCGGCATCGACACGGATTTCATAGGCACTCTGGAGAATCGATCGAGCCTCCCCGTCACCGGGATCGAGCCGCCACGAAAATCTCGGCACTGGCGTATCGATCGCCTCGGGATGGACCAGATACTCCGTGCGGAGATCGATTGGCGGGAGCGGGGCGGCATGGGCCAGGCTGCCGAGCATGATGGCGGATAGGATGGGTTTCATGAATGGATCAAGGTGGGACGAGAGCCCGCTGGGAGGCAAATGGCAACGTGGATACTGACGGGATTCTTACCGATTGAGGCTCACGAATTCGCGGGAGAAAGCCCTTCAGGGATGGTCTTGCGTGCCAAGCTGGGGATTCTAAGCTGCTCTGACATGCGAGAAGGGATTTCCATCATGGCGGCGTGCCTCTGCCTGTCCACAGCCTTGGCTGGCGAAATCCCGCGCATCTCTCTGCCCAAAGCCGACAACAGCGGCGGCCTCACCCATCGCGTCGCCCTTCAGTTCAATCCCCGGCTCGGCGAAGTCGAAGCGAGGCTTGAGAAGATCGCCACGCAACTCCAGGGGCTTCCGGTGCTCACGGACATGGACGCGCTGGGAAGCCATGGTTATCACTCGAACTTCACCGGGGACTCGGAAAGCAATTGGTTCCGCATCGAGTGGGAACGGGCTCGTTGGGTCGATGCCGTGGCCCTCGTTCCCACACGCCTCACCACCCAGAGCGGAGAGATGTCGAACTACGGTTTCCCTCGTGGGCTGAGAATCGAGGCAGGCCTCCCTGGTGCCCCACAGCCCATCCTGCTCGCGGAAATCGAGGAAACCCACCTCGAAACCCGCCGGGGCGAACCGGTCTTCCTGGCCTTCCCCCCCATCGAAGTCCTCTGGATCAGGGTGATCCCCTTGGACCTGCCGACCCTGCCCAAAAAGCATGTCCGCTTTTTCTCGATTTCCGAGTTCATGGCCTTCGATGGCCCGGTCAACATCGCCCCTTCGGGAACCCTTTCGGCCGGATACAGCATCGATGCCGAGTTTGGCTGGAACATCCGATATCTCGTCGATGGCCAGTCGCCCCTCGGTCCACCGGAGAAACCCCCGTCTCCCACCAGTCTCGGTTGGCATACCGACATTGTCCACGAAAGCGAGTCTTCCACTTGGGCCGCCATCGACTTGGGTGAAACCCTTCCCATCGACGGCATGCGAATCATCCCCGCCAAGGGCGACTCCCCGGTGAAGGGTCCGGGGTTTGGATTTCCCGAAAGATTCCGCATCGAGGTCAGCGATGAAGACTCGCCTGAATCATGGAAAATCGTCTGGGAAAGCGGCACGGAGCCCTTTGCGAATCCCGGTTACAATCCGGTGCTGATCCATTTTGACGAAGTCCGAGCGAGACATGTCCGGCTCTTTGTCGAGCGCCAACATCAGCCCGACCTTCTCACCGCCCCGCGGGTCCTTCTCTCGGAGATCGAAGTGCTTCAAGGCTTTGACAACATCGCCCTCGGCAAAACCGCAACCACTCCGGATCGCGACAAATCCCGCCCGCACGACGCGACCCGGGTTTGGAGCGTCGCGGGATTGACCGATGGCCATTCATCGACCGGAGTTCTCATTCCCCTCCGTCAATGGGTCCATCAGTTGTCCCTGCGTTTCGAATTGACCGAAGAACGCCGCAGACTCGTGAGGGAGCGCGAAACCATCCTCTCGACCACCCACTTCTGGTTGCTCGTCACCGCCTTCACCTTGCTGGGTTGCACGGTGATCGGACTGGTGATTTGGCAGCTCCGCCTGCGCCTCAGCGCGCGCCGTCACATTCGCGAACTGCGCCGCAAAATCTCCAGCGATCTGCACGATGAGGTCGGCTCGAATCTCGCCACCATCTCCCTGCTTGCCGAAATCGCCCCCACGTCCACACGCACCGCTTCAGTCGAGGACATCAGCCGTCTCGCCCGGGAAGCTTCCCTGTCCCTCCGGGAAATCATCGATCTCACCCTCACCCCCAAACGCGCCCGCAAGCCCCTCCCGGACCGTCTCAGGGAAATTGCCGGACTCATGCTGAAAGACCATGAGTGGAGCCTCGTCGGGGATTTCTCACCGGAACTCGATCCCGAACAACGACGCAATCTCATCTTCTTCTTCAAGGAAAGCCTGCACAACATCTTCCGCCACGCCGGAGCCAAACATGTTGAAATCCGTATCGAGGGCGAACCCCGCCATTTTATTCTAACAGTCGCCGATGATGGCTGCGGCCTGCCTGTCTTCGATTCCGGGAAATCCCCGAAACTCCGCACGCTCGAACAGCGGGCCGAATCCCTCAGGGGCACACTCGAGGTCCGTAGTAAACCCGGCCAGGGCACCCGCCTCGAACTCCGTTTCCCTCTCAAAACCCAATTGAAACCATGACCACCCGAACCCGCAAACAAGTCTGCGTGATTGAAGATCACCAGGACTACCGCCGAGCACTCCAACTGGCGATCGACCACAGCGACCACCTTTCCTGCAAGCTGACCTTTTCCTCCATCGAGGCCTTCCTCGAAGCCGCCACACCGGCCATCAAGCCCGATGTGATCCTGCTGGATCTCGGGCTTCCGGGCATGCACGGAGTCGCCGGCATCCCCGAACTGCGCAAACGCTTTCCCGATGCGAAGATCCTCGTGCTCACGGTTTACGACCACAAACCCGTCGTGCTCGAAGCGCTCGCCGCCGGTGCCAGCGGCTACCTGCTCAAGGCGGATCATATCGATACGATCCTTCGCGGCATCGATGAAATGCTCGATGGCGGCGCGCCCCTCAACAGCCATATCGCCCGGATGATTCTCACCACCTTCAATGCCGTGACTCCTGCAAGGGCCGAGATCGATCTCACCGAGCGCGAACGCGAAACCCTCGCCCTGCTGGCGAAAGGGCTCATCAAAAAGCAGATCGCCGATGAACTCGGAGTTTCCTATCACACGGTGGATACCCATGTCCGCAACATCTATGGCAAACTTCGCGTTCACAACCTATCGGGCGCTGTCGCCAAAGCCATGCAACTCGGATTGATCTGAAGCGCTCCCGTGAATTCGGGAGAGTGATTTTGTCGTGACAAGCCTGCCACGGGTGCAACATCGGTCGTCATGAAATCCATTCTCGTTCGGCTCTCCGCCGCTCTTCTGTTTACCCTTTCCCTGCTGCCCCAGACAGCCGCGGGTGGAGAGTCTCCGTGGCCGTTCTTTGCCTTTGACAATGGCGTCGGTCGCGGTGTCTGGCCTGCGAAAGTTCAGGCACAGACGGTCAAGGAGCTGGGGTATGATGGGATTCATTACAACTACACCAATCCTGCGGACTTCCGTCAGAAGATCGATGCCTGTGAAGCCGCCGGAGTGCCGATTCACGCTGTTTACATCTACACTTTTGTCAATCCGCCCAAGGGTGCCAGCTATGACCCGGGAATCAAGGAAGTCATCCGGATGCTCAAGGGGTCCGACACGATGATCTGGCTTACGCTGCGCGATGGCAAAAAGGGTCAGGAGGACAATCACGCCGTCGCCACGGTGAGGGAGATCGCCGATCTTGCCGCGGCCTCGGGACTCAAGGTTTCCCTCTATCCCCACGCCGGATTTTACGTCGCCACCGCCGAAGAAGCCGTGCGTGTTGTCAAACAAGTGGACCGCGCGAATGTCGGCGTCACCGTCAATCTCTGCCACGAACTGTTCGCCGGAAATGGGGATCGCCTTGATGAAGTGGTGAAAGCGGCTGCGCCCTACCTGAACCTGGTCTCGATCAACGGCGCATCGCCCATCCCAGGCAAAGGACCGCGGGCCTGGGAAACCCACCCTCTTGGCTCCGGCAGCTTCGATGTTGAGGGCTTTCTCCGCCTGATCCGCCAATCCGGATACCGTGGCCCCATCGGCCACCAGTTCTACGGGGTGACTGGCGATGACAAAGTCAAATTGACCCGCGCCATCCGCGCGTGGCTCGATCTCAAGCCACGCGCCCTTGCATCGCTTTGAGTCTTCGGGGAGCCGAAGTGAATGGCGTGTTTTCGGGACATCATCATTTTGACCGAGAGAAATTCCGAGGAGAGAGGGTATGAGTTGGCACCCGCCGACTCCAGTCCATCCCTCTCCCAGGAAAAATGAAACTCTTTCACCTCTGCCCGGCTCTCAGTCTCGCCCTCCTCTCGCATGCGGCCGAGCCGATCCCTGCGATTCACGAGGAATACAACGCCAGCCTCAGCCCCATGATGCCATTGGAGGAGGGCTGGAACTCCCCTCCCCTGATTGCCCAAACCCGCGTCTGGTGGTGGTGGCTGAATGGCAATACCGACAAAGCGACCATCACCCGCGAACTGGAAGCCATGAAGGCGGTGAGCATCGGCGGGGCGAACATCATCGATGCCGGTGGTGACAATCAGGATGGCAATCGAAGGCTACCCAAAGGTCCCACATTCGCCTCGCCCGAATGGATTGAGCTTTTCCGCCACGCCATTGCCGAAGCCGACCGCCTCGGACTCGAAATGGGCTTCAACATCCAGAGCGGATGGAACCTCGGAGGACCCTCGGTGACGCCGGAAGAATCGAGCAAAAAGGTGACCTTCTCCAGGGTCGGCATCCAAGGGGGAAAAGGGATCGAAATGACCCTGCCCCAGCCTGCGAGCCAGGGCGGTTTTTATGCCGATGTTGCCGTGCTCGCCGTGCCACTGCCTGCCGGCTCGGAAAACCAGATTGCCCAAATCCTTGCCTCGTCGTCACAACCGAGTGCCATGGCACCGCGAGCCATCGATGCGTCCACCGACACCTTCTGGGTTTCATCCGGCACAAAACCCGGGCAAGGCCCCACCCGCGACAAACCGGAAACCTTGTCGATTCAGCTCAGCGCAGAAGTCAGGGCCAACGGTCTCGAAGTCCATCCCCGCCCGGGATACGGTCCCACAAGCGGATCGGTCACGACGTCCGACGGACGGGAAATCGCCACTTTTGAATCCGACGGGATCTCGCCTTTCCGCATCGATTTCCGCCCGATGCCGACGGATCGACTCACCCTCCACATCACGTCGGCCAAGGATCCCAAGGCCTCCCCCCCACGAAATGTTCAGATCGCGGAGATTCGGGTGATTGCCGGAGACACCAAGATCGGTGGAATCCCATCCGGTCCCAAGGGTGCCCACCTTCTCGCCCAAAAGGCCTACTTCCAATACCCCGGTGCATTCACTGCCGCAGAGACATGGCATCTTCTCGATCCAGGTCCGGAAACCAATGAGTCCTCAGCGATCCGTCCCGCTGAGGTCATCGATCTCAGCTCCGCGATGAGCCCTGATGGGCGGCTGCGTTGGGACGCGCCGCCGGGCCGCTGGGAAATTCTCCGTTTCGGCAGCACTCTCAGCGGAGCCCATGTTTCCACCCATAGCGAAGGCGCGGGCGGATGGGCGATCGATTATCTCGATCGTGCGACTCTCGATTCCTATTGGAGCAAGACTCTCGATCCCATTTTTGCTGCCGTTAAACCCTATCTCGGCAAATCCCTGCGCTTCCTCCATACGGATTCCTGGGAACTGGGTCCGGTGAACTGGACGAGACTCATGCCTGGCGAGTTCCGTCGTCTTCGTGGTTATGACATTCATCCGTGGCTGCCTGTCCTCGCCGGACACATCGTGGGTTCGAGAGGGGAAACCGATCGATTCCTCAATGATTTCCGCCGCACCTTGGCTGATCTGATGGCGGAAAACAAATACCAGGGATTCTCGGAAAAGGCGCACGCGCTTGGAATGGGCATCCACCCCGAATCCGGTGGACCCCATGCCGGCCCCATGGATGCCCTGCGGAATCTTGGCATCAGTGATGTCCCCATGGGCGAATTCTGGTCCACCTCACCCCGCCACCGGACTCGGGATGACATGCGCTATTTCGTGAAACAAACCACCTCTGCCGCCCATGTTTACGGCCGCCGCGTCTCCCTTGCGGAGGCCTTCACCAACATCGGTCGGCATTGGCAGCATGATCCTCGATCGCTGAAATCCACCTTCGATCGCGCCTCCTGCGAAGGTCACAATCTCACGATGTGGCACACTTTTCCTTCATCCAAAGCCGAACACGGCATGCCCGGGGCCGGATACTTCGCCGGCGAGCACTTCAACCCGAACATCACCTGGTGGAATCAAAGCAGGGCCTTCATCGACTACATGAACCGCTGCCATTTCCTCCTCCAACAAGGCCTGAGCGCGGCGGATGTTCTGCATTTCTATGGCGAAAACATCCCATCCTTCGTCCGCCTGAAGAGGGATGATCCCGCGAAATGCCTGCCGGGATACGATTATGATATCATCAACGCCCATGCCCTCCTCCTCCGCGTTCGTGCGGATGACTCCGGCCATGCCGTTTTGCCTGAAGGAACCCGCTACCGCCTGATTTCGCTCGTCGGGCACGATGCCATCAGCCTGCCGGTTCTACGCCATCTGGAAAGCCTCGTCCAACAAGGCGTCACTCTCGTCGGCCCCAAGCCGCAGCGTGCCTTCTCTCTCACCGGCGGAGCCCCAGCCGAAAAGGAATTTCATGCCCTTACCACCCGCCTCTGGGGCACAGGGAAAGAGGGGCTTCGCAAGATCGGAAAAGGTCGGGTCATCTGGGGCAAAACCACCCGCGAGGTCCTGCAAGGCGACCGGATTCCCGAGGATTTCACCTGGAGTGGAGGAGACCGCGAAACATTCATCGATTTCTATCAACGCCTGACCGATGACGCCCGGATCTACTTCGTGGCCAATCGCAACGACCGCAGCGAGAATGTTGTGCTGAAATTCCGCGACACCGGCCGCATTCCGGAGATATGGGATCCGGTCACCGGCTCCCGAGTGGAGGCCACCCGCTTTCGTTTCAGTCAGGGCGTGACCGAGTTGCCATGGGAATTCGACCCCGAGCAGGCCTTCTTTGTTATCTTTCGCAAATCGACATCAACGGACAAGCCGAGCGGGGAACCCAATCAACCTGATTTGCAAAACATCACCGAGCTTTCCGGCCCATGGCAGGTCAGCTTCGACCCCAAGTGGGGCGGACCGGCGGATGTGACTTTCGACAAGCTCGTCGATTGGACCACCCGACCCGAAGAGGGCATCCGCCACTATTCCGGTGCCGCCACTTATCGGAAGGAGTTCATCGCCCCCACCGGAAACGGCTCCATCTATCTGGATCTCGGCATGGTCGAGAGTCTTTGCGAAGTCCGGATCAATGGCAAGGACCTGGGCGTCTGGTGGTCCTTCCCCTTCCGGCGGGATATCAGCTCCCATCTGAAGCCCGGCAAGAACACCCTGGAGGTGAAGGTCGTCAATCTTTGGTGCAATCGAATCATCGGTGATGCCAAGCTGCCCCCGGAACAGCGCCGCACCCGCACCAACATCACCCGCCTCACCGCCCAAACCCCGCTCGAACCCTCCGGCCTGTTAGGCCCGGTGCGATTGCTTCGTGCCCCATGATTTCCCAGCCCCAGCCTCCGTGAAACCCACCACAGCCAAGCCCTTGCCGATCCCCGGATTTCACAAAGTCCTCGCGGCATCGATGCTTGCTTGCGGCTTGGCCGGTGCCGCCATCCGTCCGCCTTACTCGGTGGATGCGGCCACACTGCACCTCTGGCAATTCGACAGCTCTGCCGTTCCGGTGCCGGATGAGGTCAGCACCTCACCCTTGAATCTTGGCATCCTCGCACAAGGAGCCTTGCTCGATCAGGATTCCTACCCCGGCTTCGGAAAAGCACTGAGCACCGCGGATGGCGGGCCGAACCTTGCCCCGGGAACCGGCACCAACGCTTATCTTGCTCCTCTTTCCCTGGTCAACGGAGCGGCGGACAACAGCACCTTTGTTTTCACCGATCCGACCACCGGGGCATTCACCTTCGAGGCGCTTCTCAGGCTCGATTTCGATCCCGCCATCGCCCAACCCGCGCGCAACGCCACCATGCAGATCCTCAGTGGCGAACAGGACAGCACCGGCGGCGGCATCCGCTCTTTCCAATTCCGCCTCATCCCCACCGGCGTCAATCCCAATGCCGACGGCTTCACCACCGCCCTCCCCTCGCCGGCGATCGAGTTCGTCAACGTCAGAAATGGCTCCGTGGAAAGCCGCATTTTCCCGCTGCCCGCGAACGGTCCCCACACGCCTGCACAAGGCCAATGGTTCCATGTGGCGGTCAGTTACGACGGCCATGAAGGCACACTCAACAATCTCAGTTGCTACTGGACGCGGATCGATCCCACGCACAGCACCGCCAACCGGATCGGACAAAAATCCCTCTCACTCGACCTGCTCCCCGGCGCGATCGATTTCGCCATCGGTCAGATCGGAAGATCCTCGTCCCAGTTGAATTTCGTGGGGCTCATCGACCAGGTCCGTATCAGTTCCATCGCCCGCGATGCCGGAGATTTCATCTTCACGATCACCGATTCGGATCTCGATCAACTTCCCGACGATTGGGAAATGTTGTGGTTCCAGGATCTCGATGAAGTCGCCAGCGCGGACACCGACGGAGACGGATTCACTCATCTCGAAGAATATCTGGCGGGCACCGATCCCAACACTTTCACCGATCCCGATGATCTTGATGCCGACGGTCTCTCCGATGCCTGGGAAATCCGCTGGTTCGGTCATCGTAATCACGGTCCCACTGCCGATCCGGATGGCGATGGGGAAACCAATCTCACGGAATTCACCCAGGGAAGCGCCCCAAACAATCGGGCGTCCCACGCCAATGACAAGGATGCCGACAGTCTCCCGGACTCGTGGGAACATCTCCATTTCGCCTCCCTCGATCCGAATGCCGGAGCGGATTCTGATAGAGATGGTTTCTCCCACCTTCAGGAACTCGCGGCAGGCACCGATCCGCTGCTTGCCACCTCACGTCCCGCGGGGACTGCGGCAAGGCTCATTCCCATCGATGACGGCGACCCTGGCACCAGTGAATTCGGATTCGGCGGAAACTCCGGCATCAATACCGTTTCCTTCATCCGCCACAACATCCACACCCGCGGCAACCAGCAGTTCATCGCCTACTACGGCCGCCACCAACTTGATCCGAACGATCCCTCGAACAACCGCATCTGGATCGCCCGCCGCACCCTGGGATCGTCCGAATGGGAAGTCTTCCGTCATCCGACCTTCACCTCCAACAACATCAATGACGGACACAATGTCATCAGCTTCGCCATCGATGGCTCGGACCGCATGCACATGTCCTGGGGGATGCATGGCAATCCTTTCCACTATGCCAGCAGTACTGGGCCTGTCACAGGAAACCAGCCGATTGCCTTCGGCCCGGATCAGACGATGACCGGGAATGAAGGCTCGGTCACCTACCCCCAATTCTACAATCTTCCCGATGGCGGGCTGCTCTATCATTTCCGCGAAGGAGGCTCCGGCGGAGGCGATCAGTATCTGAACCGTTGGAACAACACGACTTCCACCTGGACGCCCGTGCATTCGGCAGGCGGGACAGGTCACAGCCCTTTCATCAAAGGGAGTGGCTGGAGTCCGGACTCCAATGCCTACCCGAACCTCCCGCAGTTCGATGCCCTCGGCCGACTCGTCATGACCTGGTGTTGGCGCTTCAATACCGACTCCCCCGCGGGCGAAAGCGGCTACCAGACCAACCATAACATGAACTTCGCCCGCTCTGCGGATTTCGGGCTGAGCTGGGAGAAATCGGATGGAACACCCTATGTCCTTCCCATCAATCGCGCCGGGGAGAATGGCAATCCTGCCAGTGCCGCCCAGGTCATCGTGCCGATCGCCGAAGGCTCCAGCCTGATCAATTCCGGCGGTCAGGATTTCGACTCCGCCAACAATCCAGTCATCGCCACTTGGTGGGCACCCCAAGCCGCATCCGGGAATCATCGGCGGCAATACATGGTCATCTTCCGCGATGACAACGGAGTCTGGCAAACACGTCAGGTTTCCCAAAGGACGAATGATCCCGCAACGACCAAGTTCAACGAAAGCGCCGTTCGCGACCTCGGACGACCCATCGTCCTCTGTGACCACGAAGACCGCATCATCGTGCTTTACCGGGATAACTTCGGAACCAACGGGATCACGGTGGTCCACAGTCAGCCCAAGGCGCAGGATCCCGAACGACTCCTTTGGTCCAGCTTCGAACTCAGCGAGGAAAATCTGGGAATCTATGAACCGGTCTTCGACTGGGATCTTTGGAAAAGGGATGGCATCCTGCATTTGTTCTATCAGGCCAGCCAGGGTGCCCACGGCTTCACCGCGCCAGCCAACAGTGCCACCCGCGTCTCGGTCCTGGAATGGGATGTCCGCGGCTATTTCCAGGATCTTCCCCAGCCGACCATCACCCTCCCCCAAGCCGGGGCCGATCCGGTGATCTCGTTTCCCACCGAACCTTCCTTTCGATACCGGATCTGGTCGGGAACCCAGCTTCAAGACTGGACTGCAGTTGCGACTCTCCCGGGCACCGGCGATACGATTCACTTCACCCACGACGGTGCCGGAAACGCAGCACGACGTTTTTGGAGAGTCGAGAGGCTCGAAGCCTCCAGTCCTTGAATTGATCTAACGGACCCGCCCTTTCGCCGCTTCATCCATCAAGCGGGAAAGACAGGAGCCACGGGCTGAGGAGGCGGTCTCGGACACGACCCGTCCATTGATCAGAATCATCGGGGTCTTGGTCCCCCCGGACTGCTCGAAACGTGCGGTTGCCCTCCGGATCGATTCATCCGCCCGTCCCGATTCGATCTCCTGCAAGAGCGGGGCCACATCGAGACCCTTTGACTCTAACAGCTTTGCCAGTCCCTCACGCGAGAAATCGGCATCGGTCCGACCGATGAGTGAAGCGAACGTGTCCGACATTCTCGCAACATCATCATCCTTCCACCGGGCGAGGGATGCCGCGTGCAGCAGGCGTGTGGCTTCGAGAGAGGAATCGAGATGAGGGATGGGAAAAGAGAGCAAACGGACCCGACCGGCCGAATGGCCGAGGACGTCCTGCATTTCGGCATCGAGCTGCGCGCACAAGGCACAGAAGGGATCATGAAAGACCGCGAGATGGACGGGCGCGGCGGCGGACCCGTGGGCAAAAGGGGCATCCCACTTCATCTGCTCCGGCACCGCGGCATGATCGGTGGAGTAACCACACGGGGCGATATCCTCAAGCACCTGGGCATCGATCAACTCGGGAAGGGCCTTCGCCAATTGCTGACGGAAGGTGGATTCCGTGACCACTGGCAGCCGCAAGCCCGCGAGAATCAAGAGGGCCAGCAAAGGAAGCTGATAGACGGCGACGAGCACCCCTGCCGACACCCGGCGCGACTTCGCCGCCCAGGGATCGATTCCAAAGGCGACAAACATCAGAGCCGCAAGCGTGAGACAGGCGGCACACCATGCCGAGGCCCGGATTTGTTGTGCGATCAGGAAGAGGCAGAAAAGGGTCGCCGTCAGAAACAAGAGGCGGATGATGCCATTGAGGACTTTTTCGTGATTGGGGCGACGGCGGGCCGAAAACCTCAAAGTCGCAAGGAAGACCAGCAAGCCGGAACCCATGCTTCCGATCAGTGAAGGAGAAAAGCCGAGCTGGGCGGAAGTCATGGCCTTCACCTTTTCGCAAGGTTGCGGACCGGCGGATTCAGTGGCGAAACACGGCAAAACATCCCCACCGCGGTCGGCAAGCAGAAGGAGAATCGAGACCGCAAAGGCACCGGAAAGGAGTGCCATTTGCAGCCACGCAAAAAGGGGAGAGGTTCGGATCATGGGAGCAAGGCCGCCGTCGGTCCGGGATTGGGGTGGACCGACGGCGACACAAGGGGCTAACTCTTCAGAATGGGTTACAGATTCTGGAGGATCCAGTTGCGGGCGTGCCAGACCCGCGACTCATTGTAATATCCGCTGCCTGGACCCATGGTCGTGGAGCTGACCGACCATTGGCCGTTGGCGAGCTTCATCAGACCGGGGCCGCCGGAGTCACCCGGCGCGGTGCCCACACTGTAGGCGTTGGTTTTCAGGACGAACCTCACGGTATTGCCGGAATTGACGGTATAAGTATTATGTCCGGCAAGCGGCTCACCGGCTCCCATCCATGTTCCGCTTGAAACCGCATCGATGGCTCCATATCTGCCGTAACCCGCCTTGTGGAAGGTCTTTCCCGGCTCGCTGCCATTGTCCCAAAGCTGGACAGGCGTGCCACCGTTGTTGGCATTCAGTTTTACCAGACGCACGTCTTGATCCGATTTCGCCACGGAACTGGAGACCCCTGTCGCGGCATGGGTGCGGACCGTCCAACTGCTGCCTTGCGGGCAATGGGCGGCGGTGAGGATGCGGTTTTTCTGGAGGATGAGGTTTCCTGTGCAGCTCCAGTTGTGCCCGGTCCCGGCGAAGGACCCGTGGTCACGACCGAAGTCGCGCGCCGAGGTCAGATTGTAATACTGGCTGCGCCAGGTGATGGCCCCGGCCGGAAGCACACTGGCCAATGAGAGGCCGGCGAGGATGGCGAGTTTGATGGTGGGTTTCATGATGAATGGGTTCGATTTTTTGGTTTCTTGGAATTGCCGCCTTTTCAGGACCCTGTTCCGCACGGCGGCGGCACGGAACAGGGGACGGGAGATTTCACAGATGGCTGAGGATCCAGGAATTGTAGGGGGTCACCCGCTGCTCGCGGTAGAAGCCGTTTCCGGGGCCGTTGGTGGTGGCCACCACTTCATAGTTGCCATCAGCCCTCTTGCGGAAACAGGAACTGCCACTGTCGCCGGGGCCAGTGCCGATGGAGGCGGCATTCGTAAGCAGGACGAAATTCAGTTCATTGGTCGTACCACCTGCACTGAACACATTGGTTCCGCCCAAAGGATAGGTTCCGGACCAACCGTAGTTGGTCGGAGCCGTGATGTTGCCATACCATCCCCAGCCCGCTTTGAGAAAGCCCTGACCGCTTTCGTTGACGGTCGTATCGGTCGGTCGGGGAGTCCCGCCACTGTTCGCGGCGAGCTTCACGATGCGCAAATCCCAGCCGGTGGTGACCGATGCATTGGGGGTGACACTCACTGCCGCATGTTGCCTGACCCTCCAACTGGTCCCAGGACCACAGTGCGCGGCCGTGATGATACGGCGGGCATTGTGGATCAGTGAGCCGGTGCAACCGTTGGTTCCCACACCTTGAAATGAGGGGTGATCGCGGCCGAACGCCTCGGCCTGGGCCTGACTGTAATACTGGCTGCGCCAGGTAATGGCCCCTGCGGGAAGCACGCTGACCAGAGTCAGACCAGCAAGCAGGGCGAATTTCATCTTGGGTTTCATGGATATGTCTGTTTTACGGTTTTATTGAGCCACGGTTAGGTTTCGGATTCCCGGGAGAACGTGGCACCCTCCGGGGAAAGGATGGAAGATGAATCCGGGGTCAGAGCCGCTGATAGATATAGGAACGAACTGCACGACTTTGGGTATCGACGTAGAATCCGCTGCCGGGCCCGTTGGTAGTGGAAGTGATGTACCATTTCCCATCCGTGTGCTTCATCAGCCCCGAGCTTCCGGAGTCTCCCGGTGCCGTACCCACACTCGCAGCGTTGGTCTTCAAAACATATCGCAGTGTTCCCCCGGTGACGGTGGTATAGGTGTTTCTTCCTGCAAGCGGGTAACCATGCTGCCACCAGCCGCCGAAGTTGACCGAGCCGATGTCACCGTAGGCTCCGGTCCCATTCTTATGAAAATCACGTCCGACCTCGTTGGCCATCACCCCATTGAGGCCATAGGTTGTTCCACCGCTGTTCGCTGCGAGTTTGCAAACACGGACATCGTAGTTCGGCACCGTGTAATGAGACGAGGTGGCCACATGGGCATGACTGCGGATTTTCCAGCTTGACGCACTGGTGCAATGGGCCGCCGTGATCACATGACGATTGCTATGGAAGAGCGTCCCGGTACACCCGAAGCCAATACCCACACCATGGAAGGAGACATGGTCACGACCGAAGGCCTGGGCCTGGGATTGGCTGTAATACTGACTCCGCCAGGTAATGCCGGAAGCGCAGGGAATCAAGGAGATGAGACCGAGGAGGACAATGGAATGGATCAAATTCATAGGACGTTTTGTTTGAGTTCGTTGAGCAGGAAAATCAGTCACCGGCCGCATCGATTTCCTCAGGGGTGAAACCTCGGGATAGGAGCTGCTGACGCCAGTTCTCCGGCGCGACCATGCTGTTGCGCAGAAGCCGAACGGCACGCGCCCTTTCGACCGGATCCTGAATCCGCGGTGCAAGATCGAGGGCCTCTTCATAAGTGCCCGCGCTTTCACTTTGCCGGAACATCGCGGAGACCAAGGTCCAGTCGCGATCCCAGCCTTCGAGTTCGCTTTCCGCATACTGCACGGCCGCTTCCGGGTCGAAGGTCGCCCAATCGGTGTATTGCCGACTCAGCACTTCCCGTCGAATGCTGCCCTCGGGAAGGGATCTCGCCCACTCGGTGGCGGCGCGTGGATCCGTTGCCGACATTTCGCGGACGATGGTCGCGGTGCCTTCCGTCAAAGGATGCAGGGTATGAGGGACAGGTTGAGTGAGCGCGGGATCACCG
This sequence comes from Akkermansiaceae bacterium, assembly GCA_025457665.1. Lineage (GTDB taxonomy): Bacteria > Verrucomicrobiota > Verrucomicrobiia > Verrucomicrobiales > Akkermansiaceae > Haloferula. Next base: position 37,671 of record JALOTY010000007.1, on the reverse strand, counting down.
GCGGATTCCTTCATGATCGACTCGATTTCATTTCTTGCCGATTCGACATCCTGCATGGCCAAGGCCTCCAGCGCCTTGCCGCGGGTGGCGATGCCGAGATCACCTTCGACCGTTCTGGCCCACTCCAGCGTCGCCTTGGGATCCACCGCTGCCCACTGCGCTGCCACCTGGGTGACAAGGCTGTCCCGATCCTTCGACTCAAGTTCGATGGCCGCCCGCAAAGCCGCAACAGGATCCTTGCCACTCCACGCCAGAAGAGTTGCCTGCCGGATCTGGGTGGCGGTCGTCTCACTCTCGAATCGGCCGGCCCATTCCATCGCCGCATCCGGATCCTTTGCCGCCAGCGCTGCGGCAATGAAACCAATCTGATCTGCCAGCGCCGGGGTCGCTGTCGCCCGCTCCGCAAACTCCGCCGCAAGCTCCGGGGCATTGTTGGCAAGCCGGGCCAGCGATGACTCCAAGGCCTTTTCCCGCAGGCTTTCGGACAAGGTCTCGATCCAGCGCAGGGTCGCAGGGGCATCGATTTCCGCCCACTCGGCCGCCATCGAAGCCGCAAGCGCGTGGGCCTGGGGACCAGGGCGGATCTCATCTAACAACGACGCGGCGAGAGCCGGATCCTTCCCCGCCACCGCAGCCCCGAGAGCCGCCAGCGCCTGATCCCGTTGTCGCCCTTCCGGCAAATCCCTTGCTGCTGCAGCCGCTGATGCCGGATCGGTGCGCGACCAGGTGCCAAAGAGGGTGGAGAGATACTCCGCCACTTGCAGTGGACTCCCCTTGAGGGCCACACTGAGGGCGGCGGTAGGATCTGTTAGAGCATATTGCTCAAAAGCCGCCACTTCACATCGCTGCCGCAGGGACGATGGCTTGAGCTTCTCCGCCCAGGCCAGCGCCGCCTCCGGGTCCTTTTTCGCCCAAGCCGCAGCAAGGGCGATGCTGGATTCCTGGCGTTGGCCGGATAGAGATAGGCTTTGGATCGCGTCTGCTGCAGCGAGGGGATCCGATTCGCCCCAGGATAGGAACAACCTGTGGAGCCCGCTGGCATCGCGGAAAAGGCCATACTCCTCCCCCATCGCAAAGGCCGCTTGCGGATCATGCACGGCAAGGGCCCCCATGAGATGCTGCAACAGCTCGTGACGACGGGCCGGGTTGGCGGATTTGGCCACCATCTCCGCAGCCTGATTGCCATGGCTCTTGATCATCGCGATCATCAGGTGATCCAGAATCGCCGAGGCACGATCATCAGCGGGCAGTCGGGCCGACAGTGCCATGGCTGTCGCCGGATCACTCGCAGCAATCGAGGCAAGAGTCTCAGCCAACTCGATCCGGCCGGACAACGCGAGAAGCGCATCGGGGGAATCCAAAAGCAAAGATGCCTTTTCGATGAGGCCTGCGACATCGCTCGGGACATTCTTCGATCCTCTCCAATCCTGGGCAGGGCGTGTTGTCGCGGGAAGTAATGCCGTATCGCGGGAGGAGAGAACAAACCTCTCTGCGGATGGGATCCCGGGATCGATGTTTGCCCGATGGTTGCCCACCGGTGCTGTGAACCCGGCGAACCACCATCCGGAGAGGCATCCGGTCGCTGCCAGAAAGGATAAAAGCGGAAGTTTCGTTTTCATCGTCACTTGAAGAGAGCATGAGTTTCTTCGACACCGAGAAGACCGGATGAGGTGATGTGTTCGAAGGCCTGGGATTTGTCCCGGGCGGCTTCGATGAAAAATCTTGCCGCCGCCTCGCGGGCATCGGGATGTTCCAGACTTGCGGCCCAAGCCGTTGCGGCGCCGATGTCAGCCCGGGCCATGGTGATGGCGAGTTGATAGGCACCCTCATCCCGATCGGCACCCGGTGGCATCCCCTGGAGATGATTGGCAAGCCCTGCGGGACTTGATTTTGCCCATTGTTGAAAGACGGTCGCCACCGCCTCAGTGCGCAGTTTTCCTTCGGGGAGGGCTGCGGTCCATGCCACCGCCTCATCCATCTTTTCGGGGTTCCAATGCCTTGTGATCTCACCTACGGCCAGCGCCGCAGGATGAGTGTAACCCTCGGCAAGTCCGGAAGGGGGCTCTCCTTCGCTTTCTGTCATCCAGGTTCCGATGACATCCGCCGCCTGTTCGGGATGGGTGAGGGCCAGCAATTCCACCACTTTGGCCGTGGCCCGCGTCCTTTCGCCTCCCTCCAACTCACCCGCCCATTGCAAGGCCGCTTGAGGATCGCGATGGGCCCAGCCTGTCGCAAGGCTTTCGACCAGATCACCGCGCATCCCGACCGGTTGCTGATCAAGAATCTCAAGCGCCCTCTCGGGATTCTCGCGCGCAGCGCCGGCCAGAACCCCACGCATGGCCTCGAGCTTTCGATGTTCCGGAAGTTTTCCCGCCCACTCGACGGCAGCGTCGGGATCCTGTTCAGCAAGCCCCCGACCGATCAATTGAGTCTGTTCACCGAAGCCTTCCGGCACGCCCTCTTTCGCGAGCATCTCGGCCGCCTTCCTTGGGTCGGCATCGGCAAGCTGGAAAAACGCCACATGCAGGGCATCACCTTGGCGATTCTTCGGAAGCGCCGCAGCCCATGTCATGGCCTCTTCGGGGTTCCCATGCAGCCAGGATTTCATGGCATTCATCGTCAGAGTGGACTCCTCAGTGCCCACTTGCATGTCGCTTGAAACCTCCGCAGCCAGTTCGGGGTTTCTTGCCGCAAGCTCCTCGCCCACGGCAAACAACAAGGCATCCCTCATCGCCGGATCCTTTTCCTCAATGGCAAGCCGTCGGGCCTGCTCTGGATCGCGACGCGTGAGTTCGGCAATCGCATTCTGCATGACTCCGCGACGGAATCGCGGATCCAGATCCACGCCTTTTTGCAGCACCTCCAGAGGCTCTTTTCTCGCCCACCCCGCCCATGCCAATTCCGTGGCCAGATCGCGATCCCCGCCTTCCGGCAAACCCGCTGCCCACGCAAGGGCTGCCTGCGGGTCTTTCTGTCCCATCGCATTCGAGAGCGATGCCAGCGCCTCGAAACGCTGGGCCGCATTGGGCAAGAGGGACCATGCCGCCGTCGCCGCCTCCGGATCCCGCGCCGCCCACTGGCCGAAAAGGGAGCGGATCACTTCGGCAGAACGGAAAAGGGTGAAGGCGTTGCCATAGTTGAACGCACCCGCGGGGTCACTTTCAACCATCGCCACCAGCATCGCCTCACGACACTGATGTCTTAGCGATGGCTCGGGCATCGCTTCGATGACTTGCTTCGCCTCCTCGCCGCGACCCACCGAAATCAACCCCGCCAACACCGCCTCACGCTGCGATGGCAAGGCAAGGATACCCCCGCTCTGAATCCACTCCAGCGCCTCTTCCGGTTCCTTCCCCGCCCATTCTCTGAGAGAAATCAGATTGGACAACAAACCGGTCTCTGAAAGCGTCAAGTCACTCCGGCGATCCGGCGAAATCCGGACCTCAGATGGCATCGGAGCTGAAGCACGTGGGACCACAGGTGATGCCGGCACAGGGGGCACCGACTCCGCCCCGGAGAATCCGCCACGCAAGCCCCAGCCTGCGGGGATGCTGATGGAAAAAACAAGAATCGGCCAAAGAACTCCCGCCGCTCGTTCTCGCGGCACGGATGAAGATGAAGAGGACATTAGCGTTGAATGGATCGAGTCTCCTCCCGCAAAAAACTCCGTCCAGAGCTCCAGAGCGGAACCGCCGATGACATCACGGTGGCGCTCACGGATTCGGTCGAAATCAAGGCAGACCTGACAGAGGTCCACCTCGAGAAGGATGGATTCATGATCCAGTTGGGTTTGGGTTTTGGGTTTACCGAAGAGATGGTGACAAGACTCCATCAACCATCCCCACGATGCCTCTTAGGGAAATCCATTTTGCTTCCAAGCGTCGAGATGAAACATTGCCGATTTTCGTTGACGGCTTTATGTTTTTCGGCAGCTCTTTCCTGAGATATGTCAAACGTCGAGCCAAGAAGAGTGCTCATCTCGATTTTCCACGATGTCCGGGGCGGCCGGGCTTTTGTTCGTGAATTCGCCGCCACCAGCCGCAACTGGGAAGGCGGCTGCATGCTGCACGTCCGTTCGCCGGTCGAAGGATTCCGCAATTTCGTGAAATCCGGGCGCTGGGACGGGATGGTCGTTCAGATCATTTCGATGGAGGACCGCAAGGCACTGGAGCAGGTCGATTGCCCCGTGATCCTTCTCGACCCCCGCCATGGCATTCACCCCCATCTCGATCGGGTCGAATTCGATCATGAAGCCGTGGGTCGACTTGCCGCGCGGCATCTGTTAGATACGGGGAGGCGGCATTTCGCGATGCTGGGATTTGATCAGGCCAAGATTTCCGAGCGACGGGAGGCTGCTTTCGTAGCGACGGTCCGAAAGGCAGGATTGCGCTGTCCCGTCCTGCGCGTTCCGGTGGACTTGAACCACCCGCGGACCCGGGTTGGCGACGACAGCCTGCCGGAAATCCGTCGCTTTGTCCGGGAGCTACCATCTCCGGCTGCAGTTTTCTGCGGAAATGATGAGTTGGCGCGCGTGCTGCTCGAGTCAGCCTACGAAGAAGGCATCGGGGTGCCCCATGACCTTGCCATCATCGGCGCGGATGACGATGACCTACTTTGTCTCACCTGTACTCCGACGATCTCAAGTGTCCGGGTTCCTTACCATGTCGCCGGACGAAAGGCAGCCAGGCTCCTGGAAAAACGACTGCGCAGACCGGGGCGAACCCAAGAGAGGATCCTTGTCCCACCCACGGAAGTTGTGATTCGGGATTCCAGCCGTGTGGTCCCTGGCGAGGATCGGGCAGTGGAGGAAGCCATGCGCCGCATGCATCAGGGCTTTTCGGGACAACTCCGGATGGCCGAACTGGCCCAAGCAGCGGGCCTTTCGATTTCATCCCTGGAGCGGCGCTTCAAGGCAGCGCTGGGAGTCACCCCTTCCCAGGAACTGATGCGATTGCGATTGCACGAAGCCCGCCGCCTGCTGGCGGAAACGAGCCTGCCCATCGGGAAGGTCGCACTCGCCAGTGGATTCCAGAGTCCCACCCGCTTCTGCATCGCCTTCCGCGAGGGCACGGGCACGAGCCCCAGCGGCTATCGCCAGCGCCATCAACAAGGCCGGAACGCCCGCTGAAGCCAAAACCGACGACTCTCCGACTTCCCGTAAAATCGGGAGCCGGATTTCTTTCCACCCGTCCCGAATTGCTCCATGTTTTCGGGAAATCGGAAACCCGTTTCTTTTGGCAATCCAACCCATGAATCTCGGAATCATCCGCACCGCTGGATGGCTGTGGCTGGCCTGCGCTGTCGGCTCGCACGCCGTGATGTACAATCGCGATACCGGCGATTCCCGATCCCGTGAGCTCGCCGACCTCGATCCCTTCGACAGCCGCGCGAACATCCCCGGCTGCACCGCCGTGCTCATCGCACCGAATGTGCTTCTCAGCGCCGCCCATTGCGTGAACTACGCCGCCAGCGGGACGGTCACCGCCACATGGAACGGCCAGAACCGCAGCGGATCGGTGTTCACGAACATTGGCGCGGACCACATGGTCATCGTCACCACCAGCCCCTTCACCGGCACCACGGGAAGGATGACCGCGCCCTATTCCGGCAGCGCGGAAAACGGACGCATCGTTTGGAAAGTGGCCTCCGGCGGACACGGGGTGATCGGTTATGGCGGCACCGGGCCTTTCTATGATGGGCGCTTTCGCGCGATGACCAACCGCATCGAGGTGGACAATGTTTCCAACCCGCCCGCCGCCGTTTCCAGCAACTGGCTTTTCTACGACAACGACGGCCCGCCTTCCCGGCCAAGCAGTGCGACCACGCTGTTCGAGGGCGGCACCGCCCCCGGTGATTCGGGCGGACCGCTCTACATGTTTGAAAACGGCCGATGGTATGTCGTCGGCGTCACCAGTGGACCGGATGCGGGGTATTATCGCGATGGCCGTGTCCGCACGGACATGGGGCAGATCCAAACCATCACCGGATACACCTGGGCCCGCCCGGTCACGCCGGCCATCGAGATGCGTTGGGTCGCCCAGGACCTAACAGGAACACTCGCGGAAGGAAGCGCCGTGACCTCATGGTCGAGAAACGGCGGCACCGATGCCTGGACGAACAACGTCGGCGACGGCGGCACAGGCAGCGCCACGATCGATCACGCCGCCACGCCCGCGGGCACCGCCGCCATCGAATTTTCCGGCAGCGCCCGACTTGGCCTCGCCGCGGCTTCAAACCCGGTCGCCAACGAAACCGCGTTCTCCATCGCCATGGTCGTGCGGGTCGATGCCCCCGGCGCGGGCGCGGAAACGAACTGGTTCGACAACACCGGCCTGATCGATGCCGAAGAAAGCGGTGTGACAAACGATTGGGGTCTCGCGGTTTCCTCCACCGGCAAAGCGGCCTTCGGAATCGGCAATGCCGACACCACGCAATACTCCGCCAACAACATCGCCGATGGCCAATGGCGCGTGATCGTCGCCACCTGGGATGGCTCGGAAATCACCGGGGACGCGGCCGGCAACGACCGGAACATGTCGGTCTATATCGACTCGGTCGAAAACGTCAGCCGCCGCCAGGGCGCGGAGTTTCTCAATGTCGGCCGCACCGGAGTCTCGCTCACCCTCGGGGGCAGCCGCACCGCGGCGCGTTTTCTCGATGGTGCCATCGCCGAGGTCCGGCTCTATCGCGGGGCTCTCGATGACAGCTCGGTGGAAACGGTGATCCGCGAGTTGAAGTCCGCCCACATCGGTCCACAGCTCGGCCTCACTCTAACAAGACCTTCCTCGGGCCGCGCCGCGATCGTTTCCGGGCAAGGGCTCGTCATCGATGGTTCCGCCACCGGATCATCCTCGATTTCCATCACCCAAACCAGCGGCCCGGCTTCATCGGTGATTTCCCCATCGAATGCGCTTCCTGCCTACGTCCGTTTCCCCACCGCCGGAATCTATCAGCTCAATGTCACCGCCACCCAGGGTTCATCAAACATCTCACGTCCGGTGCTCGTTGAAGTGCTTCCGGATGCCGCCACGCCGCCCGTCGCGGGTGGTCTCCAGGTCGGTGGTTCCTGGTCAGCGGTGAATATCGGGGATGCCACCACAGCCGGAGCGCTCAGCACCACAGCCACCTCGGTCAGCCTCACCGGATCCGGCGCGGGCTTTGAGGAGGTCAGCGATTCGTTGCGCTTCGTATGGAAACCACTCACCGGCGATGGCAGCATCACTGGTCGCGTCGCGGGCTTCTCGGCAACCAATGGCGGCAGCGCCTTCGGCGGATTGATGATGCGAACTTCCCTTCGTCGGGAAAGCGCGAAGGTCTCCGCCACCGTGACCAGCGGCGGCGGCGTGCGTTTTTCCACACGGACGGAAAGCGGCTCTTACATCGATCCCGATCTCCACACCTTGCGCGCCCCCTACTGGGTGCGGGTGGAAAGGATCGGCAACACCTTCACCGGCTATCGCAGCGCCGATGGCGTCACATGGACCCAGCAAGGCAACCCGGTCACCATTGCCCTGCCATCCTCCGCGCTTTGGGGCCTCGCCGTCACCTCGCATGCCGGAAACTCGGTGTCGCAAACGAGTTTCACGAATGTCTCGCTCGAGCCCCTCGGCGGCCAGCCCGCGCCTTCTAACAGTTGGGCCGGAAACAACATCGGCTCCGCCTCGCCCGCAGGTTCGCATTCCGGCAGCGGATCGAGTTTCAATGTCAACGGCGGCGGTTCCGACATCTTCGGCACCAGCGACCAGTTTTACTATCTCTCGCAATCCTACGGCGGCGATGCCCGCCTGACCGCGCGTGTCGCCAGCCAGGACCGCACCGATCCCTGGGCCAAGGCCGGAGTCATGGTCCGCGCGTCCACCGCCGGCGGCGCGGCGAATGCCTTCATGGCCGTGACTCCTCTCAACGGTCTGCCATGGCAAACCCGGAGCACCGATGGCGCGTCCACCGGCAGCAACAACTCCGGCACCGCGAATTTCACCGCCCCTCACTGGCTGCGCCTCACCCGCAGCGGCAACAGCTTCACCTGCCATCGCTCCACCGATGGCGTGAATTGGTCGCAACTCGGGCCCGCACGAACCATCGCCAACGCCCCCGCCACCATCCACGCCGGGGTGATGATCGCCTCGCTCAACAACAACGGCAATTCGGTGGTCAATGTGGACAATCTCTCGCTCGTCGAAAGCGCGCCATCGACCGTCCTGCCGGAAGTCTTCTTTCCATCCGGTCAAAATCCATCGGTCTCTAACAACTTCACCCTTTCCGCCTCCAGTTCAGGCTCGCCGACCTGGTCGTGGCAAAAAGTCTCCGGTCCGGGCGACGTGATTTTCCGCAGCCAAAACACGGCCACGCCGCAAACGGCCTTCACGCAGGAAGGCACCTATGTCATCCGCGCCATCGCCGAAAGCAATGGCGCCGCGGTCTTCGCCGATCAGACGCTCGATCTCCGCCTCGACGCCCGCTGGGATTTCAACACCGCAGGAAACAACGAGGGATGGAGCCCTTTGAACTCCAGCATCAGCATCGCCAACGGCATCCTTAGCGGAAGCACCACCGCAGGCGATCCCCAGCTCTCGAAACTCGCCGCCTCCTATGTCAGCGGCACGCTTGCGAAACATTTCGTCGCCCGCTATCGCAGCAGCGCCACCGGCGCGGCCCAGATCTTCTGGGGCCGCGTGGGAGCGGGGAATTTCGCCGGTTCACGCGTCGTGAATTTCCCCAACTACACGCCCGCGAACTCATGGCAGGGCATCATTGCCAATCCTTCCGCCCACACGGATTGGAACAACCGCGAAATCATCGATTTCCGCTTCGATCCCACCGGCGGCGCGGGATCGACCTATGATCTCGACTGGCTGGCTCTGTCCGATGGGGATTTCGACAACGACGGCATCGCCGATCTCACCGAAGGCGGTGCGGACCTCGACAACGACGGACTGCCGAGTTTCGCCGACCTCGATTCGAACGGCGACGGCACGCCCGACGGCGCGGTGCCACCGGCGGACCTCGACAACGATGGCACGCCCGACGCGCTGGAGGTCGTGCGATATTGGAATGCCACGCCGCGCACAAAATCCTGGGAAAGCGCCATCGCCGATTGGAACACCGGCCCGCTCGGTTCCGGCCTGCAAGGTCCATGGGGACCCGGCGACAATGTGATCTTCGATCGTCCCGAAACCTACACCGTCACCCTCCCGGCCGCGCGCGCCCCGGGGAATTTCGCTCTAACAGCCGGACAGCTCACCCTCGACGGTCCCGGCACGCTCAACGCCCGGCAGATGAACATCGCCGCGGGCAGCAGCCTCACCGGCCAGGCCGCGAACCTTTTCACCGCCGCCACACCCATTCATCTCCAGCTCGATGGCTCGCTCGCCGCAGGCACGACATCGAACGCCCCGGGCAGCCTGATCGAACTGAACGGCTCGGGGGAAATCACCTCCGGCGCCCTGCGTCTCAGCGGCGGAAACTTCAGCGGTGTGATTTCCGGCGGCTCGTCCATCATCAAGGAAAGCGGCGGCACGCTCGTTCTAACAGGAAACCAGGGCTTCACCGGCAACTCCCAGATCAATGGTGGCACCTTGCAAATCGGCAACGGCGGCACCACGGGTTCGCTCGGTCCCGCCAACTTCAGCGGTGCGGGCACTCTGGTTTTCGATCGCTCCGACACCCTCACCTGGACCGGTGCCTTTTCGGGATCCGGCGCGCTGGTGAAGAACGGCGCAAACACGCTCATCCTCACCGGCAACCACAGCCACAGCGGCGGCACCACCGTGGCGGGTGGCATCCTGCAAATCGGCGATGGCGGCACCACCGGTTCGCTCAATGGCGGCCCGGTCACAAGCGCGGGCACGATCCGTTTCCAACGCTCGGATTTCTCGACCTGCGATGCTTCGATCACCGGCGGCTCGATCGCCAAGCTCGGCGCCGGCACGCTCTATCTCACAGGAAACAACAGCTTCGGCTCAGGCACGCTCACCCTTGGCGGCGGCACACAAAATGTCGGCTTCCTCCGCCTCGGACACCCGAAAGCTCTCGGGAACTATGCCAAGGTCAACCTCACTTCGAACAATACCGGCGTCTCGGGCATCGAGGTCATCGGCGGGCATTCCTTCAACTACGGCATCGATACCGCAGGTCGGAACTCCGCCGATCGCGCGATCCTCCGCAATGTCTCCTCGAACAACACTTGGGCGGGAAACATCACCATCACCGGCACCGGCGGCGGATACCTCATCGAGTCCCTCGCCGATGAATTGAATATCACGGGAACCATCGGTGTCGGCAACATCAACGTCGGCACGCGCGGCCTTGTCCTGGGCGGTGCGGGAAACATCCGGATTTCCACACCGATCACCGATTCCACCGGCACTCCCATTTCTCTAACAAAATCCGGAGCGGGAACCTTGCGACTCGATGCCGCGAATCTTTTCACCGGCGTCGTCAGCGCCAGCGCCGGCACCCTGCTCGTCAATGGCTCGGTCAACCCCGCCATCAGCGTCGCCGCCAACGCCGTGCTCGGCGGCGAGGGCATCATCGGCAATGCCACCCTCACCGGCACCGCGGCGAACAGCCCCGCCATTCTTTCGCCCGGCGATGCCTCGGCCGCCACACTCACATCGAATGGCACCATCACTTTCGCCGCACACAGCCGCCTGAGCTGGGAGGTCGGACTGCTCACGCCATCGGTCGGCTATTTCGATCAAATCGCCGCCTCCAACATCGCCATAACCGCCACCGCCGCGGCACCGCTGGTGATCGAAATCATTCCCAACGTTCCCGAAGCCGGATCAACAGTCGCCGTCTTCCCCATCGCCACCGCCAGCGGTTCTCTAACAGGATTTTCACCCGCCTCGGTTCTTCTCGACACCAGTGGCTTCCCCACAAGCCTCGGCACCTGGGAAATCCGCCAAACTGGCAACACGCTGGAACTCGTTTACACCCCCGGCGGATACGCCGCATGGATCCTCGGTTTCCCGACCATCAGCGACCCCGCAGAAACCGCCGATCCCGATGGCGACGGCTGGACCAACCGCGATGAATGGATCGCCGGAACCGATCCGACCAGCCCTACATCCCGTTTCACCACTACGGTGCTCGCGGATGGCGGCCTGTCCTTCACCCGCATCCCCGGCCGGAGCTACGTGGTCGAGACCAGCACGACGCTCGGCGCTTGGTCCGTCCACGCCACGATCCCCGACGGCTCCGGACCGATCACCATCCCAGCTCCGGATCCGGCGGGTTTGGTCCGCTTCTACCGCGTCCGCATCGAACTCCCCGAGTGAGCCTCGTCCCGAGGCCGGCCATTGCTCCGAATCGCCGCGGATCCCGCAAGCCGAACCGGTTTGCCAGATCCCCGTTTCACTGCTAAGCATCCGTTCACGTCCCGGTTCCGCAAGGATTGGCCGATGAAACCCACACCGAAATCCCTCAAGCCATGGCCACCCATCCGATGGATTGGGTTGATCCTGTCTTGCGGACTTCATCCGGCGCTTGCCCAGGTCTCGAACAACTCCTGGGTCTACCCATCCTCAACCGGCAATCTCATCCACCGCCTGGACGAACGCGGCCAGAGCATCGCCGATTTCTCGAACTGCGGGTATCGCTCGGGAAACGTCCCGTTGCCCGATGTCCAGAGAGAGATCGCCCCTTCACGCTGGGTGACCGTCAGCCCCGGCAGCGGCGACGACACCGCGCTGATCCAGAATGCCATCAACACCGTCAAGGCCATGACCCCCGACGCCAACGGTTGGCGCGGCGTCGTGTATCTCAATGCCGGCGAATACCAGTTGGCCAACACGGTGACCATCGACGCCGGCGGCATCGTTCTCAAAGGTGCGGGCGATTCGCCCACCACCGGCACCCGCCTCCGCGCCACCGCCACCCGGCAATACGCGCTGATCAACGTCACCGGCAGCGGCTCGCACGCCACCGTCGCCAACACCACCCGCAACCTCATCCAGAAAACCGTGCCGGCCGGGGCGCGCACTTTCGAGGTGGACTCCGCCGCCGGATACGCCGTCGGCCACACCGTGCGCATCCAGCGCCCCAGCACCGCGGAATGGATCGCCGACATCGACATGGACCAACTCGGCCCGCAGAGCGGCGGATCGTCCGATGATGTCCCGTGGACCGCGGGTTCGAAGGATCTCTTCTTCGACCGCGTCGTCACCAACGTCGATGGCAACTGGATCACCGTCGATGCCCCGCTCCCTCAAACCTTCGAGTCCCAATACGGCGGAGGAAAAATCTGGCGTTACACCTGGAGCGGGCGAATCCAGCAGGCCGGCGTGGAGGGACTTTACGGGGTGTCCGATTACACCTCGTCCACCGATGAGAACCACGGCTGGACTTTCATCCGTTTCTCCGCCGTGCAGCACGGCTGGGTACGCGACATCACCGCACAATACTTCGGCCACAACGCGGTGCTGCTCACCGGTGCCTCGAAATGGATCACCGTCGCCGATTCGCAATGCCTCGATCCGATTTCCCAAATCACCGGCGGCCGCCGCTATGCCTTTTCCAACGAAGGCGCCGAACTCACGCTCTTCATCAACTGCTACTCGCGCAAAGGCCGCCACGATTTTGTCTTCGGCAGCACCATCGAGGGCCCCAACGCCTACGTGCAGTGCAAGGCGGACACCGCCTACTCGGACACCGGCCCGCACCACCGCTGGGCCGTCGGCGGTCTCTTCGACAACATCACCGTCAACGGCAACGCGATCAACGTGCAGAATCGCGGAAACCTCGGCACCGGCCACGGCTGGGCCGGCGCCTACATGGCCGTTTGGAACTCGACCGCCGGTTCGTTCCGTGTCCGCAACCCGCCCACCGCACGCAACTGGCTCATTGGCTCCATCGGCCCGGTCTATGCCAGCCAGGTCCCCGTCGGCGCCGACCCCGCAGGCACCTACGAAAGCAGCGGCACCAGCGGAGCCAACGTCTTCCCCCGCAGCCTCTACTTCGCCCAGCTCCAACAGCGGATGAAATGGCCGGACTCCTACTTCCGCGAAGTCTGGCTCGGCGACATCGACGAACACTACAGCAGCGGCGGCAGCGGAAACACCCAGACCTGCGATCCGGCATGGCTGGCCGCCGTCACCGCCATCAGCCCGTCCGTTCCCACCGACAGCCTCCAGGATCATCTCACAGCCAACCGCCGCCGCGCCTTCACGCTGCAATTCACGCCGCTCCCCGGCGAGTCGGTCGCCAGCGCCACGCTCAGCCTCGGTCTGCGCGCCACTGGTTCCTCCTCGTCCGACGACCGCCTCTTCCTCGATTCCACCACCTCGCCCGTCACGCTTTCTTCGCTCGGCTGGACCCCGCTTTCGACCACCGTCTCGAACGTCCGCACGCTGACCCTCGATCCGGCCTTGCTCGCGGATGGCAAGCTGAACATCGCGATCGACAACGACAGCGCCGTGGACTTCGCCGCCCTGCACCTGCAAATCCAAAAAAGCGGTCCTGCCGTGCGCGTCGTCACTCTCAACCCCAGCGCCGACGCCTACACCCGCGGCGGCGTCCATGCCAACAGCAACTTCGGCACCGATCCCTCTCTCGCGACCAAGGATCTTTCCGTCACCGACGTCTTCCGCGAGTCGTGGTTGCGCTGGAATCTAACAGGACAGTCCGGTCGACTCATCGATGCCAAGGTCCGCCTCACCTGCACCGCCACCAGCCAGGCGGGAAACGAAAGCGCCGCCGCCTTCGTGCAAAGCGATACCTGGGGTGAAACGACCATCACCCACAACAATCGCCCCTCATCCGGCAACCTCTTCACCCAGTGGATCCCCGTCACCGGCCAAGCGATCGAGTTCTCCGTCCTGCCACATGTCATGGACGCCCTCGCCGGCGACGGCGCGCTTTCGCTCAAGATCTTCTCCACCGGCAACTACGGCGGCCTCGGCAACGCCGGATACGCCTCGCGGGAAAACACCAACGCCTCGCTGCGCCCGCAACTCATCCTCACCTTCGAGAACAACGCGCCGGTCCTTTCACCCATCGCCGATGCCTCGATCCCGGTGAATGGCGCCACTGGCCCTCTTGCTTTCACCGTCAGCGATCCCGAAACGGCCGCAGCTTCGCTTTCCCTAACAGCCACCTCCTCGAACCCCACACTCGTCCCCGCCAACGGCATCAGCTTCGGCGGCAGCGGGCAGAACCGCACGATCTCGCTGACGCCCGTTTCGAACGCCCTCGGCACCTCCACGATCACCGTCAACGCCAGCGACGGCACCCTCACCGCAAGCACGACCTTCCAACTCACCGTCACCGGCACGCCCGAGCAGACCTGGCGATTTACCCACTTCGGCACCACGCTCGACAGCGGAAACGCGGCCGACACCGCCGATCCCGACTTCGACGGCTGGACCAATGCCCAGGAACGCGCTGCCGGATCCAATCCGAACGATGTGGCCTCGCAGCCCGACGGAAGCTCTTGCATCACCCGCTACTGGAACGCGACACCGCGGTCGAACACCTGGCAGCCGTCCTCCTCCCACTGGAATACCGCCCCTCTCGGCGCGGGCGTGCAGGGTCTCTGGAACCCGGGCGACGACGCCGTCTTCGATCGTCCGGAAACCTACACCGTCTCTCTGCCAGTGCCTCTCAACTCAGGGCCCGTCGCGATCCGTGCCGGACAGGTGAGCTTCGATGGCAGCGGTTCGGTTTCCACACCGTCGCTGAGTGTCGATGCGGGGGCCCGTCTAACAGCCCACGGCAACGCGGTCTTCCGCGAAGGAGCCACCACCTTCACCTTGAATGGCGACTTCGAGTCCTCCTCCGCCGCCTCCAACGCCACGCGGGTCGTCACGCTGCAAGGCTCCGGCCGGGTGCTTTCCGGAGCACTGCGTGCCGCCGCGGGCACTTTCGCCGGCTCTCTAACAGGCAACACGTCGCTCTTCAAGAGCGGCACCGGCACGCTCATTCTCACAGGAAGCTCCGATGCCACCGGCGCGATCACGGTGGAAAGCGGCACCTTGCAAGTCGGCGACAACTCGACCACCGGCGCCATCAGCGCGGTCCCCGTTTCAGGAAACGGCACGCTCGCCTTCCACCGCAGTGACGCAAGCTCGTGGGCTGGATCCACGGGAGGCGCGCTCGTGCTCCGCAAGTCCGGCACCAACACGCTCACACTCACCGGCGACCTCAACCACACGGGAGGCACCGTCATCTCCGGTGGAGTCCTCCAGATCGGCGACGGAGGCTCGACCGGCAACCTCACCGGCGGCACCGTCAGCAACAGCGGCACACTCCGCTTCAACCGCTCCGGCCTCACGACCTGCGGCGCGGTGATCAATGGCGGCTCGCTTTCCAAAATCGGCACCGGCACGCTTGTTCTAACAGGCAATAACAACTTCGGCAGCGGCACCTTCACCCTCGGCAGCGGCTCGCAGAATGTCGGCCACCTCCGCCTTGCCCACCCGAAGGCGCTCGGCAACCACACGAAAATCCATCTCGCTTCCTCCGGTGCGAGCTACTCCGGGATCGAGGTCGCGGGCGACCACACCTTCACCCAGGCCATCGACACCGTGGGCCGCAACTCCACTGCGGGTGCTGTCTTCCTTCGCCATGTCTCCGGATTCAACACCTGGTCCGGAAACATCACCATCACCAGCGGCGGAGGAAGTTATGGCATCGAATCGCTCGCCGGTGAACTCGTCATCAGCGGCAACATCGGCGTCGGCAACTTCAGCGCCACCGCGCGCAATCTTTTCTTCACCGGGGCGGGCGACATCACGCTCGAAGGCTCCGTCACCGATGCCGCCACGTTGACCATCGCGATGTCGAAGTCCGGCCCCGGCACGCTCCGCATCCAGGGCAGCCAGTCGTGCCGCGAAACGATCCAGCTCACCGGCGGATCACTGGTCGTGAACGGCTCGGTCGCACCCGCCATCAACGTCGCCGCCGGAGCCACGCTCGGCGGCAGCGGCACGATCGCTTCCGCCACCCTTTCGGGAAACAACACCACCGGCCCGGCCATCCTTTCCCCCGGCGATGCCTCACCCGGCACTTTAACTTCCACTCAAACCATCCAGATCGGCCCCACCACCCGCATCGACATCGAAATCGATGCGCCCGATGATGAACAAAGCCCCGTGCATGATCGCATCGTGGCATCGCAGGTTCAGCTCACCGCGAGCCCCACGCAACCCTTCACGGTCCGCATCCTGCCTGTCGATTTTCCCTCAGCTCCAAGCGAAACGCGTTCCTATCCCATCATCAGCGCGGACACCCTCATCGGCTTCGATCCCGCGTCCGCCGTCATCGATGACTCCGCCCTTTCCTTTTCGGGAGACTGGTCGATCAGGCAAATCGGAACGACACTCGAACTGGTCTTCAGCCCCGACGGCTACAACTCATGGATCGCGGGTTTTCCAGGGATTTTGAATCCCGCCGAAAATGCCGATCCCGATGGCGATGGTTGGACCAACCGCGACGAATGGATCGCCGGCACCGATCCGACCAGCCATGCATCCCGTTTCACCACCACCGTGCTCGCGGATGGCGGCCTGTCCTTCACCCGCATTCCTGGCCGGACCTATCTCGTGGAAACTTCGACCACTCTTGCGGATTGGTCACTCCTCTCCACCATCCCCTCCGGCACGGGTCCAGTGACCGTTCCCCCGCCCCTCCCCGTCACCTCCCCACGTTTCTACCGGGTGCGCATCGAAGTGGATCCGTGAGTCCACCACGCCACCCCTGTCCACGGGGTGGCCTCTAGGTCTGTCTCCCTGCCCATCTTGCGGGACGAAATGTCATCCCCGAATTCGTTGTGGCAAAATTCCTGCGGTTTGGTTACCTGAATTTTCTCGACCTACAGCCATCACTGCAGGTCGTCTGCAAGATGGCTCAGGCCGTTTGAAGTTATGTGGAAACTCCGCCATGGAATCATCGGAATCGGGTGCGCCGCCATTGCCACCCTTCATGGGGATATCGTGATCAGCGAAATCCACTACCATCCGGCCTCTGAAATCGCTGCGGAGGAATTCATCGAGCTTTCCAACACGGGCAGCGCCGAGGTCGATCTTAGTGGCTGGTCTTTCACCCGGGGAATCTCCATGACCCTGCCACCGGGAACTCTCCTTCCACCCGGAGAGCGTTTGGTGGTGGCTGCGGACACGACGGCTTTCATCGGGAAGCATCCGACCGTCACCCGGGTCGTCGGAGGATGGATCGGACGACTTTCTAACAGCTCAAACAACATCGTTCTGGTCGATTCCACCGGCACCGAGATCGATGCTGTCGAGTATGCCGATGACGGTGACTGGGGCCAGCGGCGAAAAGACTGGTGGAGCGACTACGGACACAAAGGCCTGAGCTGGGATAGTTCGGCCGATGGCATCACTTCGACGCCACCGTATGGAAACGCCCCTGCCGACATCTTTCCCAAGGACCGATCGCTTGAATTGATTCATGAAGGTTTCGATAACTCCAGCGGACAAAATTGGCGCGCCAGCCTTGTTGCGGGGGGGACGCCGGGGGCACCAAACTCGGTGGCTGCTGCGGACATCGCTCCGATCATTTCCGAGGTCCGCCATTTCCCGCCGGTTCCGAGGTCTTCCGATTCTGTTTGGGTGACCGCGAGAATAGCCGATGATCCAGGTGAGACTCTTGAAGTCACAACATACTGGCGGATCGATGGGACCCCGGGCTTTTCCGCCGTGGCCATGTTTGACGACGGACTTCACGGCGATCTTCTGGCTGATGACGGTCTCTTCGGAGCCACCCTGCCATCCCAAGCGGCGGGCACCATCATCGAATACTATGTGGCCGCCTCCGATGGTTCCCTCTCACGCACCTGGCCCGCACCGGTGATGGGCGATGATCCCCTTCTCACTCCGGCCCAGATTGCGAACTGCCTCTATCAGGTGGATGACAGCAACGACAACGGAGTCATGCCCATCTATCGCCTCATCATGAAAGCGGCGGACAAGACCCAACTCGCTGGGATCAATGCCAACGGTTCCGGTGGTTCTCATCCCTATCCCTACTACTCTGGCGAGACCAACGATCAAACCCGCAGCCATGCCCGGTTCAATGCCAGCTTCGTGGCGGTGGACGGCACCGGCACCACCATTCGCCACCGGGTCAGTGTTCGCAACCGCGGCAATGGTTCCCGAACCCGCCAGCCCCAGGGGCTGAACGTTGCTTTCACCCACGATCAACCATGGAATGGCGTCACTCAGTTCAATCTCAATTCCCAGTACACCCCCTGGCAGGTCTTCGGCGCCGCACTTTTCGCCCGTTCCGGCGTGCCCTCGCCGCAAGCACGCGCTGTCCAGCTCCGTTGGAATGGTGCCAATCCGGCGGGAAGCGGATCACCCTCCTTCGGCTTCTACGCCTGCAATGAGGCTTGGAATTCCGACCTGATCGACCATCGATTCCCGCGCGACAGCTCAGGAAATCTTTACCGCGCCGTGCGCCTCTTCGAAGGCACCACGGCAGGCGGCACCTCCATCCCCAATGGCGGCGATTTTTCGAAAATCATCCCCGGGGTCGCGGAAAGCCTTTCATTGGTCGATCTCTACAAACTCAACTACCGCAAGCAAACCAACAGCGCGGAAGACGAATGGACCGATCTCATCGGACTTACCGAAGCTCTTGCAAAAGGCCACAGCGGTTCGCTCGCCAGCTCCACGGTGAGTTGGGACGCCGACTACATCGATGCGGTTTCCGCTGTGGCGGATGTGGACCAGTGGATGCGCTGGTTCGCGGTGAACACAATGGTGGACAACAACGAAACCAATCTCTCGAATGCCGATGGCGACGATTTTCATTTCTACTTCGGCGTCGATGACATCCGCTGCCGGCTGATGCCCTACGACCTCGACACCATTCTTGGCGGCGGAGACTCGGCAGGATCCCCTACCGCCGGGATTTTCCGCATGATCGCACGCAGCAGCGGCGCTGCCACCCCGATGAATGCGTTCATGAAACATCCTGACTTCGCCCCGCGCTACTATGCGGCGCTCAAAGTTTTGTTAGATGGACCATTCAAGCCGTCGAATTTCAACTCACTCGTCGATCAAACTCTCGGCAGCTTCGTCGATCCCGCCATCAGGGACTCGATGAAATCCTTCAACGCTGCCCGCCATGCTCACGTGACCTCGCAGGTGCCGCTCTCCATCAGCGTCACCACCGCACCCGCCACGGTCAACGGCTACCCACGCTCCGCCACCGCCACCACCACCTTGGGAGGCAGGGCGAACGCGATCACCACACGAACGGTCAAAGTCAATGGAGTCCATGCCTCATGGAACGCACATTCCGCCACTTGGAGCGCGAGCGGAGTGATCTTGCGACCCGGAATCAATCGTTTGCTCATTCAGTCCTTCGATGCCGCCGATGCGGAGACGGAAAGCCTGCGATTCGATGTCTGGTATGATGATGCATCGGTCATCACTGCTGGCAACACTTTGACCACTGACACCACTTGGACCGCGTCCGGCGGCCCATATCTGCTATCCTCATCACTCACCGTCGCCGCCGGAGCTACCCTCACGATCGAGCCCGGAACCACCGTTTTTCTCGGCTCCGCCGTGGATCTCATCGTCGCTGCCGGTGGTCGGATCCTTGCCTCCGGTTCAGCGGAAGCGCCCATTCGATTCTCCCGCACTCCGGGAAGCACTGCCACATGGGGCGGCATCGTCATCCATGGTTTGCCCTCAGACCCATCCCCAGTCACGGAGATCCGCCATGCCCATTTTGAATTCAATGGCGAGACTGCCATTCACTCCCAAAATGGCGGCGAGGTCATCCTCGATCACCTGACTTTCGGCACCACCAACCGCCAGTATCTTTCGCTCGATGCCTCGTCCTTTCTCGTCAGCGATTGCGTTTTCCCCGATGGCGCGGCCGGTGCGAATTTCGAACTGGTCCACGGTGGCGGAGGCATCAAACCCGGCGGTCGCGGAATCTTCGTGAGGAACTTCTTCGGTTACGCCAACAGCGTCCCCGGAAACTACAACGACGTCATCGATTTCACCGGTGGCCAGCGTCCCGGACCCATTCTCCAGGTTATCGACAATGTCTTCACCGGCAGCGGGGATGACATTCTTGATCTGGATGGAACCGATGCATGGATCGAAGGAAACATCTTCCTTCACGTGCATCAGAATGGCTCACCCGATTCCGCCTCCGCCATCAGTGGTGGCAACAGCGGGGCCCTGATCAGCCGCATCACCATCGTTGGAAACCTTTTCTACAACGTGGACCATGCCGCCACGGCGAAACAAGGGAATCAATATGCCTTCCTCAATAACACCGTGGTCCGTCAGACGATCTCCGGCGGCAGCGATACCGATGGTGGCGTTCTCAATCTCGCGGATGACGGCACCACTGCCGGTGCTGGATTCCTGGTGGAAAACAACATCCTGCTGAACTGCGAAAAACTCGTCCGCAACCTCTTGCCTACCACCAGCGAAGTCGTCTTCAATGACAATCTCATGGCCCTGCCATGGAGTGGACCGGGAACGGGCAATATCGCCGCCGATCCGCTCTTACTCCATGTTCCGGATTTGTCTGAAACGGATTTCCATTCCTGGGACGAAGCCCAGGTCATGCGTTCATGGTTCTCGCTGCGCGAAGCGTCCCCTGGGCGTGGCACCGGACCCAATGGCCGCGACAAGGGCGGCGTGATTCCCATCGGTGTTTGTCTCACAGCAAATGTCGGATCGATCACCGCCGCAGACGACGCCGTCATCACCGTGGGCCCCCAGCCGGGCACTCTTCTGTGGTCAGCCGGTCACAGCCATTACGTTTGGCGAATCGATGGCGGCCCGTGGAGCGCAGAAACCTCGATCAGCACGCCGATCACACTCACCGATCTCAGCCCAGGCGAACACTCGATCGAGATCGCCGGGAAAAACGATGCCCTCCATTTTCAAAATGATCCCGCCTTC
The DNA here is from genome assembly GCA_025457665.1 of Akkermansiaceae bacterium. Lineage (GTDB taxonomy): Bacteria > Verrucomicrobiota > Verrucomicrobiia > Verrucomicrobiales > Akkermansiaceae > Haloferula. Next base: position 16,774 of record JALOTY010000007.1, on the reverse strand, counting down.
GGAAGCAGTGCGACGCTGGCGAGCTTCCATTGGACCATCGATCCCAACTGGGTCGCACCGGGTCCCGAAGCCATTGTCCGAATCAGCGAAATCCTCGCGAAAAATTCCGACACTCTCGATCTCGGCGGAGTTTTTCCCGATCTCATCGAGCTTCACAATTCCGGAGACCTCGCGGCGGACATCGGGGCTTGGGGCCTCACCGATGATCCCGCGTTCCCTCACAAATATCTCATCCCTCCCGGCACCATCCTCGCCCCCGGAGCCTACCTTGTCATCCATGCATCCACTTCGACTTCCGTGCCACTGCCGCGCACCGGATTCGCTCTGAGTGAGAACGGCGAAACCTTGCTGCTCTCGCGGGATATCGCATCCGGCGGCGGGGTCGTGGACAGCATCGTCTTCGGCCATCAATTGCCCGATTACTCCCTCGGCCGTCGAGCCACCGACGGCGGCTGGGACCTCTGCCTTCCGAGCTTCGGCAGTGCCAACATCACGGCGGCCACCATGCCGCCCTCCGCCGTCCTGATCAACGAATGGCTTGCCAGTGCCGGGGCATTGAGCAGTGACGATTTCATCGAACTCCACCATCCCGCCACCCTCCCCACCGACCTCGGCGGCTGCCATCTCACCGATAACCTGTTAGGTTGGCCGGATCGACACCCGATCACCCCATTCAGTTTCATCGCTGCTGGCGGCCACCTTCTATTCAAGGCCGATGGGGATCCTGAAAAAGGCCCCGACCATACCTCTTTCAAACTCTCGTCGCTGCAAGGTGAGATCGCCCTGCTCAATGCGGAACTCGGCGTGATCGATCATATCCTTTACGGACCCCAGAGCACGGATGTCTCGGAGGGGCGATCGCCAGACGGCTCCGCCAGCATCATCGCGCACTCCCAACCCACCCCGGGCGGGCCGAACCCGGGATCCACCATTGCGACCACCACGGTCACTGAGAACCTGCTGCCGGTCTATGCCGTGTGGAAATACATGGCGAGCGGCACCTCCTACCATGGGAGCTACCAGTTGCCCGGCTTCGACGACTCCCTTTGGCCCTCCGGCGGGCAACTTCTCCACTATGAAACCAGTTCGATTTCTTCCGTGACCGGCTTTGCCAAGACCACCCAGGTCCCACGGAATGGAACGGCAATGTTTCCGACCTACTATTTCCGCAAGAAATTCCAATACGAAGGCCCTATGCAAGGCGTCACCCTCCGTGCCACTGCCATGATCGATGATGCCGCGATCATTTATCTCAATGGTCAAGTCGCCGCGGAAGTGCGCATGACGGCGGCGGGTGCCACCTACAACAGCACCGGTGGTGGCGCGCCCGGCAGCGGAACGGACGCCCGGGAGGAGATCATCTATCTCCCCGCGGAGCTTCTGATTCAGGGCGAGAATACCATCGCCGTGGAGGTCCATCAGATCAACGCCACCAGTAGCGACATGGTTTGGGGAATGAAGCTCGATGCTCTGATCGAAACCGGACTTCCCGCCTCATCGATCGTCCTTGGCGAGGTTCTGGTGAGGAACTCTTCTCTAACCAATCCCGATGGCTCGCTTTCGTCCTGGGTGGAGCTTTTCAATTCCGGTGCTGAAGATGCCGACATCTCGGACATGAGCCTGAGCGATTCGGTCCTCACGCCACGTTCCTGGATCTTTCCAGCGGCCACCGTGATCCCGGCTGGCGGCAGATTGGTGATTCATTGCGACAACAACCTGCCCGCCTCAGCAACGAACACCGGCTTCGGACTTCACCCGCTGGGCGGATCGATTTATCTTTTCCATGCTCCCGCTTCAGGTGGTGGGCTGCGGGATTCGGTCGTGTGGGGCCATCAGCTTCCCGACCTGTCGATAGGGCGTGTGCCGGATGGGGGTGGCGCGTTCACACTCAACCTTCCCACTCGGGGAACGATGAACTCCGCCCAAGCCACTGGATCGCTCACGGCGGTGAAGATCAACGAATGGGTCTCCTCTCCATCCAGCGGACCTGATTGGTTTGAACTCTACAATCCCGGCTCCTTGCCGGTGATGGTCGGCGGAGCATCGGTCACCGACACCCTCACCCAACCCACCAAACAGAAGATCGCGCCCCTCAGCTTCATCGGAGCCGGAGCATGGGCGCAATGGATCGCCGACAACAATCCGACCCTGCCCGGTCATGTCGCCTTTGCCCTCAGCTCCGCCGGGGAGCAACTGGGGCTTTTCACTTCAAGCGGCTTTGCCATCGACGCGCTGGCTTTCGGACCTCAGTCCGCTGCGGCGAGCGAAGGCCGCTTGCCTGATGGATCGGCGGTTCTTCTTCCTCTTCTGCCCACCCCCGCGGCCATGAATCAGGCCGCACAGATTGATAACGATGCGGACGGCATGCTCGATCTCTGGGAGATAGAAAACGGCTTTGATCCCGGATTCGAGGGTGATGCCAGCGCTGATGCGGATGGAGATGGGATGAGCAATCTCGATGAATTCCTCGCCGGCACCGCGCCGAGAGATGCGAACAGTCGATTCACCCAGTCGCTCACCCGTGAAGGTGGTGTCCCGGTCATCCGATTCATCGCCCGCGCGGGACGCGGATACAGTGTGCTCTTTTCCGATGATCTCACGAACTGGCAGCGCCTATCAGACATTCCACCCCAGCCTGCCGATGGTGAAGTCTCCGTCTCGGACCCGGCATCAACAGGGATAAACCGTCGTTTCTATCAGGTGGTCACACCCGCCCTTCCTCCAAATCCATGAGCGCGCGTTTCTTTAGTCTTCTTTTCCTTCTGAGCGCCAACGCTCCCGGAGCGATTTGGATCAGCGGCGTGGTGGACAAAACGAAATACAGCGATTCCGTCACCATCACCGTGAGTGCGGATCCGGAAGCAGCAACCACCGCCGCGACACTGAATGGCAAACCCTTCCCCATAGACAGCCCGGTGCAGGTCAGGGATGTCCGCTATCATGAGTTGAAAGTTGAAAGTCGTGACACCACCTCTAACCTGTTAGATTCACGGCTCGTGCGATTCATCATTCGCAATTCCGCCCGGGGCAGCACCGAGGACGGGATACCGACCTTCACCCCGGCACCGGCCATCGATGATGCCCCCTCCGCGTTTGCCGCAGCGGACTTCCGGATCATCGCTCCCTCCTCCTGGCCCGCCGGCTTGCCCATCCCCGTCGCCGCGGTGCTGCGGGATGCCGCGGGAGATCCTCTACGCCTCAACGGCAAAGTGCACTTCGGCGCTTTTCCCGCTCACAGTCTTCGCATGCGGCGCGGTTGGGGTTCGGTCCTCGCTCCCGCCGCCACCTCAGGTCCTGTGCAAGTCGCTGCCGCCCTCCATGGTCTTGCCGACAGTCCCGAGATCGGCATTGAAACGTCACCCACTTTCACCCCGGTCTCCGGTGACATCACGGCGGATACGGTCTGGCCTGCTCATTCGAGGATCCGCGTGACGGGAAGATTGACGATCGCCGCCAGCGCCACGCTGACTTTGGGCGAAGGCAGCATCGTTCTCCTCGGGACCGGCAACGGAAGCGCGGGCAGCGGCGTGGAAATCGTCCTCCATGGCCGGATGCTGGTGAATGGCACGGCCGATCATCCGGTGGTTTTTGCCCCCGATGGCGCAACCGGCCGCTGGGGTGGCATCGAACTCCCCTCGGCCACTTCCGATCTCACGGCCACCCATGCCATTTTCACCGGTGCCGGGGAGGATCCCGGATGGTTCAATACAAACAGCGGCTATTCGACCCACCGCCCGGAACAGGCCCTTTTCCTCGTCTCTGGAAGTGGTAGTGGCACCGCGATTGGCGCCAGACTCCGATTGAGCGATTGCTACTGCTTTGGTCTCGGCGGCCAGCACATGAACAGCAAGACGAACACCTGGATCGACCTCCAGCGGACCTTGATGCAGCGCTCGATCACCTGCGGCGAACTCAACGGGAGCAAGGTCACCATCGATCGCTCCGCCCTCATCGAGTTTCCGGCGGAAAGCGAAGTCTTCGCCGATGCCGACAACGATGCGATCTATCTCACCAATGGCGACCTTTCGATCACCCGCAGCGTGATCGGGTTTTGCAAGGATGACGGAATCGACTCCGGCGCCAACGGCGGTGACAACCCCTTCACCAGCGTCGCCGACACCACTCCCTTCGTCGCATCTAACAACTGGATCGAGGCCGCCTTTCATGAAGGCAACTCGCTCTCCGGGACGCGCGATGTTTCCCACACCGGGAGCGTTTTTTTCAATTGTGGCCAGGGAATCGAGGCGGGATACAGTTCGTCGTCCACCGGCAATGGCCCGCACCTGAGTGTCGATTCCTGCCTGTTTTCCGGAAACATGGTAGGAGTGCGCTGGGGAGACAATTACGGCTCCGGATACAACTACAACGGAACGGTGGCGGTGCGCGATTCCTTCTTCCTCCAGCAAGGTTTCCGCGATGTCTTCAGCGGCCAGTGGCATCCCACCCAAGCCAGTGCCTGGATCTATCAGACCACCGCCACGAACTCACAGGGCAGGCCTTATCTGGATGTGCAGGACAGTCTGCTCTCTCAAGCCGACCCGGTGAATCACCCTTTGAACACGGCGTGGAATGCAACCGATCATGCTCCGCAAATCGAGCCTTTCATGCCCGTTCCGGGATCGAAGGTTGGAGTGGCCGTGGCGGGATATGAAGGGCCGATGCGTGACATCACCGCATTTCCCTCACGTTTTGAAATCCGCCTCAGCACCTTCAGTTCGAAGCCCGTGAGTGTCGATTGGTCCGTGATTGGACAAAGCGCAACAACCGGGGAAAGCATGCCTGCCTCCGGTTCGCTTTTGTTCAACCCCGGCGAGGTGGTGAAAGTCATCGAAGCGCTGGTCCCATCGCCCGAATCCTACTCCCGGCTTCATTTGGATCTCGAAAATCCTGTGAATGCCGAAGTCACCGGCGAGGCCTGGTTTTTCGCATCGCCGGTAACCGAAGCCGTGCTGGTCCCACGGGGTTCGGGCGGGTGGCGATATCGCGAGACACGCAGTGATCCTCCGTCGGGATGGAAATCACCGGGGTTCGATGACTCAAGCCCCGCCGCCACGGAATGGCAGCCCGCAAGCCTCCCGGCTGGCTTCGGTGTTTCCGGCGTGAGTTACGGCACCATCCTCGGATTCGGGCCGAACAGCTCCGACAAAACACGGACCTACTATTTCCGTAGGAGATTCATGGTCGATGACGCCTCTGCGGTGACTTCCGTGGTTTTCCGAGTTCGCCGGGACGACGCGGTGGTTCTCTGGCTCAACGATGATGCAGCTCCCACCGTGATATCATCCTCCGGAACCTTTTCCCCGCCATTCAGCTACAACAGCCTCGCGCCGAATTCCAGTGACAGCAACAGCTACCACAGCTTCACGATTCCGGCATCGAAACTGGTCTCCGGTGAAAACCTGCTCGCGGTCGAGTTGCATCAGACTTCGATCACATCGAGCGACGCGATTTTCGACTGCGAGCTGATGGTCCACTACGCACCGCCCTTCGAACTTCATCTCGGCACCAGCAGCGGAAACCCGGTGCTTTGGTGGTTTGATCCCGACGCTTTGCTGGAAAGCTCGACCGAACTGGAGAATTGGCAGGTGCTTCCCGGGGCGAGAAGTCCTCTCACCTTTGCTCCGGGTTCGGGACCCCGATTCTACCGACTCAGGAAATGAATCCACGGGGAAATCGATGACATCTTCGCCCTCACTCCTCGGGTATCTTTGTTAGATCAAGGTTGTTTCCTCCTTTGTCCGCCAGGCCCAGGAAATCGCTGAGTTCCCTGGAGGTCGCGTCACCCGGGACGAGCAGGGTGGAAAGCAGGTTGCCGTGGTTTTTCCCCCAGATGGACCGAACCCAGGGCCGCCCGCCGGCTTTTCTCAAGGCATGGGCGAAGATCTTTGCTTGCAGCCGGCTGGAGCGTTCCATGCGGGCATGCAGCAGCAGAACCGGTGGCGGGGTGCCATCGATCTGATAGACCGGGGAGGCATCGATCAATCCTGCCTTTTCGATGCCAAAAGCCGCGGCATACATTCCCCCGGTCTTGGGGAAAGGACTGCGCAGGCGCATTTGCACCGGGAGATCATAGGCCACGCCTTCGAAGAGCAGCACGCCGCGCAGCGCCGAGGGATCCGCCCCGGCAGCCGCGAGCGCACCGCGGTTCACCGCTGCCAATGCGGCAAGATGGGCACCCGCGGAATGGCCGGCCAGATAGATTTGTGCCGGGTCCCCACCATAACGGGGAATGTTTTTCCCGATCCAGGCCAAGGCAGCACGCACATCCCGGACGTGCCCGGGATGCCTGACCGCAGGGCTCAGGCGATAGTTGAGGGAAACCACCAGGAAACCCCGATTTCCGAACCAGGTGGCCAGCGGATCGATGAACGAAGGATCCGCCTTGTCCCCGGCTTTCCAGCCTCCCCCGTGAATCGCCACCACCACGGGCAGCCGTTTCCCGGACGGAAGCGCAGGTCTGTGGACATCGAGCTTCTGCAGCGGCCCGGCATCGCGAACGTACGGCAAATCTCGTACGACATCCGCCGTAAGAGCGGAGATGCCGAGGAGGAAGAGGAAGGCGGGCAGGAATCTCATGCTTCAGGCGCGGGGGTCGGGCCCACGATCGAGGAATTTCCGGGACTGAACCACATATTTGTCCGCCCAGTGGCGCACGCCCCGCTGTTCTTCTAGGGAAAGCTGTCGGACCACCTTGGCCGGACTGCCGAGAACGAGGGAACCCGGAGGAATGATCACCCCGCCGGTGACCAGGGCCCCGGCACCGATGATCGAGCGCTCCCCGATTTCCGCACCATCGAGCACGATCGCCCCCATGCCGATGAGGACCTCATCCTTCACCGTGCAGGCATGCAGGATGGCGGAATGGCCGACCGTGACCAACTCCCCGACGTGGCAGCCGAAGTCATCGGCAAGATGGACCACGGCGTTGTCCTGGATGTTCGAGCGGGGGCCGATGACGATCTGGTTGATGTCGCCGCGGAGGGTGGCGTGATACCAGACGCTGGACTCTTCGTGGAGGGTGACCCGGCCGATCACGTCGGCACTGGCCGCGACAAAGACTCCGGGGTGGATTTCGGGACGGTGGGATTCGTAGGTTTCGATCGCCATGGCGGGAGGAATCGAAGCGGATTCCGGCCTCCGTGAAAAGGCGGGTGTCCGCCTCCTTGACGAATCGCCCGGGAGGGGTTTGCTTGGGGCCGGACCTGCTCGCCTGCGGGACCGCTTCAAATTCATGCAAAAGACCCTCTTGGTCATCGGGTTAGTGGTGATGGCGATCGGTCTCCGGTCGTCCCGTACTCCCATGATCCGGAAGCTCGGGGCCCTGCTTTTTCTTGTCACTTCCTTCCTTGCGGCCGCTTTCATCGCCCACTGCTGGTGGGCCGGGGTGCTCGGTCTGGTTCCCTGGTTGATGCTTCCCTGGGTGGAACTCCTCACCCGGATCCGCCGCCTGCGCCTGCCCGGCGACAACCGCCTGCGCCACCGCGAATTGCCCGATCCCTCGTTTTTCCCCCACGCGGCGGAGGCGGCCATGGACCTGGAGGAGTATGGCTTCGAACACGTGGGCGACTGCGATTGGGAGTGGTCGGGAATGCAGCAGTATCTCCAGATTTACTGGCACCCGGAGGAAATGGCGGAGGCCACGATCTGTCTTTGCGAGCAGGGGGATGTGGCTTTTTCCTTTCTCTCGATGACCTCCCGGGACCGCTCGGGACGCATTCTGCGGACGACGAATTTCCCCTTCTCCCCGACCCTGAAGTGCCCGCCGCACATGCTCTGGAACCACGTCCCCTGCGAGCGGAACTCGGTGGAACTCATCCTCGGCGACCACCACCGTTTCCTGGAAAAATGTGGAGCCAACTCCGAAACCCTCATGGTTCCGGACCCGGACTCGATCGAGGATTCCATCGAAGCCGAGATGAAATGCCAGCTCCGCCACAACCTCGAAGAAGGCATCATCCGCCCGAGCCACGACCAGGAGGGCACCTTCGAGTATTCCACCCGAGGCCTGTTTTTCCTCTGGCGGCAGTTCGTCAAGGATATGGTCCGGCTCTGCTGATCCGCCGGGGATCTTCCGCTCAGACGATCTTCAGCCGGGCAAGGTCCTGGGTGTCGATCAAGCCCACGGGGCGGTCATCGGCATCGAGCACGACGACGTCATCGATCCGATGCGAGCTGATCGTCCTCACGGCTTCCGCGGCGAGATCGTCGGCCCGCACGCTGACCGGCTGGCGGGTCATCAGCTCGGCCACCGGGCGGTTTCCCACCTCGATGTCCTGCTGATAGGCGCGGGCAAAGTCGCCATGGGTGAAAATCCCCGCCAGACGCCCGTCCGCGCGAAGCACAAGGCAGGCCCCGGAGCGGGCAGTGGTCATGGCCGCAAGCGCTCCGCTGACGCTCGCATGCTCATCCACATGCGCCAGCGAGGTTCCGGCCCGCATGATGTCGGATACACGCGTCAGCAAGGCCCGCCCCAGCGCCCCTCCCGGATGGAAACGGGCAAATTGCTCCTCGGTGAAACCGCGGGTTTCTAACAGGGCCATCGCCAGCGCATCCCCCATGACCAGCATGGCGGTGGACGAGGAGGTGGGCGCGAGATTCAGCGGGCAGGCTTCCCTCTCCACGGAGGTGTCCAGCACCACATCACTGTGACGGCCCAGCGTGGAGTCGGGCCGACCCGTCATGCCGATCAAGCGGACCTCGAATCTCCGCAAATGCGGCAGCAGATCGAGCAGTTCGGCGGTTTCTCCCGAGTAGGAAAGGGCCACGACAGCATCGCCATCGCTCAACAGTCCGAGGTCGCCGTGCAGCGCGTTTTGGGAATTCAGAACGACGGCGGTGGAACCGGTGGAATTCAGGGTCGCCGCGATCTTGTGGCCGATGTTGCCGCTCTTGCCGATGCCGACGACGACGATTTTTCCGCGATTTTCGACCGCCTTTTTCAGAATTTCCACAGCACTGCCGAACCGCGCATCGAGGCGATCGTGCATCGCCTGCAAGGCGGCGGTCTCCATCTCGATGACTTGTTTTCCGCGGGTGACGGCGTCCATGGGGGCAAGTTCAGGTTTCCCGGGGGCAAGTTCCAAGTTCGAAGTTCCGGCACTGCTGCTCACGGATCCGTGGGCGGCTGGCTCTGCGGTTGGGGCAGGAGGTTCTTCCATTCGAAAAGCGTCTTGCCGGAACCAATGCCGCCGATCTCGTCCAACAACTGCCCGCATTTGCTACGCCATTTCTCGTAGTCCGGAGCTTCCCGCTCTTTCTCGCGGCTTCCGGGAAAGACGACGTAAGTGACCGTCAGATCGCTCACCGGCCGCGAATACGGCGATGCCTGCGGATTGATCTGCCGCGCCATGCGCAGGGAGGCTTCACCCACTTTGAAGGTCGGCCCGCCATCACCGACGATGGCCGGATAGAGAATGCCCGCATGAACCACCACGGCGTAGTCCCCGACTTTCGGCGCCCACGGATCTCCGGAGGCAGTGAGGAGATTCACCGGAATGACGATGAAGGGATCATACTCGGCAATCAGGAAACTCCGCGCCTTCATGTCCGCGATCCCCCGCTTCAGATACTCCTTGCGGTCGCGCAGCCAGGCCTTGCGGTCGGCGGTGGTCGCCGGATCGGCCAGTTCAGCATCGGCATTGCGAATGCGCTGCTCCCAGCCCGCCACCATGGGGTTCGGTGTGCTCGTCCTTTTCCGCCATCCATAGCTGGTGAAGGGTTGGTAGTGGGTCGAATTGACGATGGCGTCCGGCATGGTCGCGAGTCGATCGCCATCGGACCCATCGGAAACGACATCCATCTCCGCCTGCATCAGGAAAACCCGCCGTCCGGACCCCGGGTGGCGGAGGTTGAGGATGGTTTCGCAGTCGTAGAAATTGTGCCGCGTGAGCAGCTCGTTGAGCAGGGCGGCATCACGCTTCACCCGCTGGGTCTTGTTGTCATAGAGCACGTAGAACCAACGCGAAACCTCCGGTTTTTCGAGCATCGCCGGCAGACCCGGCAGGATCTCGCCCAGCTTCGGGCTCACTTGCTCCAGCTCGGCGAGGGTCGTCGATGCCTTCGGCAGGCGGACTTGAAGCTTGTAGCTCGCCTTGTAGGCATCGGCCGATTTCCGCTCGATGCTCGCAAGCCCGCCCTTTTCCAGCTCCACGCGGGTTTCGAGGGTGATTTCCGAGCGCAGCCGCCGGACATCGCCGCCGCTCGATGCCGTGTGTTCATTGACCGGTGGCAGAACGACTTCCTGACCGCTTTCCGACGCTTTCTTCGCCGCATCCCGTGCCGCCTTGAGTTGCCCGCGCAAGGCCTCCATGTCGGCCTCGAAATCCTCCCGCATCCGCGCCTCCGCCTGCCGCAGCAGATCGGCATCGTCCGGATCCGGCGGAGTCGGCCGGGGCTCGATTTTCCGCTGCACCGCCTTGACCAGCGATTTCCCCTCCGGCGTGAAAACAAATCCCACCCCGCCTGCCACCATCAGGAAAAATGCCGCTCGCAGCCAGGGAAAGCCCGACCGCCGGGTGTTTTTCGACCTCACCGCTTCCACTGAATTCGGATCCCGTTCCGTCATGCCCGCGGAGCCTACCACTCCGCCGGGCTCCTGCCAGCCTGATTCCACATCCGCGGATTTCCCGACGATTCCCTTTCCCTCCCCGCCCTTCCCTTTCTAGAGTCCCCCGCGTGAGCTACCAGGTCTTTGCCCGGAAATACCGTCCCCGCACCTTCGATGACGTCCTCGGTCAGGACCACGTCGTCCGCACCCTGCGAAATGCCATCGCCCAAAACCGGCTGGCCCACGCCTACCTTTTCGTCGGCCCCCGCGGCACCGGCAAGACCTCCACCGCCCGCATCCTCGCCAAAGCCCTCAATTGCCCCGGCGGACCCAAGGCGGACTTCGATCCCGATGACGACCTCTGCATCGAGATCGCCGAGGGCCGCTCGCTCGATGTCCTGGAAATCGACGGTGCCTCGAACAACGGCGTCGATGAAGTCCGCCAGCTCCGTGAAACGGTGCGTTTCGCCCCGGCCCGCGGGAAATTCCGGATCTACTACATCGATGAGGTCCACATGCTCTCGACCGCCGCCTTCAACGCCCTCCTCAAGACGCTCGAAGAGCCGCCGGAGCACGTGAAATTCATCTTCGCCACCACGGAAGCCCACAAGGTCCTCCCCACCATCCTCTCCCGCTGCCAGCGCTTCGACCTCCGCCCCATTCCCACGGAAACGATTGCCGCCCACCTGATGCACATCGCCTCGAACGAAGGCGTGAAGCTCGATGAATCCGCCGCCTGGGCCATCGCCAAGGGGGCCGATGGCGGGATGCGCGACGCGCAATCGATGCTCGATCAACTCGTCGCCTTCTGCGGAGAAAGCATCAGTGAGGCGAACGTCCTTGATGTCTTCGGCTTCACCTCCCGGGAAACCGTGGCCTCGCTCGCCGCCGCCATCCTCGAACGCGACACCGCCCGCGCCCTTTCCATCCTCCAACGCGAGTCCGAGGCCGGCCGCGAGCTTTCCCAGCTTCTCGGCGAACTCATCGGCGGCCTCCGCGCCCTGCTCGTCGCCGGGATCTCTCCCACCGCCTCGGCCGAAGGCATCGCCGCCCCGGTTTGGGAAAATCTTGTCCGCCTCGCCGGCTCCTTCCCGGCCGATCGCCTGCTCGCCCTCATCGACCATTTCGCCGAAACCGAAGGCCGCATGCGCTGGTCCACCAACAAGCGCCTCCACTTCGAACTCGGCCTCATCAAGGCCATCCAAAGCCTTGGCGAAGTCCGCATCAACGATCTCATCAAGGTCCTCGGCGGAGTCGCCGACCAACTCGGCACCAGCCCCGCCCCAGCCAGCCCGCCCGCCGCGGAAAGCAGTCCGGTTGCGGAAATCGAAAGCCCGCCCGAAGCACCGGCGGAAAAAAAAACGACAGCCGTAGCGTTTAAGCCATCCACCAAGGCCAGCGACCTGGATGCCCAGTTCGATGCCCTCATGGCCGATGCCCCCGACGCCCCTCCGGAACCCGAGCCCGATCCCTTTCCCTCCGCACCACCTGCCAGCTCCGCCCCTTCGACCCCGGCCACTCCCCCATCCCCGGCTCCAGCGGCCAAGCCCGCCGAAGACGATTTCTACCAAGACCCTCTCATCCGCAAAGCCCTCGAAATCTTCGAAGCCACCATCCGCTGAACCACCCACTCACCGATCCCCACGCCATGAACCTCGCCAAAATGATGAAGCAAGCCCAGGCCATGCAGGCCAACATGCTTGCCAAACAGGAAGAACTCGCCGCCAAGGATTTCACCGCCTCCGTCGGCGGCGGCAAGGTCACCGCCACCGCCACCGGCAACGGTGATGTCCGCTCCATCACCATCGATCCCTCCGTCGTCGATCCCTCCGACGTCGAATTCCTCCAGGACCTCGTCCTCAAGGCCGTTCAGGAAGCCATTGCCCTGGGCAAGGACGCCACCGCTGCGGAAATGAAGAAACTCACCGGCGGTCTCGGCATCCCGGGACTGTGACCGGCAAGGCCGGAAACGCGCGCTTTCCCCGAGGCCATCCCCACCGGACCCATGTCACGCTCCACACGCATCGCGCGCCGGCTTGGCTGGGTCCTCATCATCGCTTCGCTGGCCCTTCATTTCCTGACCGTGCTGGCCTACTCCCGTCAGCCGGACAGTCTCGCCGCCTTCACCGTCGTCCCCCTCTGGGTCTGGGCCGGATTCGGCCTCAGCGCCTCCATCGCCGCCTTCCTCGCCTTCCGCGCGCCACTCTCGCTCATCGTCACCGCCGTCTGGGCGCTCACGGTTCTGTTAGGGTCGGATGAAGCCAAAGTCATTGCCAATCTCGGCAACAGCGCACCCCTCCCCGGCCCGCCCGCACCCCACCGTGGCACCGTGCCCCTGCGCGTGATCACCCTGAACTGCGCCCAGTTCCGCTTTGGCGATCCCGGCCCCGACCTCGCCGCCTGGCAACCGGACATCGTCTTCATCCAGGAAGCCGACCTCGTCCGCGTCCAACAACTCGCCCGACAAATCTTCGGCCCCGCCGCCCACTACCGCGCCTACGCCCTCAATGGCATCGCCTCGCGTTTCCCCATCACCCGCGAAGTCCGCAACCCCCATCCCGAATTCCGCTTCTTCAACCACAATGCCACCCTCCGCCTCCCCGACGGACGCAGCATCGAACTCGTCAACATCCACCTCTCTTCCGCCGCCACCGACCTCAGCCTGTGGCGGCCCGATTGCTGGCAAACCCACCGCCTGAACCGACAGAAAAGACGCCTCGAAACCGCCATCGCTCTCGGCATCCTTGAGGACACCACCGACTTCCCCGGCATCCAGCCCGTCATCATGGCCGGCGATTTCAATGCCCCCGCCGCCGATCCCATCCGCCGCCAATGGTCCGGCGACTTCGAGGATTGCTTCGAACGCGCCGGCACCGGTTGGGGAAACACCTTCCAACGCCGCGTCCCCATCCTCCGGCTCGACCGCATCCTCGTCACTCGCCACTTCACGCCTGTCCGCTGCCGCGCGGTCACCACCCGCAAATCCGACCACCGCTTCGTCGTCGCGGATGTGCTGTTAGATTGATGTTTCGACCTTGATGAAACTCCGGTGAGATTCCCGTGAAACATCAGGCGGTCCTTGCTTCGGCCCGAAGCTTCTGACAGGCATGCTTCGTGAGACGCGCCCTTCTTCCCATCTGCTTCGCGGTCTTTCTTGCCGGCTTCATCTCCATCATCGTCCTCGCCGACCAAGGTCGGGGCTTCTGGACCTTTCTCCACGATGTGCCCATGGGTGACAAGATCGGTCACCTCGTTCTCGTCGGCCCCCTTGCCCTCCTCACCAATCTCGTTCTCCGCGGTCGCTACGCACCCCGACCCTTTTCGAAAATCATGCTCGGCAGCTTCATCGTCGGCTCACTCATGACTCTCGAAGAGATTTCCCAGGCTTTCATCCCGAGCCGTTCCTTCGACCTCATCGATGCCCTGATGAATCTCACCGCCGCCGCATTGGCGCAGATCATCACCTCCGCGATCCTCCGCCGTCACCCCTCAGGGAGCAGGCAGCGGGAAAAGGCAGACACAGCAGGGACATGAGCCTCCGCATCGGGACGAAAAATCCGGCGACACCTGTGAGAGTGACGCCGGAGGACCCATCATCCGGGCCGCAATCGCTCAAACCGCCGCCTTCGCCGCGGCGAGACGTTGGAAGATATCATCTTTCAAGGCCGCTCGCTCAAACTTGAGCTTCTCGATTTCCTCATCGGAAATCGGCTGCTGCTGTTCCTCCAACTCGCGGATCTCGTTGTCGAGGGCATCGTGACGGGTGACGAGTTCATCGAATCCCGCATCCCGCGTGCGCAGGGTGGCAAGCACTTCGGCGAGGTCCGGGAACTCACGGGCAATGTCATGGTGTTCAGAGAGCATGGTCTGTTCGGTGGTTGGTGTTTGTTTTCTGGGTGAAGATCGGTCAGGCATCCTGTTCCTGACGCCGGGAATGTTTTTCAAGAATCGCGGGCACCAACTCTCGCGGCACCTCGTCGAAATGGTCAAAGCTCTCCCGATGCCTGCCTCGACCGGCGGTGAGCGCCCGCAATTGGCTGGAGTAATCGTGCAGTTCAGCCTGCGGCACCTGGGCGACCACGACTTCGAGCCGACCCTCGGTTTCCATGCCGAGGATCCTCCCGCGCCGACCGGAAAGATCCGCCATCACACCGCCCACCGCTTCCGCGCCAACCTTCACACGAAGCTCCATCACCGGCTCTAACAGCTTTGGACCTCCCATTTCGAAGGCTTCCTGGAAGGCCGCTTTGCCCGCGATCTGAAAGGCGATGTCCTTGGAGTCCACCGGATGCTGCTTGCCATCGTAAAAATCCACTTTCACATCCGTCACCGGAAATCCTCCGTGAGGCCCGCTCGCGCAGGCCGCGTGCACTCCTTTTTCCACCGATGGGACGAAGGATCGATCCACATTGCTACCGACCAGCGAATGCGTGAAGACCACTCCGCTGCCAGGTGGCAGAGGTTCGATGCGCATCCACACCTCGGCGAATTGCCCGGCTCCGCCCGATTGCTTCTTATGCCTGAATCTCGCCTCACCTTCTCCGCGAATGGTGCTCAGGTAGGGCACACGCGGTTCGACGAGATCCACCTCGACATGGAAACGCCGCTTCAGCTCCTCAATGATCACCTGCAACTGCAACTTGCCCTGCCCGGAGACAAGGGTTTGGCCGAGCGCGGAATCGTGATGAAACTCAAAAGTCGGATCCTCCTCACGCAATGTCGCAAGGCCTTCGCCCAATTTGTTCAGATCCGCCCGTGACCGGGCAACAAAGGCCCCATGCGTATTCGGCTCCGGGAAATCGACAAAAGGCAGTAACAAAGGTCGCGATGCGGAACACAGGGTATCGCCCGCCCGTGTGGCCCGCAGTTTCACCGCCGCGCCGATGTCCCCGGCATGCAGGGATTCCACCGGCTCACGCACCGCCCCGTGGACCCGATAGAGATGGCTGATCCTCTCGGTTTCGCGGCGCACGGGATTGACCAGTTCCTGACCGGCGATCACATCTCCGCTGTATACCCGGAAGAAGGAAAGCGTTCCCAGATGGGGTTCATGGAGCGTCTTGAAAACAAAGGCCAAGGTCTCCGCATCCGCCAGGGAGACATCCACCTGCTCCAGATCCGGGGTCATCGCCACCACCTTGGAGCGATCCGCGGGCGAGCTTCCATACTTCGCCACGAAATCCAGGAGCCGGGAAACGCCCACATTTCCCATTCCGGAAACAGCGAACATGGGAATCACCAAGCCTTTCTGATAGGCCGCATGCACATGTTCCCTCAGTTGATCCTCACTCAGGCAGCCTTCCTCAAGGAATCTCTCCAGCAGCTCGTCGTCAGTCTCCGCCACGAGATCGATCAGCGCACGGTGAAGTTCATGAACCTTCTCCCGATATTCCCCGTCCGCCGGAGCCTCCACGATTCCTCCCCCAACGTCACCGGAGTCACGCATGACTTCGGAACGCATCACATCCAGCACCGTGCTGAAACCCGGCCCCGCATCCACCGGCAGGGTCAGCGGGATCACCTTGGGCCCATAATGCTCCCGAGCTTCGGCGAGGATTTCATCGAAGCGCGTGTTCTCCCGATCCATCTGGGAAACCACCAACATACGAGGGATGCCGTAGTTCGCCGCTGCCTCCCAGACTTCATCCGCAGCGGAGTCCACCGCCGCCGTGGCATCGATCACCACCATCGCCGAATCCGCCACCCTCACCGCGCTCAATGGCTCACTGATGAAATCCGGCATGCCGGGGCAATCGATGAGGTTCAACTCCCTTCCCAACCACTCGGCGGATAGCACCGAGGCATGGATGGAAATCTGGTGAAGCTTTTCATCGGCATGGAAATCCGATGCCGTACTTCCTTGGGCGATGGAGCCGATCCTGTCGATTTCCCCACAGCAACGGAGCATCGCTTCACATAGAAGGGTTTTGCCCGAGGATGGCGGCCCGACAACGGCGACATTTCGGATCTCCGGAGCGCGGTAGTCTTTCATGGGATCTAGGGGTTGGCCGGAGCAATTCCGGCGGGGTTCGTCCCCATTTCCACCCTCCCCCCACCCCTGGTCAACCCAAGCCGTCCCGATCAAAACCCAAGCCCAGAGTTTGCGAATCCATGCCCAGTCCGAGACACCCACAGCAAGGCAACCACAGCAAGGCAACCACAGCAAGGCAACCACAGCAAGGCAACCACAGCAAGGCAACCACAGCAAGGCAACCACAGCAAGGCAAC
>JALOTY010000056.1 GCA_025457665.1 Akkermansiaceae bacterium | reverse complement strand
CAACGAATTGATCCTGGAAGGTGTGGTGATCGAGTGGGACACGCGTTTCCGGCAGGCCCTGAGGTCGCCGGTGCACACCAATGATATCGAGATCCGGGGAAGTGGAAATCGCATCCGGGGCCTGGAGATCCGGTGTCTGGGTGATGGCACATCGCCGGGTGGGGCCTTGGTCTCGATTCAGGGCAAGGACAACCTATTGGAAGACTGTCGGTTCCATGTCAGGGGTTCGAGTCCCTATGGATATGGGGATGTTTTTGGGAAAGGCAGCCCGACCATCATTTCCCATCGGAAGCAAAATGGCGTGCAGGTGGCGGGAAATGGCACGGTGTTGAGGCGTTGCCACTTGAAGATGGAATCCTTCGGGCACGGCATTTACATTCAGAAAAACGCGCAGGACATTCTGATCGAGGACTGCTTGGTGGAGGGGGAGGTGAGAAAGACTGAGGAGATGCTGGCGGAGACTTCGGGGCCGGCTTTCGACAAGGGTTTCCGCACGACTTTCCGCAACCACGAGGGCAAGGAGACCTTGCTCAGGGGTTACATGAAGAGTCTCGCGGAAGACGGCTTCAGGACCTATGATGACAACCGCAATGTGGTGATCCGGAACTGTGTGGCGCGGAACATGAGGGGTGGGTTCGAGCTGCGGACGAAGTCCGGAGCAGTGGCGGAAAACTGTCGTGCGGAAGGCTGTGAACGGGGTTTCTGGGTCGGGGATCACTCCGTGGTGAAGGGATGTTTTGCGGATGTGATTTATGGTCCGGCGCTGTATGTCGAAGGGCGTGGGGTGAGAGCGGACATCGAGGTCGATCTCACGGAAAGCGACCGGATTGTTCATCAACTGGCCTCCTTGCATGGCGAGGGTCATGAGGTGGTGATCCGCGGTGGCGAGGGGGAAGCGACACGGGATTTGCCGATCCGGATCGGCTTCAGCACGCCTCCTGCGGGTGAGAACATGGCACCTGCGGTGGAGCGGCCTGCACGGCGGATGAAGCTCATCAACGAGACGCCGATGCCGGTGCTGGTCGGCGCGCAATCGCAGGGTGTGGTGGTGAAGAGCCGTGGTCCGGTGGTGGATCGTGGCAAGGAGACCGTCAAGGAGGAGATGGGCGAATGAAATCTGTGATTCCATTTCTGTTAGGTTTTGTTCTGGGTGGAACTTCGGTCTGCGGTGCGCAGGCGGATGCCGAGTGGCAATGGTCGGTGCCGGTGGAGCCGCTGGCGGAGCGAAGCTTTGAAAGTCCGCGGGCCTTTCTGTGGGTTCCTCCGGACTGTGGGAAGGTGAGGGCGGTGATATTCGCACAGCACAACATGGAGGAGATCGGGATCATGGAGGATCCCGGATTCCGGAAGATGTTAGAGGAGGAGGGGGTGGCCCAGGTGTGGGTGGCGCCGGCGCTGGATTTGTTTTTCCGATACGATCAGGGTGCCGGGGAGAAGTTCGACCGGATGATGGCGGATCTGGCGGAGGAGTCCGGATACGAGGAGCTTGCCGCTGTGCCATGGGTGGTGATGGGCCATTCTGCGGCGGCCTCCTTGCCATGGATCATGGCCGCGTGGCGGCCGGAGCGGATGGTGGCGGGGGTTTCCATCAGCGGTCAGTTTCCCTATGTGTGGGATGGGAAGGCGATGCCGCATATGTCGGGCGCGAAGGTGGGAGCGGTGCCGGGTTTGATGACATCCGGCGAGTATGAGGATGGCGAAGGGCGGGCGAAGCGGGGGCTGTTTGTGAGGCGCGATCATCCGGAAATTCCATTTGGATATCTCGGTTTGCCCGCGGACGGGCATTTCAACATCACGGCGGAGAAAACGGAATTCATCACGTTGTGGATCCGCAAGGCGCTGAGATATCGATTGCCGAAGGACGGAGAAAAGAAGCTCCGTGAAATCGATCCGCAGAAGAGCGGTTGGCTCACGGCGCCGTATCGGGTGGGGCGGGATCCGGAGTTTCCGGCGACGCCGGTGGTGAGGTTCGAGGGTGAGGTGTCGGAGGGATACTGGTGGTTTGACCAGGAGCTGGCCCATGCGGCGGAATCACTGCAAAGCGCGCAGCGTGGCAAGGCGGCGCTGTTAGGATTTGAGCAGGATGGAAAGGTGGTGGAGCAGGTGCCGGGGACACATCAACAGGTGAATCTCGAATTCCGGCCGGAGGAGGATGGGCGGAGTTTTTCGCTTCAAGGGGTGTTCATCGATCAAGTGCCGGCTGGCAGGCCGGAGACATGGACGGGACTCAAGGCGGGCGAAGGGATCGATGTCCCGCAAGTTGGCGGGCCAGTGCGAATCGAACGGATCTGTGGGCCGGTGAGGAAGCTCGATGGCGACCGCTGGATCTTGGAAATGGACCGGAGTTCCCACCTGGGGGACCGTCGTGGAAACGAGGCATGGCTGGCGGCGGTGTGGCCGGGTGGCGGCGGGTGGAAGCGGGCGATCCAGCAAGCGCGACTGGCGATTCCGGTGGAGTGGAAGGAGGGGAGGGAACAAAGGATTTTCTTCGAGGCGCCTGATGAGATCGATGCAGGTGTCGGCAAGCTGGATCTGGTCGCCACAAGTGATGCCGGGCTGGAGGTGGGGCTCTACGTGAGGGAGGGGCCCGCCGTGATGGTGGGGCGTCAATTGGTTCTGCGTCCGATTCCGAAGCGGGCGAAGAGACCGGTGAAAATCACGGTGGTGGCCTGGCAGATGGGGCGTGGGGCGGGGGAAAAGGTTCGGACGGCGGAGCCGGTGACGAGGGTGATCGAGATCCGTTAGGCAGGCCTTCTTTTCAAGGGGCGTTATCGCGCCCCTCGGATGGCTGACAGAGGGCAGGGGATTCCTTCTTGTGATCTCCGGGGCGTTGGGTCAGGAAGCGGGGCGAGACAAACCTCCCCGAAAACCCATGAGCAGCGACCTGAAATCCCAACCCGGCGGCCATGGATGGTGGGGGAAATTGAATGCATACCAGCGTCTCGTTTTCGTCGTGGCGACCTTGGCGTGGATGTTCGATTGCCTTGACCAGCAGTTGTTCAATCTCGCAAGAAGCCCCGCCATAGCGGCTCTGTTAGGAGCCGAACAGGAGTTGCTACTGTTCGGGCGCTTTCCGATCGCGGCTGGAGCCTTGGCGACATCGATTTTCGTTCTCGGCTGGGCCACAGGCGGAATCATCTTCGGGTCTTTGGGGGATCGATACGGGAGGGCACGCATGCTTTCGGTGACTGTGCTGCTGTATTCGATCGCCACCGGGCTGTCCGCGCTATCGAAGGGATTTGTGGACTTTGCCCTGTATCGATTTGTGACAGGGCTTGGTGTGGGGGGAGTGTTCGGGCTGGCGGTCGCCCTGGTGGCCGACACGGTTCCCGGGTAGATTCGTCCTCGCGCCCTTGGAGTTCTCCAGTCTTTCTCCGCCGTCGGAAACTCGCTGGCCGGGATCATCGGTTTGACCATCGCCTTGACGGCGATCGGCGGTCATCCGGACTACTGGAAGTGGCTGTTCGTGATCGGAGCGCTGCCGGCGTTTTTGGTGGCGACCATTCAGTTGCGGATGAAGGAGCCGGAATCCTGGCTCCAATCGCGTGACAAGGCACGATCGGAGGGCAAGCGGTCGGGATCGTATCGCGACCTGTTCGGTCATGGCCTCTGGCGAAGGCATGCGCTGCTTGGCATGGTCCTGTCGTGTGCCGGAGTGATTGGCTTGTGGGGCATCGGTGTTTTTTCCTCCGATCTGGTGGGGGACATCATTGCCCACAATCTCACGGATTCCGGTTCCACGCCGGAAGCGGTGACCAAGGGCAAGCAATTGTGGATGTCGCTCAACCTGCTGGCCTTCAATCTGGGGGCATTCGCGGGCATGCTGACATTCACGAGAGTTGCGGTGGCTTTGGGCCGAAAGAGGGCGTTCTCCATGTTTTTCTGGGGTTGTCTTGTGGTCACGGTCTTCGTCTTCCAGATGATCGGGAAAGTCGGCGGGCGTTGGGATATCTTGTGGATGGCTCCGCTCATGGGTTTTTTCCATCTTTCGGTCTTCGCGGGTTTCTCGATCTATCTCCCCGAGCTTTTTCCGACCCGCTTGCGGGCGACCGGGATCTCGTTCTGTTACAATGTCGGAAGGTATCTTGCCGCCTTGGGGCCCTTCACCCTGGGTGCATTGGCCGCAGGATTCGGGAAAAAAGCACAGGAAGCGGTCATGGCTTCGGTGCCGAGTGGTGCGACTGAGGCGATGATCCAATCGATGAAAGCCGCGGCGAAGATCGATGCTTTCCGCGATGCGGCTTCATGGATGAGCTTGATTTTCCTCCTCGGGATTTTGGTGTTGCCCTTCCTCCCGGAAACGAAGGGTCAGCCTTTGCCGGAGGATTGAAGGGTGCGGGAGCGGGTTCGTTGTCTCGTGGGTTTCGGGCCGTCGAGAGGCATTCCGCGACCTTGGGGCTGTTTTGGTTTCCAATGACACCGCAGCTTCGGATTGCAGGAAAGAGAGGTGGGCCGCAGGTTCCCCGAGTCATCCCGAAGCGGCGCTTCTGGATTTCATGGGTTCGAGTGGAGTGCCGGGATGATGGGTTGTCCCGGCGCTCCCTGATCCCTGATTCCGGCTTCTGAAAATCCATTTCCACCGATGCAAACCACCATTTCTCCGGCCTCTGCCCGGCCCCAAAATTCCTCGTATGAAGAAGCATTCGAGGTGATCGCCGCGAAAACCTTGCGAAATCTTCCGGATTTGGCGGCGGGTGGCCGGACTTGGTCGTTTGACAAGAACGGGGCCTACGAGGAATGGAACGAGGGCTTTTTCGAGATCGGAAACTGGACCACGGGGTTCTTCACCGGCATGGGCCTGCTGGCCTATCTTCGTTCCAAGGATGCTGCCTATCTGAGGGCCATGGAGGGAATGGAAAGGCACTACCAGCGCAAGGTGGAAGAGGGAGCTGGGGACACGATGCACGATCTGGGTTTTCTCTACTCGCCCTATGCGGTGGGTCTGTCCATCCTCACGGGTGAATCGCGTTTCCGGGACATGGGATTGAAGGCGGCGGGTTTGCTGGAGCAGCGTTTCATCGAAAGCGGCAGCTACATCCGCGCCTGGGGCCGGATGGATGAGACCGGGCCGGAATACGACTATGACGGCCTTGCCATCATTGACTGCATGATGAACCTCCCTTTGCTCTTTTGGGCGGCGAGGGAAAGTGGGAATCGCCGTTTCCATGAAGTGGCGGTGAGGCATGCCGATACCACATTGCAGCATTTCATCCGCGCGGATGGCTCGGTTTATCATTCGTTCCGGTTCCATCCCGATGGCAGGCCGAAGGGACCCGACAACTACTGCGGAAGGGGCGTGGAAACCCACTGGGCGCGCGGGGCGGGATGGGCGATGTATGGGTTCGCTTTGGCCTATCGGCACACGGGCGATACCCGTTACCGCGAGGCGTCTCTAAAGGTTTCACGGGCATGGCTGGCGCTTCTCGACGAGGAAATGGTGCCGGTGTGGGATTTCCGACTTCCTGCGGGCGAAGACAAACTGCGGGATTCCTCCGCCGCGGCGATCGCGGTCTGTGCGATCCAGGAACTGGACGATGCCGGGCTTGCCGACGAGGCGATGCTCGCTGCCAAGAAAGCACTGCTTGAGCGGCTTTGCTCACCGGACTATTTCGACGCCCGTCCCGAAGTGCGGGGTGTGCTCCGGTTTGGCGAAGTGGGCAATGGTGTGGGCAAGGCCCGCAGTGCCTACACCAGTTGGGGCGACTACTATCTGATGGAAGCTCTGGGTCGCGAGATGGGTTTGGAAATCCCCTGGTGGTGAACCCCGCGAGTCATGCAAAGGGAAATCCTGGCGCAATTCCAACTGGGTGATGTCCTTGTCCGCTACCCTCACGATCCCGCGACCGGGGTCGTGGGACTGGAGATGTTTCCTGTAGGCAAGCAGTCCGACGTGGTGACGCCGCGGGCGACCTTGCGAGGCGAGCCATTCATCGATGCCCTTCCCGGGGATGATGGGTGGCCGGCGCGGCCGGTCGAGTCGCTGCTGCAATTCAAGCTTGCGGGTGACGAGTACCCCGGAGCTTTCGTCCAAGGTCATTCGATGCGCAATTCCGGATCGATCGGACGCTTTCGATTTCTCAGCCAGGACTGCCGGGATGGGGACGGAGGGAAAGCCATTGAAACCTGGCTGGCTGAACCCAGCGGTCTGCGTGCAAGGCATCGTCTCGAATGGCGTGAGTGCGATGGTGCGATGACGGTCAGTTGCCGTTTCGAAAATGGCTCAGAGCGTGAGGTCGCCCTGGAGATGTTTGCGAGTTTCTCGCTGGCGGGCATCACGCCCTTCGATTCCGCGGACGCCTGTGGTCGGCTGCGGGTGCATCGTTTCCGCTCGGTCTGGAGTGCGGAGGCTCGGCATGAGTGCCGTGCTTTGGAGGATTTGCACTTGGAACGCTCGTGGAGCGGAGCGGGTGCCTTCAGTGAAAGATTCGGGCAGGTGGGGACCATGTCGGTGAGGAAATGGTTTCCCTTCGTCGCGGTGGAGGATGTCGATGCCGGAGTGCTTTGGGGGGCGATGTTGGGCTGGGCGGGGTCATGGCAGATGGAAATCTTCCGACAGCATGATGACGTGGCGATTTCCGGAGGCCTTGCGGACCGTGAGTTCGGCCACTGGATGATGCGCGTTCCGCCGGGTGGGCATCTTGATGCCCCGCAGGCGGTGATGGCCTGCGTCGCGGGAGATCTCGATGATTTGTGCGACCGGCTCACGGCGATGCAGGAGAGCGCGGTGGAGAGTCATCCGGAGGTGGAGCATGACCTGCCCGTGGTCTTCAATGAATGGTGCACCACCTGGGGCGACCCCTCTCACGAGAACCTTTGCGCCATCGCGGAAAAACTTGAGAACTCGGGAGTGACCTATCTGGTGATCGATGCCGGGTGGTACAAATCCGAGGAGAGCGACTGGAGCAGCGGTCACGGCGATTGGGTTCCGAGCGCCAAGCTTTTTCCCGGAGGGCTGCGGGCTACGGCGGATGCGATCCGTTCGCGGGGTTTGATTCCCGGGTTGTGGTTTGAAATGGAAACGGTGGGCTCGCAGAGCCGGGCCTTCCAAGCCGGGGAACATCTCCTGATGCGTGATGGCGTGCCGGTGACCGTCAGGCAGCGGCGTTTCTGGGACCTGTGTGATCACCGTGCGATGGCATATCTGGAAGAGAAAGTGATCGGTCTGTTAGATCAAGGTGGGTTCGGCTATCTCAAGGTGGACTACAATGAAACGGCGGGGATCGGTTGCGATCATGACGATTCTCTGGGGGAGGGCTTGAGGCTTCAAGTGGAGGGCGCCTATGGATTTTTCAAAAGGATCCGTGAGCGATTGCCGGATCTGGTGGTGGAGAATTGTTCATCCGGCGGACATCGTCTGGAGCCATCGATGCTGGGCATGACGGCGATGTCGTCTTTTTCCGATGCGCATGAATTGGTGGAGATTCCGATCATTGCGGCGAATCTGCATCGGCTCATGCTGCCGCGTCAGAATCAGATCTGGGCGGTGCTGCATCCTTCGGATGATCGCCGGAGACTGATTTACAGCCTGGCCGCGACTTTCCTTGGCCGGATGTGTCTCTCAGGCGGCGTCCGGGATTTGCCTGAGGAATCATGGCACCGGGTTTTGGAGGCCATCCGGCTTTATCGTCGCGCCGCGCCCATCATCAAGAGCGGCAGGAGCCGTCGGCATGGCGAGATGGGATCGAGCTGGCGCCACCCGCGGGGTTGGCAGGCTGTTCTGCGGACTTCCGATGGGGCGGCGATGTGGGTCTTCCATGCCTTCGGCCAGGCTCCGGATGAGCTTGTGCTGCCCTTCTCGGGTGGGTGGGAGTTGGAGGAAAGCATGGGTGACATGACATGGGAGCTGGAGCAGGGGCAGCTCAGAATCCGCCCGGAAGGGGATTTCTCTGCGGGCGTCCTGCTATTCAAGCCGGCATGAAGGGGGTGGAAACTTCCTTTGATGCAGCGCGTCCCTGGAGGACTTTGTGGAACCTCTACGACGGGTATCGGCGTGATTTGACGATCGCCGTTCTGTCCTACCTTTTCAAAGCCAGTCCGCTTTGGGTCCTGCCGGTGGTCACCGCGAACATTGTCGATGCGGTGACTCGGCCGAATTCGGGATCCACCGATGTCTTGAAGTGGAATGCCCTGTTAGGTGCCATCATGCTGCTGCAGAACATCCCTTCGAGCATGCTCTACGGGAGGTTTTCGAGTCGCGCCTTGCGTGGCATGGAGACCCGTCTCCGCTCTGTTCTGGTACGACGCTTGCAAATCTTATCGATCGGGTTTCATCAGCGGCTGGCGGGTGGTGCCTTGCAAACCAAGGTGCTCAGGGATGTGGAATCGATCGAACAGATGAGCCGTCAATTGATCGATGCGGGCATCTATGCGGTGGCCAGTGTGGGGGTGACGCTGGCGGTAACCGCGGTGCGAATGCCGGTGTTTCTGCCGGCTTTCCTGCTCTTGGTGCCGATGGTGGTTTTGATCCGGGTGACCATGAACGGGAAAATGAAGCAGCATCATGCGGAATTCCGTGAACGGGTGGAGGCGATGGGCAGCAGGGTGATGGGAATGATCGGAATGGTTCCGGTGACGCGGGCCCATGCCTCGGAAGACGAAGCGTTGGCCAGGGTGGAGGCGAGCTTCGGCGAGGCGAGTGAGGCGGGGCAGCGATTGGATCGTCATGGTGCCTTGTTCGGAGCCGTGGCGTGGGTGCAGTTCATGTTGCTGCAACTGGGGATTTTGGTGATTGGAGCCTGGTGGGTCTTGGAGGGAAAGATGGGCTTGAGCGCGGGAGATCTGGTTTTGGTTTCCGGCTATGCGGCGGCGATTGTGGCGGCGGTGATGCAGCTCAACAACATGATGCCGATCATCGCCCGTGGCTTTGAGGGAATCCGCAGCCTTGGCGAAGTGCTTCAAAGGAACGAACTGGAGGACAACGAGGGCAAGGAGAGGATTTCACGCGTGGAAGGGTGTTTCCGTTTGGAAAAGGTTCATTTCGAGTATCCCGGAGAGGAGGGGCGCGAAAAGGTGAGCCTTGAGGGCATCGATCTTGAGGTGGCGGCAGGTGAATGCATCGGTATCATCGGCGAGAGCGGATCGGGGAAGTCGACCTTGATCCGGCTCCTGGTGGGATTTCACCGACCCACCGCCGGACGAATCCTCCTTGATGGTCGTGACCTTCATGATGTGGACTTGAGGAGTTACCGTCGGCATCTTTCCGTGGTCACTCAGGAGACGCTTCTCTTTGACGGCACGGTGGCGGAGAACATCGCCTATGGTACCTCTGGCGTATCGACGGAGGAGGTTTGGAGCGCATTGAAATCTGCCAACGCTGAGGATTTCGTCCGAGCCTTGCCCAAGGGACTGGAGACTCGTTTGGGAGATCGGGGACTGAGATTGAGCGGGGGACAAAAGCAGCGTCTGGCCATCGCCCGGGCGATTCTGCGTGATCCGCGGGTCCTTGTTCTCGATGAAGCAACGAGCGCCCTGGATCCGGGTAGCGAGTCGATCGTACAAGACGCTCTCGATCGACTCGTGGGAGGGCGTACGACTTTCATCGTGGCTCATCGACTCGGGACTTTGGCCAAGGTGGATCGAGTGATCGAACTGCGTGCGGGAAAGCTGGTGCGCATCGCCTCGCCTGCCGAACTCGCCCGAATGGAGCCGGTGCGATTCGCTGCCTTTGCAAGGCCCTGAAGATCGGATTTTAACCCTGACGGGGGATGCTCCAAGGGTGGGGAAAATGAGGTTTGGCGCAAATTTACACGTAATTGTCGGATGAATGCCTAGTGACATCTCGGAAATGGGATTACCATGTGATCACAAAGTTGAGCCGTCGATATCCATGTCGCGGTTCGCTTGAACCTTCCGAGGGAAGACCGATGAGTCATCGGAAAGCCCTCGGGAAAAACCCTGACCCATGCCATGAAAACCCCGATCTTTGCCCGGACGAAATTCGCCCGGCGGAAGAAAAACAAGGGCTTCGCCCTCGTCGTCACCATTTCGCTGATGGTGCTGCTTTCCCTCTTGGCGGTCGCCATGCTTGGCCTTTCGGCGGTCTCCATCCGCGGCGGCAATCACGGAAACCAGGCGGCGATCGCGAAGGCGAATGCCCGTCTGGCGATGATCCTTGCTCTCGGCCAACTTCAGAAGACTTTGGGTCGTGACCAGGGTGTGAGTGCGTCCGCCTCAGCCGTGCTGGACAATCCCTCCAATCCCCGCCTTACCGGTGCCTGGAAGGGTTGGCACTGGGAACCCGCTTCCTCGGGCGGGCCCTCATATTCCGAAAAGTCCGGAACCTTTGCGGGATGGCTGGTTTCCGCCTCGGATGTGAAATCCCAAGGCAGCCTGGCCTATGCGCGGACTTCCCGAACGGCAGGAACGGACGCGGTGAACGTGGTGGCGGCAGGGGTCGATAGCCAGGGAGATTCCACCGGAGTCGTCGTGGAAAAAGTGCGTTTGGATGCTGCGGCGGGTGGAGGCAAAATGGCATGGGCAGTCTTCGATGAAAGCACCAAGGCAGCGATCCAGCTTCCCGGACGGTCGACGCTTCCTCGGGGTGGAATGGAAATCGTCACCCGAAATGCTCCTGACCGAGTCAGGGCCGATGCTCTGGATGGCACCTTGGTATCCCTCAAGACGCCCAAGAATTTCATCAGCCTCTCGACCGCGGAGATCTCCGCAGAGGCTTCGGGACGCGAACAGATCCGTCGTCGATTCCATGATTTCACGACCGACTCGATGGGTCTGATCACCGACACCGCACATGGCGGATTGAAACGTGACCTGAGCCAGTGGTTTTCTGAAGCCACTCTGCCGACCGGCGCTTTCGCCCAGGTATCTCCGTATGCATCGGCTTTTGCGGCACAGGCATCGGCTCCTCGTTGGGCTTACATTCACAGCCATTATCGGAAGTTTGCCAACGCCACTGGCAGCGGAGCCGAGGCGGCTTACAATCTCGATTCTCGTCTGGCGGCATCCACCGACTTCGCAATCAATCGCACGGGCAATGACGCCAGCCCCACGACGGCGCGCATGCTGCCTGTGGTAGCGAAGCTACAACTGATCTTCTCCATGGTCGGGCACACGCCGTTCAATGTCGATGCTCCCATCAGCCGCCGCCAGTTCCTCGATACCAGCGGTGATCCGCGGGGCCATCAGAATTATGCGGCGATCAATCTGGCTTATGATCCCATCGTCACGCTGTATAATCCGTATGACGTGACGCTCGATCTTTCGAAGATCCGGATTCGGATTTGGGACCCACCGGTGGGATTCCGGTTTCGGAAAATCGACAACCGCACGGGTGTGGTTTCCGAGTTCCGCTCCGGTGGCCAGTTCGATGGACTGGCACAATTCCAAATCGCCAATGAATCCAATGCGAAAGCTCGGAAGTGTTTCACGCTCGTGCTTTCCGATGGTAGCAGCGAAGCCCTGACCGGTGATCTCAAACTCCGCCCCGGCGAGGTGCGGGTCTTCTCGCCGCGGATTGAAAACAGTTGGACGTGGGGACTGGAAACCCAAGGCGGGTACAGCTCCAACACGCAGGCGACTTTCTTCGATTGGAATGCGGATCGGAATTTCGGCAATCGGGACAATCGTCGGACCGCGAGGTTCGGGGCCTTCGGGATCGAATGCGCGCCCGGCTGGGACCCGCGGGCAGGATTGCAGACCGACCACCTTTCACTCGCCAGCGGTCGTCCCTTGTCCTCGCTCTATTCTTTCGAGCAGTCTCGCCCGGTTGGCTTCGTGACCATTCGCCTGACCGATGAGGTCGAAGTCGACTCCAAGCCCATCGTCAAAGCGGCAGATTCGCGGATTGATTTCCAAGTGGACATCCTCGCCGGCAATCGTGAGGGGGATTCTTCAAGCAACATCGCGGGCGACACCAACAATCGCGGGGTTTCCGCCGACACACTCCGTTCTTTCCGCTTCAATTTCGCGGACAAGGACATCACCGATGAGGTCAGTGCGGATCCGAACTATGCCACCATCACGCGTCGCTTCATGGGAAGCGACCTGATGCAGGCCGACAACGATCGGACCGTTGGTGGCAAGAAGCCCTTCGCCATGCTGGAGCTTTCGGCGCGGGCGACCCGCGATCCGCTCAATGATGGCAAGCCGTGGTTGTTCAACAACATGGTCGTGGAAGGTGCCCAGCAGGACACGAGCCGCTTCGGCCTCTCTCATCAGAGTTATGATTTGAGATATACCGAAATCTCCAGCTTCAACAATTTCCCGGACGGTGTCTCGGTCGATCCCGATACAAAGCGCGGATACTTCGGTGCCGGTGGATCCGTGGCTGAAGGTTCGCCTTTCGTGCACATGTATCATCTCCCGCTGACCCCTGCGGCATCGATGGGGGATCTGGTTCACGCCAACCTTGTTGCCGGGGCCGAGCTGCCACGGGTGGTGCATCCGCTTGGAAATTCCCGTGCCCATCCCTTGATTCCCGCCAATGCCGTTTTCCGGCCGGGGACATCGAGTCAGCTGTTGGATCATACCTACCTTCTCAATGAGGCGATGTGGGACAGCTATTTCTTCTCCAGCCTGGTCGATGGTTCGGCCGGCGGATCTGGCGTGACGGGTGACAGCCGCACCTTGCGTGATCTGGTGGAAGATATCATTCAGGGCGGAGACCCGGCTCTCAATGCCCGCATCAAGCCCCTGCCATCCAGCGAAAGCATGGATGAACTCGCGGCCGAGTTCTCGCGCAAGAATGCCTTGGCTCGCGGTCAGGAAACGGCGAAGTATTTCGGGATCGATGGTCCCTTCAACGTCAACTCCACCTCGGTGGACGCCTGGAGAGCGGTGCTTTCCTCACTTCGTGACCGGGTCATCGAAGGCATGAGTGTGAACACGACCGGCGCGGTGAGTCCCCGGAATTTCGGCGAAGATGGCGAGACGCCCTTCGCCCGCGCCAACCGGCCGATGGGCGATGGCAGCGATGGTCCCCAGTCGCGATGGGCGGGTTTCCGCTCCTTGAACGATCGCCAGATCGAGTCCCTGGCCAAGGCGATCGTCGAGCAAATCGAACTCCGCGGGCGGACCGATGGAGCGCCATCGATGAGCCTTGGGGAATTCGTCAATCGCCGGATCGGTTCCGCCGGGGATCTCCATGTGCTCTCCGGGCTGCTGCAAACGGCAATCGATAACACCGACATCAACACTCAGGCGCATCGCGATGCTTCGAAGCCGGTGGATGGAGCCACCATCTCCGCATCGCGCAAGCTGGGTGTGGCAAACGAAGCCGCCATGCGGGGTCAAAGCGGAGAGGGCTCGCCGCCCATTCTCAGCCAGGGGGATCTCATGTCGGTTCTTGCTCCGGTCGCGACCGTTCGTGGGGATACCTTCAAGATCCGTGCCTATGGTGAAGCGACATCGGCCGATGGCCGCAGCGTGCTTGCCCGCGCCTGGTGCGAAGCGGTCGTGCAGCGCTTGCCGGAGTATGTCGATCCAGCGGACGATGCCACGACGGTGCCTAGCGACCTTCGTCCGGTGAACAATCTTTTCGGACGTCGATTCTCCATAGTTTCCTTCCGCTGGCTCGATGAGGATGAGATCCTCGCCAACTGAAATTTTGCCTCATGATTCATCCAAGCATTCTCCTGCGCGTTCTGCTTCTTCTCGGTCTCGGGATCTCTTCCATCCACGCTCAAGACGCGAAGGCGGCGCGTGAGGTGAGGATTCGTCTTCTCGCCTTCGAGCCCCGCCTGCAGAAAGCTGAGATCTATCTGCATGATCCTGCTGCCGAAAATGGCAGCGGGGTGAAAGGGGCCATTCGAACCTATCTGAATCATCAATCCGTGATGGTTCCGCTGGTGGGAAACAAGCTGGTGATCACCGATGACGTGGCGAGGGAATCGCTGACGGAAGAGGGCAGGAAAATCGCCGAAGCCACCTTGCCCGGTGATTGCAAATCCGCGATCCTTCTCGTGCTTCCGGGGGAGGCTGGTGCGAAAGTGCCCTGTCGGGTTTTGGCCGTTCCGGATCTCGAAAACGATTTCCCGGCAGGTTCCTTTCATGTGAGCAATTTCAGCCCTTCCGCCGTGCGCATCGTTCTGGAGAAGAATGTTTATCCTTTCAAACCCGGTGAGCAGCGGCTTATTCAGGATCCACCCGCGAGGGAGAACCAGCAAATCGGTATGCGAACCTTTACCCAGGACGGTGAAAATTGGAAACAGGTGGCCAACGGTCTTTGGACGCACCCGGGCAAGAGGCGCAGTTTGATGGTTCTTTTCCTCAACCCTTCGAGTGGTCACGTCGAGCTGCGGGCATTCGATGACATCGAGCCCCGGCCACTTCCTGAAGCGAAGCCACGCGGGTGAAGACCATGAAATCGGTCCTCCCGCTGATCTTGCTGTCATGGGTGGTCACCACGGTGGCCGAGGGCCGATGCTGGCTCATCCAAGGCGTGCCCGATCCGGTGGAGGCCGAGTTTGTGGGCTCTGCCAAGGGTTTCGTGATCCTCCGCGCACCGGGAGGGGCAAGTTCGGAAGTGCCTCTCAGCCGACTCAGTGCCGCAGATCGAAGATATGTGGAGAGGCTGGTCGATGACCAAGCGGCACCCGTGGCCCTGACTCCCTCTGCCCGACCTCTGGGTGGGAAACGGGATTTCAAAATCACCAAGTCGGAAGCCCGACGGGGCGAGTGGATCGAGCCCGCAGCGGGAACCGAGTGGCATTTCACGGCCAAGGATCAACCTCTCCCGGGTTCGACGATCAATTTCATCTCGACCGATGGTTGGGTCGTTTTTCCGGAGATCCCGCCATCGAAGGTCGAGGCGACCCTGATGGATCATTTCCTCGTGAATGGCGGGCCGGCGAAAATCGGCGTGAATCTCCGCCTCGCTGCCTATGGCCACGGCTGTGTGGTGATGGCACGAGGCGACGATTTCCCGGGCTTGTGGGTTTATCCTGGCGGTGATTTGCAGGGAAAGCCGACGGGCCTGAAATCCTATCAGGCCTACAATCGAAAGTCCCTGCCCGAAGAAGGTTCGGCGATCGTTTCCTTCGTGCTCAAGAGAGGTCACACCGCCACCCTCGCGGAAAATGAAGACGGCACGGGTGTCAGCCGGAATTGGGTCGCCCAGGATCATGATGTGGTGATCGATGAGTTGCCCAAGGAACTCGCGGGCAAGGTATCCTTCGTGCGGGTCTTCCCTTGGCGATGGACCGTCAAGAAAGGCATTGCCGGGGCCATTCATGGCAATCTCAAGGTCGGATGGTTCTACGATTGGAACATCGGGCAACGCTCCACCCCGGACATCGAATACGTCGCCATCCGCCAGAACCTCCACTGGCCCGGCCTCGATCAGGATTGGCGGGCCAAGGGAATCAATCATCTATTGGGCTTCAATGAACCGGACCGACCCGACCAGGCGAACATGAGCGTGGATCAGGCGATTGCGGCATGGCCGACCCTGCTCAAGACCGGATTGAGACTAGGATCACCGGCGCCTTCCGATGGTGGGCTGGGGTGGCTTTATGAGTTCATGGACAAGGCTGACAAACGGGGTCTGCGAGTGGATTTCGTGGCGGTGCACTACTATCGCGCGGTGCCGGATCCGGGAGATGGACGGAATGCGGCTGCGCAGTTCAAAGCCTTCCTGCAAGACATTCACAACCGCACCCGACGCCCGATCTGGATCACCGAATGGAACAATGGAGCCAATTGGACCCCGCACCGTGACCCGAATCCGACGGAGCAGAAGAGAGCCATCGAGGCCATGATCGAGATGCTCGACGAAACCCCGTGGGTCGAGCGTTACGCTCCTTTCAACTGGGTGGAGGATTCGCGAAAGTTCGTCGGCGACAAGGGCGCGCTTACCCCGGCAGGGGAAATGTATCGGGATCACGTTTCGCCGATCTTCTTTCAGCAGCCGCGATGAGGCCTCAGCCTTTTCCTCAATTCGATCGCGGCTTCCCGGTTTGTGAATAACTTGGGAATGACTGTTTCCCTTTTCGTTTCAAACAGGGATTCGTCTTCTAAGTGCCTGATTTTGAGCGCTACCGAGCTGAGGGCCTTGCTCAGGTTGTTCACATGAGGCGAAGAGCGTTCTTGAGTCTTGTCGGTTTTCCCTGGCCCGGCTGAGGGCCACACGGGAAAAAGAGAGCCGGATAGTGAATCACTCCGGCGCCTTTTCTGGGTGGGCTTGTGATCTTCGACACGGACCCGATTCAGGGCATCTCCTCGACACGGAAGAAGCCCTTGGGCAAGCCTTCAAGTTCCTGGGGAATGGGGAAGGTGGCGGTGGTGGTGCTGCCTTGGGATTCGATGGGACCGTCTGCGGGATAGGGGAAGCCATCGAGATCGGTCGAGGCCACGATTCGGTAGCGTCGACCCGGTGAAGACACCCAGGACAGGGTGGCCGAGCCGGAGTTGACGGAGAAGGACTTCACCTCCGGTTCGTTTTCGAGAAGGGCGAGGACCTGGGTATCGAATGATGTGTAGGTGCTGTAGGTTCCATTGAACCACAGCAGCGTGCGATCGTAGCCATGGTCCTGAGGAACGATGGGGCGGAGGTTATCGGCTGCGGAATTCTGAGTCAGGGCTTCCCAAGTGAAGGTCAGTCCGCCGTCCGCAGTGACGCCGCGCCAGATTTCGTAGCGCTCGGATGGGCGCAAAGGCACGTTGGTGAGACTTCCGAGAGCGAAGGGATTGGCCGCATTCGAAGAGATGTAGATGACGTTGGGGTTTTCGGGATCGATGCACATCCCGCCCCCGTAGTCGTCCTCTGCGGCGTAAAGCGGGCGTCCGCCTTGGGCGATGAATCGGCGCTGCCAATCGGTGCCGGTCCAGCGAGCGTAGTAGTAATAAATCCGATCGTTGTTCCAGCCGCTGCCGGTGACATTGTCCACCTGAACCTGGAAGACACAGACCGGATGGCCATCTTGACCGTAGTGAACATCCCAGGTCCAGCCGCGACCGTTTGGAATCCACTGGTCGGGACCATCGCCGGGACCCCACGCTGCCGAGGAGTATTGATAAACCACGGAACCTCGCTCGCCGCCCTCATGGTTGATGGGGAGATTGGCATAGTTCTTTACCAGCGTGCCATCGGTTTTCCGGAAGGCACCTGACTGATAATACATGTGGTAAATCGAGTTATTGACGTCGCGCGGGTGGCCATCGGTGTAAATCAGATCGATGCGGTTCGTGCCATTTGAGCAGTAGCGGGGATAAGGCCGGACGCCACCGGAGCCGACGCTGATGAATTGAATGGAAGGCTGCCAAGTGGCACCGAGGTCGTTGGAGACCGTGATGGTGGGGTTGAAATTGATGCAGCGGTGGAAGTTGTAGATCCGGTTCGACTCACCACTGAGGAGGTAGGTGTTGTTGTAGGTGTTGTTGGCCGGGACGGTGCGGGCGATCTCCGGACCCCAATCGCTTTCCGTGGAGGGCAGTGGAACAAGGGAGGTGCGTTGATAGAATCGCGGCTCGGTGATGTGCTTGGTGTAAAGAATCAGGAGCTTTCCATCGGGCAGAACGGTAATGGAGGGATTGTTGTGATCGTCCTGCTCGCGTGAGGCGGCAGTGCTGATGATCATCGGATAGGTCGTATTCGTGGCCGGGTCGTAGCGGGTGATGCCATAGCGGCCATCGCCCAACACATATCCGGAGAATAGGGAGCCCTGATGGAAGATCGCGCGTTCGTCATTGAACCAGGTCCAGGCACCATCGGGAGCGATGGCAAGGGCGTTTCCGGGGAGAGGAGGAGTGGAGTCAGGGTCGAGCGGATCAGAGCCACTGGCAACTTCAGCGGAATCGGAGAAACCGTCGAAATCGGTATCAGAAACGAAGAGATTGGTTCCGGCTTCTTCTTCTTGGGCATTGGTCAAGCCGTCACCATCCTCATCGCCCTCCGGGCTGAGGCTGCTGGCCGGTTTGAAGCCGACGCCATCGAACCAAGTGCGGGTGGCTTCACCGGAGTTGGCCAGGTCATCGATGTAGATCTGAAGAACCCCCGAGGCATTGCTCGTGAACTTGCCGAGAACCGCCTGGCGGAGGGTGCGGTTGCCCTCGGTGATCATTGGGGCGGTGACGAAGTCTGCGGCGACTGCGGCAGGTGCCACGGTGGCGGTGCCATCAGCATTTCCGGCGGAGGCGAAATTGACGGATGGATGGGTGGGGAGGAAATCGTCGGTCGTGTTTCCCGGAGTTCCGTTGTCATCGATGTCCGCGAGCTTGCCACTCGCTTTCATTCGCCAGTTGCGGCCATCATGCCAGAAATAGGCGTAGAGGATGTAGTCGGTGGACGCCTGGAGTCCGGTGAGGGTGGTGACAAGCAAAGGGGCATCCTCGGCCCCATCGGCATTGGATTCAAAGACGTTCGCGGAGTTGCCCAGCGTGCGGGTTTCCCAGTTGTTGTCGATGATGGTATTTCCCTGCGCTGCGGGAGCGAATGTCTGGCCATCCCAGCGAGCGGTGTTGGTGAGATTGGCGTCTCGATAAGTGATGCCTGGCCCCGGAGGCGGGGCCGAGGTGTCGAGTTCATAGGCGAGGCCATCATACCAGGTGCGGTTGTTGACGCCGATGGTCGATGGCAGGTCATCGAGATAGACCCAAATGGTGCCCGTGCCATCGGCCACTCTGCTGCCCAAAGGAGCGGCAAACAGTGTGCGATCGTCTTCAGTGAAGAGGGGGGCGGTGCCTGCAAAAGTCAGGGTGTTGGCGTCGATTGCGGCCGTGGCGGCGAGATCGGCCGCATCGGCTGGATTGGCGTAGAGGGTGTTGGCACCGGGGTTCGAGGTGAAGCCTGCGCGGAGGTTCCAATCGGGCGACGCACCGCTGCCATCCCAGAACAAGGCATGGATGATGTAGCTGGCTCCCGGAGTGAGGCCGGTGATGCGAGTGCGGATTTCGGGAGCGTTTTCCGAGGTCTCTCCAGAGGCTTCCAAGATGGAAGAGGAGTTCGCGAAACCGGTCCGAAGCTCCCAGTTGTTATCGGCGCCGGTGGTGCCGTTGCCGGGTGGCGTGAATGTGGACCCATTGGCCAAGGTGGTATTGCCCGATGTGCCGGTGGTGGCATCAAGATAGGTGAGATCCGCTTTGAGGATGCCGAGAGGAAGCAAGCTGGTTGCCAGGAAGTGGCGGAGGGTGGGCATGGGAAGGTTCAGATAGCAGATGGTAAGAAAACACCGTCGAGAAACAATCCTCGACGGTGGATTTTCATTGGGCGAATCAGGGAGATCAAGGCGTTTCCACGCGGAAGAAATCCTTGCCTGGATTCAGGGAAGAAGAGGGCACGGTGAAGGTGTCCACGCCGTCGAAAGTCGCATTCGTTTCCACTTGGAAGGGCGAGGCGAGGTCGTTCGACGATGTCAGGACATAGCCGCTACCACCCGGGGCGAAACGGATTTTCAGATTCGGGCCATCGAAGAAGACTGAGACGATGGATGGATTCGCCGAGGGCTCAGGCTTGAGCGCTGCGGGGAGGCTGAGGTTGGCGGAGGTGGGATCGATGTAGAGGTTGTCGAGATACACTATGGGTGCCAGGGCGGCATTTTCGATCATCATGAAGGTGGTGAGAGCGTTGGCGGACGCACCATTGCGGAAGAGGTAAGGGGTGGTTGTTGAGTCGGCAGTGATGTCGACCACTCCCGTCTCGCCGTTGGGCGATTGATAATAGACCTTGGTGGTGTTCGCTGCGGTATCACAGACGATCCAGACATTCATCCAGCGTCCGGTGCGGTATCCGCCACCGGTGTAGGCGCGGAAACCGGAGTTGGCGCGGACCCCGAGGGTGGGTGTGGCACCGAGGAGGGCGGTCTGGGCTTCGAAGTCGGTGAACCAACCGGGTGTTTCAACATCGGTAAGCCCGAGAGAATGGTCGAGTCCTGATCCGGAAGCGTGGATCTGAAGGAAAAGGGTGCCGGTGTTTCCTTCAAGGATGTGCAGGCCAAGATCGCGCAGGGATTTGTAAATGAGGTGATTTCCAGCACCGGCGGGGCGGACGAAACCGCCGACTTTGTCGCCACCGGCGATGGGCTCGTCGAACACCAGCATGGCATCATTCGCCGAGGGGCTGGTCCAGCCATTGGTGCCCTTGAAGGTCTGGCCGATCGTGCCGCTTTCGAAATTCTCTAACAAAGTGAAACCGGCAGGCTGAGTGGGAACGCTGGTATCATCGTTCGGATCGGTGCTGGCCGTGTTGACTTCGAAACCATCTTCGAAGCCGTCGCCATCGGTATCGGCAAAAGTGGGATCGCACCATGCGGGCTTCACACCGGCACCCTGATAGCTGGTGAGGCTGAAGTTTTCCTGGCTGTCGGTGAGGCCATCGCCATCGGTATCCGGGCGGGTTGGGTTCGTGCCGGTAGCGGTGACGCCGCCCCATGAGCCGAAGTTGTCCTCCGCGGAATCGCTCAGGCCATCGGCATCGGTATCGGCGAGGTCGGCACGGGTGCGGACGCTTTGGCTGTTCGGCCCGAGAGTGGGGTCAAACTCGGCGATGTTGGAAAGGCCATCCGAATCGTTGTCGGCAGACGAATCATTGGTCGTTGGGTCAAGAGCCGTGCCTGGATTCTGACAGAGCAATTCGTAGCCGTCCGGCATGCCATCGGCATCCGTATCCGCAGCGTTCGGATTGGTCGGATAGATGTTTTCGGCGGCATCGTTGGCACCATCGCCATCGCTATCCGCCAGGAGCGGGTTGGTGGGGCTGCCATTGAAGGCGTTTCCGGAGCCAGTGAATTCCGCACCATCCTGAACCGTGTCGCCATCGGTATCGGCGAGGTTCGGATTGGTCCGGGAGAGCGCGTATTCCTGAAAATTCGTGAGGCCGTCGTTGTCGGGATTTCCGCTGGCACCATTGGCACCGGTGGCATCGTTCGGATCGAGGTTGTTGGCGGTTTCCCATGCATTGGGGAGCGTATCGCCATCGGAATCCGGGAGAAGTTCGTAGGAAACGCCATCGAGCCATGTCCGGCGGTTCGCACCGATGGGAGAGGGCAGATCATCGATAAAAACGGAGATTTCCCCGCTGGAGTTGGCGATCGCTGTGGCGACGCTGGCTGCGTACATCGTGCGGTCGTCTTGGACAAAGACGGTGGGTGCCGTGGTGTAAGTCAGGGAACTGGCCAGTACCCCGGCGACGCTGCCCGCGATGCCTGCGACGTCACCTGGGTTGACATAGACGGGGTTGGCTCCGGGATTCGAGGTAAGGCCGGCGCGAATGCTCCAAACCGGAACCGTCCCGCCAGCATCCCAGAAGTGGACTCGGACCTGATAAGAGGCATTTGGGGTCAGACCGGTGATTTTCGTGACCAGTTCCTGGGCGTTTTCAATCGCCTCGCCGCCGGCCTCGAAGATGTTTCCGGAAGAACCATATACCGTGCGTTGCTCCCAGTTGTTGTCTGCACCCGTGGTGCCATTCAGGGGTGGGGTGAAATCGGCACCCGAGGCAAGGCGGGTGTTTCCCGTGGGACCTGAGGTGGCATCGACGTAAACGACCTGGGCGTGAGAAGCACCGGCAAGAAGAGCAATCCCGAGAAGCGGGCGCAGGGTTTCGGTTTTCATAAGAACTGGGTTCTGAGGTCTTGAATCTGGGCGCAAAGAGAGGAAGGAAGCGGATCCTGAGCGGATCCGCTTTGAAGCATCGGAACGAACTCCGGCAGGATCTCGCGATCAGCGCCGGCGGCGCATCAAACCGAGCAAGCCGAGCGAGCCGAGGAGGGCGATGGTTGGCTCGGGGACGGGAGCCACAGTGCCGTTGATCACCACGTTATCGAATCGAAGCTGATGGTCTCCCGAATTCAGGCTGTCATTGGCGACGAGGCGGAAATAGAGCGTCCCCGTGGAACTGATGGTCGAGGAAGGATTCAGATCACCGGCGACGGTGGTTCCCCATCTGCCGTTGTCGAAACCGGTCGCGTTGGTGGTTGTCGAGAAGGTCGATGAGGTTGCGACGATATTGGTGAAGGACGCATCCGTCGCGGCAATGACAGCGGTATACACCGAGTAGCTTGCCGCATTCACCGTGCCGTCGTAGGCCAGAAAACTCCAAGTGACGGCATTGGAGAGATCAAGGGTGATCATGTTGCCCGGATCGGGAGTGACAGAAAACGCGAAGACGGAATGGCTCACGGTCGGGGCGGTCCCATCTGTGACGCTTGCTGCAAAGGTGAAAACCGATCTGGCTCCTTCGATGGGCAGCAGACCGGAAGTGGCGCCTCCGGTTTGGCCTGCGGCCGATGAGAAAGCCAATGAACCCGTGGCAGTCAGGCCGCTTGCGACTGTGCTGGGAGCACCCGTGGTGCCACTGACGTTGAAGCCGTACTGCGCAAGGACCGCAGCCGAAGCGAAGGGTCCAACCGTGAGGGTGGCGAATGGGATTAGAACAACAATGGTCTTTTTCATGGGCTGCGATTCTTGGGTTTCTGGATTTTCCGGGTCGTTGTTGGCGATGGGACTGGAGCGATACCGAAAGCAATCCCTGTCGATGTCTCGGCCCCCAAGATCCTTAGCGAAAAATCTTTTTTCCTTCATTTCGGGCCCGGGCTGCTAAGGTTCCGCGCTTCGGCGTCATTGATCGGTTTAAGCATGAAACAGGATTCTGATCGGAGGGAGCGCGAGGAGGGAGAGCGGGGGGCGCAGACCCTCGTCCAAGGCCTGTTTCTGCGTCACATCGACCTGATCCGGGGCTTTATCCGGGGAATGCTGCGGGACCGGAGTCTGGTGGACGATGTTTTGCACGAGACCTTCCTGACCGTGGTTTCCAAGGCGGAGGCCTTCGAGCCGGGCACGAGTTTCCCGAAATGGGCTTGCACCATTGCGAGGTTCAAGGTCTTTGAGGTCGTGAAAAGGGAATCGGGCAAATTGCGGTTTTTCTCCGATGAGACCCTGGAACTTCTGGCCGAAAGCCACGAGGCGGAGACCGAAGACCGGCGGATCCGCTATGTCGGCGAATGCGTCGCCGAATTGCCCCCGAAGATGCGGCAGTTGGTTGAGCTTCGCTATGCAGGCGAGCGCAAACCTGCGGAGATCGCCCGCGTTGTGGGGTGGTCGATCGATGCCGTTTACGTCGCCCTCTCCCGGGCGAGG
The DNA here is from genome assembly GCA_025457665.1 of Akkermansiaceae bacterium. Classification (GTDB taxonomy): domain Bacteria; phylum Verrucomicrobiota; class Verrucomicrobiia; order Verrucomicrobiales; family Akkermansiaceae; genus Haloferula. Next base: position 5,101 of record JALOTY010000056.1, on the reverse strand, counting down.
GTGGCGATCCGCGACTGCATCAATGACAAAGCTGCCAAATACGAGATTTCATGAAAAGCCGAGGGGAACGGGAAGAATGGGATGACTTGATCGATGCCTGCATGGATGGCAGCGCAGATGAGGAGTCATGGGTTCGGCTCGAGGCGAGGCTGGCGAGTTCGGAGGAAGATCGTGCCCGGTATTGGGAAAGGGTGACCTTGGAGCAGGGCTTGGAGTCGTGGGGTGGGCAGCTTCAGGGAGTGGAAAAGATCGAGGCTCCGCTGGCGGGGATCGAGCCGAAGGGCAAGGCGAAGCGGGCCATGCTGGCGGCAAGCGGTTGGGCCGCTGCGGCGTTGGTGATGGCGGCGTGGGCTTGGCAGGCGATGTCGCATGACACGACAGAGGTGCCGGTCACGAATGCCGCCGAGCAGGACCCGGCGCTGCCTGGGAGGAAAGAGGAACGGGCCTTTCCCGTGGCCTATCTGTCGCGGGTGGTCGGAGTGAAATCCGGGGAACGATTCATGCCGGGGCAATCGCTGGCCCTGGGGCAGGAGCTTGTCATCGAGGAAGGGATGCTGGAGGTGGTGTTTTTCAGCGGGGCGCGGATGACGGTGAAAGGTCCGGCGAAATTCACACCTTTGGGGGATCTTTCCATCCAGTTCGACGAAGGCCGCGCCGAAGTGCGGGTGCCGGACAGCGCAGTGGGCTTCCGCATGTTTTTGCCTGATGGCGAGATCACGGATTTCGGCACCCAGTTCGACATCGAAGTCAGCGAAGGTGTGACCTCGCGGATCCAGGTGGTGAAGGGGGAGATTGAACTCAACCTCAAAGGCCAAGGCAAAGGGCCGGTTCGCTTGTCCGCAGGGGAGGCGCGGAGGATCGAGAGGGATGGAGGGGTGGCGTCGATCGATTATTCCCCGTCCGAGATGGGGGAGGCGATTGAAGCTCTTTCGAAGATGAGGAATCGGGTGAAAATGTCCCGCTGGCAGAAATTCAACGAAGGGCTGCAGTCCGATCCCAGCCTGGTCGTTCACTTCCGGATGCAGCCCGGAGAGACGGGGGAAAAGGAAATCGTCAATCATGCCCGCTCGGCGGAAGCGCCGGGGAGTGGCACGATCGTTTCCGCGGAATGGACCGAAGGGCGCTGGCCGATGAAGCCTGCCTTGGCGTTTCGCAATCAGGCCGATCAGGTGAGAATCGACATCCCGGGCGAGTTTCCCGAAGCAAGCATGCTCGCATGGGTGCGGGTGGATGCCTTGCCGAGAAACTACAATGGGGTCTTTTTCAGCGAATGCGGGATCGAGGGCGAAGCTCACTGGCAGTTTTCCTCGGATGGGACCTATCAATTCGGCGTGAGGCCGAGAAATGCTCCGCTTGTGAGTGTCTTCCATCGCGCCTTCACCAAGCCGGTGATTTCCCCCTGGGCATTCGGGAGCTGGCGATTGCTATCGACCACCTATCATTCCGGAACCCGCGAGGTGGTTCACTACATCGATGCCGCAGAGGTCAGCCGGACCGTGCTTGAGGATTCGATTCCGCTGCGCTTCGGCAGGAGCACTTTGGGGAACTTCCATGACATGCATGCGGAGGATCACATGAATCAGTCGTGGCTGGGAGCGGAGTGGAGTTTCCGCAATTGGACCGGGGCGATCGATGAGTTCATGTTGTTTTCCCGCGTGGTCTCGACTCGTGAGCTGGAAGAGATCTTCGAGGTGGGGCGGAATGACTGATTTCCTCTGAGATTTCCGCTTGCGGGTCCCCCGGTCGGAGGCAGTTTGCGGCGATGAAACCTGCAATCGGCGAGATGGCTCCAGACTTCAATGTCGTCGGAGTTTCGGAAAAGGGAGAAAGCCACGAGGTTCGTTTGGCGGACTATCGAGGTCAGCGGGTGGTGCTGGTTTTTTATCCAAAGGACGCGACGCCCGGCTGCACCCAGCAGGCTTGTGCGATCCGTGACGGCTGGTCGCAACTGGAGGGCAGGGCAAAGGTCTTCGGCGTGAGCGTGGATCCGGTGAAAAGCCACGGGAAATTCATCGCCAAGGAGGGTCTGCCCTACACGCTTCTGGCCGATGAGGAGCATCGGATGGTCGAAGCCTACGGAGTGTGGGTGGAGAAATCGATGTATGGCCGGAAGTCGATGGGCACGGAGCGCAGCACCTTTGTGATCGGGCCCGACGGCCAAATCGAAGCGGTGTTAGAGAAGGTTTCGGCCAAGACCCATTTCGACGACCTGCTGGCTATCTTGGAAAAGCTCGAGGCCGGGAAATGATGCGACGGGCTTCGGCCCTTTTCGCGAGAGCGGGAGCCGGCGGGAGCTTGAGGCGATCGAAGAGGTCGGCATGAAGGGCCGGATGGGCGGTCATGCGGGCGTGGAGGAAACAGGCGATTTCCACATTCGTCGCGCGGGGCCAGACCGAGCTTTCATGGGGGACGATGACGCCATCCCAAGGAGTTCGGTAGGAGAGGATGGGAAGCTTCTCGAGGTGGTCTTCGGTCGCTTGCAGCTCGGCAAGGAAGGCGCTGCCGGGTCTCATTTCCGCGGCTCCCTGGCCGGGGTGGGCGTAAGCCATGCGGGTGCCATGATGGGGACTGGCGATGGTGATGAGGGCATCGCAGTTCCGGATGCCGCCCAAATCCTGAAGCCAAGCCCGGCTGACGAGGCCGCCCATGCTGTGGGCGATGACGATGAATCGTTCGTCCTTCGGCAGGGAGAGACGGACGGCGGCATCGAGTTGGGTGGCGAGGGGGCGGATGCCATGGATGGCCGTGGCCGGTTTCAAGCTGGGCACCACGCAGTGAATCCCCCGGGCCTCCAGCTCCGCGCGAAGGGAGCGGAAGGCGCGGTGTTCGTTTTCCCAGATGCCGTGAACCAGGACCGCATGGCGAATCTCCGAGGGCGGCTGCCATTCGCTTGCGGCGAGGCAGGGCAGACTGATCAGGGGAAGAAGCAGGGTGCGGATCATGGGGAAGGGGAAATCAGCCGGGAGGCCAGGTCAGGGGGCGACCGGCAAAGAGGTGGACGTGAAGGTGCGGCACGGCTTCACCGCCGTCGGGACCGTTATTGATGACGATGCGAAAACCGCTTTCGTCGAAACCCTCCTTCTTTGCGATCGCGGCAGCGGTGAGCAAGAGGTGGCCGAGGACGGCCTGATCACTGGGATCGGCTTCAGCCACGCGCGGGATGGGCTTGCGAGGGACCACGAGGATGTGGACGGGGGCCTGCGGGGCGATGTCGCGGAAGGCGATGCAGTGCTCGTCCTCGTGGACGAAGCTTGCGGGAATCTCGCGGTCGCGGATTTTTTCAAAGAGGGTCTGTTCGGACATTTCTGCGGCGAAGCATGGCACGGTGACTGGGGCAGCGCAAGACTGGCGCAATCCAGCATCCAGCCGAATCGCGTCCGATCCGGCTTGAAAAGCAGGGGATTCCTGACGCCAGGTGCCGGACAAAATCCCACTCCGGTCGCTGGGCCACCAAAATCGGGCTGTGCAAATGAATCGGATCGGTGTAGGGATCGCAGAGTGAAAATGGCACTCCGAACGTCGTGGTGACGGTCCCCAAGTGGCGCAACCGAAATTGAAATAATCTTCGCGATGATGAAACCGTGTCTCACTTCGATCGTCGTCTTCAGGAGGGGGCGTCCCTTTTTTGTCCTGACAGGCATTACGATGCTGTTGATGCCGGTGTTGGTTTGGATGTTTGCGACAGGGAGGCTGGGGAATAAGCCGGATCTTCATCAATCAGGAATGGAAATTGAAACGCGGAGCCATTCATCAGGTTCTTCCGAAGGTGGTGGGGTGGGACCTGCTAAGCTTTCCGTGCGGGAGCCGAATCATAGGGAGGAAGGGTTTGATCAATTGGTTGGATTTATGATAAAAACTCTGGATGCCGAGGGGCTCGATGAATTTCGAGTCAACAGGATGTGGTTTTTGGAAGCTTATCGCGATCCGCTCATCTGGGCTGAATTTTTGAATCAGATTCCGGACGAGGAGGTTCGCTACAACCTCTCATCTTTGATTGTCGCCGATTGCTCGCCTGAGCCTGAAAATCTGCTTGTCCTGGCTTCGAAACTTGATGATCCTTATCTGGCATTAAGAGCGAAACAACGATGGGCGATCGAGCAGGTTCGTCGTGAAGCTGATCCGGTTTTGATTTTGGATATGATCGCTTCGCTTGATGATCCCAGAGAAAGAAGGGTGGTTGCCGGGGAGTTCGAGGGTGATGTAAATCCTCGAATGATATCTGATGATTACTATCATAATTGTCTGGCTGCCGTCATGGGTTTTCCTCAGCTTCATGATGTGATCGACGTAAAGGAGGTGCAGGGGCGTTCGGTTCACTTGGATCGTCGCAAGCATCCGAACCAACTAAAGATGGGGCGATGAAAATTGCTCCATGTCCGCCTCCAGACATTCCCTTGGGTCCTGTCATCTAAAAAGGGCCGTGCGCTTTTCCAGGAAAATGAAAAAACTGAGCTTGGTCATCGTTATTGCGCTGTCTTTTCCCGCCGTCTGGTGGGCGATGAAGCGTGATCGCGATCCTGGGGGCAGGCCAAGCGCTCCTGCGGAAAGGGTCGAGCCGAGCCTGAAAATCACCGCCCGTTCAGAGCGCCATAACATCGGAGCCAACTCAAGGAATGATGATGCCCCGCCCGGGTGGCCCGATGATGTTCCTTTTTTAGATCGCAGAACTCAGGTGCCACTCGATTGGGACCTCGCTACCCTTGAGAAATACCTCGATTATTGTAAGACGCAATTGCCCGGAAACCATTTGGCGTCGCTCATGACACGCATCTTTCCCTACCCCGAGGGCGGGGGTAACCATCCAGGCGTGATGTTAGAAGGTTCGATTTCTTTGAGTGACCAAATGGCACTGTGCGACCACTATCTTGATCCCCTCGGTCGCCAACTTGCGCATTCCAATATCTATCGAAAGTACCAAGAAGCAGGACGCCTCGACCTGTATCGTAGTGAGCTTCTCGAGAAGCTTCCCCAAGATAGCTATAGAAGAGATCGGTTCTGGGATTTTTATCTGGAGCAGTTTCGGGAGACGGGGCCGCTTCTCCGGTTTCTAGAATCGGAAGAGCCCGCCCAATTAATGCGTGAAGGGAATTACTATGACTAT
>JALOTY010000127.1 GCA_025457665.1 Akkermansiaceae bacterium | reverse complement strand
ATCGCCCGCACCCGATAGCTCTTGCCCGGCTTGAGTCCTGCCACCCGGACCCTCAGCACATCGTCGCCCTGCGGCGTCAGCCCCATGGCATCCGCCCGCGCCACCCCCGTTTCTCCATCGCCTCCCTGCCATTCCACTCTGCCCAGGCAGAGCCCGTTCACGCCCCAGACGACTTCAAACCCGTCAGCCCGCGGTGCCATGATTGAAATCGGAGTCCCGACCAGCCCCTCTTGCTGCTCCTCAGCCCCGCCCACGACACCCACGGCACTCAGGCCGCCGACCATTGATCCCATGAATCCCCGTCTTTTCATCGATTTGGTGACTACGGAGCGAGGCTGATCCCATCTTTCGGAGTTGGCCAATCCTTCGAGTTTCCCCCAAGCTTCGGCCATGCCTCACGCCGCTGCCGATGGATTCGCGATGCCCCCGGAATGGTCGCCCCAGACCGCCGTCTGGATGTCCTGGCCCGTGGATGACCCGCGCCATTGGGGAGGAGCAAAAAGGGAGCTGATTCACGATCGCTTCGCCGCCCTCGCCGCCGCGATCTCGCATTTTCAGACCGTCCGCATCAATGCCAACCCCGGCAGTGCCGATGCCATCCGCGAGCGCTGCCTCAAGGCCAAAGCCGCGCCGGAGAATCTCGAAATCTACGAGCATCCCCACAACGATGTCTGGTGCCGCGACCACGGGCCGATTTTCCTCAGGAATCCGCAGACCGGAGCCAAGGCCATCAGTGACTGGGGCTTCAATGCCTGGGGAGGCAAGTTCCCGCCCTGGGATGCCGATGACGCCATCCCCCGCCGCATCGCGGAAACCCTGGGCCTGCCCATTTACAAAGGCGGCATGATCCTGGAAGGCGGAGCGATCGAAATCAACGGACTCGGCCAACTCCTGACGACCGAAGCGGTGCTGCTGAACCCGAATCGCAATCCCCAGCTCGATCGCGGCACGATCGAAAACAAACTCCGCGAAACCCTCGGCATCCGTGAAGTCCTCTGGCTGGAGAAAGGGATCGAGGGCGATGATACCGATGGCCACATCGATGACCTCGCCCGCTTTTGTGCCGATGAATGGATCGTCGCATGCACTGAGGAAGATCGAGGCTCACCCAATCATCCCGTTCTTGCGGCGAACCTCAGTCGTTTGAGGAATTTCCATACCCCGTCTGGACGCCCTTTCGAAATCGTGGAAATGCCCATGCCCGCCGCGTGCGAGGTCCCGGGCTGGCGACTGCCGCTGCTGCCGGCTTCGTATGTCAATTTCCTCATCATCAACCACGCCGTGCTCGTCCCCACCTTCCGGCAGCACCAAAACGATGACCGCGCCTGCGGCATTCTCCGCGAGCTGTTCCCCGGGCGCGAGGTGATCGGGATCGATGCCCTCGACCTGGTCGAAGAAGGCGGCACCCTCCACTGCCTCACCCAGCAAGAGCCCGCCTGAAGCCGCGCCCTTTCACAGGGGCAGATCGTAACTGCGCCCGCCGACTCCGTCGAACCAGCGGATGTAGGCGGCATTCACGGTCGCAAACCCGCCCGGCGTCGGGTAGTCGCCAGTGAAATACCAATCGCCGCATGGCCCGCCGATGGCTTCGCGGAGATTCTCGATCGTCTGGAAGACCACTTGGACTTCGCCTTTCCAATCGCTTTCTTCCGGACTCACCATGCGACTGACTTCGGCGGAAATCTCCTCGTCCGTGAAGCTCTCATACACCCGCTTCACCGCATTGCCCATCTCGCCCAGAGGCTTGGCCAATTCCTTGCGGCAGTCTTCATACACTTCATCCAGCAGGCTTTGCCGACCCGCCTTCCGATGCAGGGCCACCGCTGCCTGGAATGCGATGAATTTCCCCAACTCGGACATATCAATGCCATAACAATCCGGATAGCGGATCTGCGGCGCGGTCGAGCACACCACGATCTTCCGCGGACGAGTGCGGGCGAGGATTTTGAGAATCGATTTCTTCAACGTGGTCCCGCGAACGATCGAGTCGTCCAAGGCCACGAGGGCATCGCCATCGGCCACCATCCCGTAGGTGATGTCATAAACGTGCGAAACAAGCTGATCCCGACCTTTCTCCTGCGCGATGAAGGTCCGCATCTTGATGTCCTTGTGGGCGATCTTCTCGCCCCTGGGCCAGTTCTTGAGGATCAGTTCATCGAGCACCTCCTCGTCGAGACGTCCTTCCCGCATCGCTTCCTTCAGCGCGCGGTGGACCTCTTGCCTCCGGTGCATGCGCAGACCATCCATCAATCCATACCAAGCGGTTTCCGCCGTGTTCGGAATGAAGGAAAACACCGCTTTGTCCACCGCCCCGCCGATGGCCTCCACCACCTGCGGGACCAAGGCCGCACCCATGGCTTTGCGCTCCCGGTAAATGGAGGGGTCATTTCCACGGGAGAAATAAATCCTCTCGAAGGAACATGGCCGGAAAGGCCCGGCGGGGGAATAGCGCTCCTCGTGGATGCTGCCGTCCGCTTTGACGACCATGACCATGCCGGGCTCGATGGTCCGCACCTCGGACTCATCCGCTTCGAACACGGTCATCAGTGGCACCCGCTCGGAAGCGAAAGCAATGACCTCGTCGTTGATCAGCACGTGGCAGGGTCGGATCCCCTGCGGGTCGCGCATCACGAAAAGGTCGCCGTTGCCGACCACCCCGCAGATCGCGTAGCCGCCGTCCCATGACTCCGCCGACCGCTTGACGATTTCCGCAACGTCGAGCCGCCCGGAAATCATCGCCGGAATCTCCGCCCCGGGCACCCCCGCATCCCGCAACTCGCGGTAGAGGTCGGTGTGCTCCTCATCAAGATGGAAACCGATTTCCTCAAGGACCGTCTGGGTGTCGGTGCCGAAAATCGGATGCTGCCCGCGATCGATCAACACCCGGTTGAGCGCCCCGGTGTTGGTCATGTTGAAATTTCCCATCACCATCAGCGTCCGCGTCGGCCAGTTGCTGCGTCGCAGATAGGGGTGACAGGAACTGTCGTCGAACTCCCCGGAAGTCCCATACCTCAGGTGACCCACAAGCACCTCCCCGCCGAAGTCGAAACGCGATTTCACGCTCTCGGGATTCGTCGGGTCCAGATAGCCTTTGCGCGCCATCTTGTGGAAATCCTTGATCTCTTTGCGGAAGATGTTGGCCAGCGCTTCCCGCTCACTGCTGCGGCGACGGTAAACATAGGCCTCGCCAAGCGGCATCGAAAGCTTGTTGCAGCCGATGCCGATGCCGTCCTGCCCGCGGTTGTGCTGTTTCTCCATCAGCAGGAACAACTTGTTGAAGCCCCACAGACAGGTCCCGTAGCGGTCATGGTAATAAGCCAGCGGCTTGCGGAGCCGCACCGCTGCAATCCCGCACTCGTGCTTGAGGAAATCGCTCATGACTTCTTATTCCCCAGCCACCTTCACCCGCACGCCCTCCTCCGGAACCATTTGGCCCAGGACGACTCCACCCGGGCCCGCCGCACAGGCCGCCGCAGCGTCCTCGGGGGCCACGATGGCCACCCAGCCGATGCCCATATTGAAGGTGTGGAAACGGTCTTCCGCATCCACGTGCCGATAGAGCTTCTGGATTCCGGGAAGTTTCCACTCGGGAATCACCAGGTCCGCCCCGCAGCCCCGGAACAGTCGCTCCAGGTTCTCCGGCAGACCGCCACCGGTGATGTGCGCCATGGCACGCGGCTTCACGCCAGCCTGCCGCAGGCCCGCCACCACATCGTGGTAAAGTCGGGTCGGCTGCAACCAGGCAAGGAGTTCGGCTTCCTCGACCTCACCCGGATGCTCGCGCAGGACCCGGCGCACCAGGCTCCAGCCATTGGCGTGGATGCTGTCCGAGGCATAGCCCACCAAGACATCGCCCACGGCAATGGTGGTGGGATCGATGAGATCCGATTTCTCCGAGCATCCGATGCAGAAACCCGATAGCTCGATCACCCCCTCGGGCACGATTCCCGGCATCTCCGCCGTTTCCCCACCCGCCAGGATGCAGTCGCAGCTCTCGAGATAATCCGCCATCCCGCCGATCAACCTCGTGATCCGGGATTCATCGAGGGCGGCAATCCCGATGTAGTCGAGAAACATCAGCGGGTCGCCCCCAGTGGTCAGAATGTCGTTCACACTCATCGCCACCAGATCCTTGCCCGCGATCTCGAGCAAATCATGCTCAAGCAGCAGCTCCAATTTGGTGCCCACCCCGTCGCAACCCGTCACGATCACCGGCTCCCGGTATTCACTCAGATCATACGCGGCCGCAAAGAGCCCGAAGGCGCCCGATAGCTTCCGCCGATTCTGGGTCCTCGCCACGTGACTTCGGATGTCCCCCACGAGGGCCGCTGCCCGCCGTGTGTCCACCCCCGCTTGCTGGTAGGTCAGTTTTCCGCCCATGCCTTCGCTGCTGTGGCCGGGGTTGTAACAGCACCCCTCCCGCCGTCACGCGAAAAGCCCCGAAATCGTCCGAAGCCCCCTTGGCACCCCTCCAGCCGGCCCCAGCCCCCCTCCCAAAGTCCCTCAAAGGGGAATTTTAAAACCTCCCTCACAGCCGGGAAATCTTGAAAAATCACCTTGGGAACCTAGAAAATCGATCAAACTCAACCAAACAATGACCTTCGAGAAGCCCATACGTTCAATTTTTCTTAAAAATTTATTGCGTTATTGGCGAGATTTTTCCAATCTCTTCACAGCCGACGGTTCCAGACATCTCAAATTCCTTGATATTCTGAAAAACCTAACTAAAAGCCTGCCAAGCTTTCCCCATGCGGAATTCCCTTCCAGTCCTTGAATTCAGTGCCGATCTGGCCATCGGCTACGCTTCTCCCTTGGCCCGGACGACCTCCGGGATTTCCCTCGGGGCGGGGACTCACTTCCTCCTTGGAAGGAATGGACGGGGCAAAACCACCCTCCTGCGGACCATCGCCGACTCCCTCCGTCCGCTCGCGGGCTCCTTGAAGAAGTCCGGCACCGTGCGTTTCCTTCCGGAGAATCTTGGATTCGACCCCTACCTGAACGCCGTCGATATCCTGCGCTCCCTCGCCGCCCCCGGTCGCCTCGCCGCGTCGCTGAAACTCGCCCGCGAAGTCGAACTCGACCTCGAAAAACCCTACGGCCGTCTCTCCACCGGCAACCGCCGCAAGCTGCATCTCCTGGTGGCCGAATTCTCCACCCCCGAGGACCAGGCCGCCCTGCTCCTGCTCGACGAACCCTTCAGCGGCCTCGATGCCCATGCCCGGGAAGCTTTCGAAACTCACTGGCTCGCCAGCTCGCCCTCGATTCTGCGCGTGGTCAGTTGCCACCCGGACTACGACGCCATGCCCATGGCCAGCGCGCTCGTGATCCGTGATCAAACCCTCTGCCACCAGACCGCCGGCACCCAGACCTGGAGTGACCTCAAGGCCCTGCTCAACTGACGACCCCCATGTCCCCATTCCTCCTCACCTGCCGCTCCATCCACCGACGCAAGTCGTGGGTGATCTGCGCGTTTGCGGTGGGGGTGCTGCCCTTCCTTCTGCCTTACGTTTCCGCCGCCGCCGAGAACGCCTCGCTCTACAAACCCGCCCTCGCCCAAGCCACTTGGGCCCTGGCATGGATCTGCGCGCTGGGTTGGGGATTTTTCACCGCTGCCCATGCCGGCGACAAGCTCGCCCAGAGCGGCACCGGCGAATTCTTCAGCGCCGCCGGCATCCGCCCATGGCAGCAACTTCTTTCGGTCTGGCTCGCCAATCTCTGCTTCGTCGCTCCTCTCGGCATCATCGCCGCCCTCGTTGCCATCGCTGGTGCCAGCCCGGCCTTGGCCGATGAACGCGCCGCCTGGATCGCCACCAATTTCCAATACACGGTCCTTTTCATCCTCGCCGTCGGCCCCCTTCTCGCCCTCTCCATCGCCATCGCCAGTCGCTTCGGGGCCATTGCCGGCTTCTTTCTGTCCGGCAGCCTCGCGATCTACGGGCTCTACGGCGTGGGTTACCTGAAATTGCTCACCTCTCTTGAGGATCATCCCGTGCTGACCTGGCTGGCCCGCATTTCTCCCCACTACCACCTCGCCGATCCCACCGAGCGTCTGCGCTACAAGATGGGTGAGATCGACTGGAGCGGCTTCCCCCTCCTCCTCGCCTACTTCTTCGGCATCGCCCTTTTCCTCCTCGCCTTGTCTCGCGCCGTCTTCCGCACCCGCGCCACCGCCTGACTCTCCTTTTCACCATGAAGCTCCGCTCCACTCCCTTGACTGTCCTCCTCGCCCTCAGCGGGCTGGGGCTGTCCGGGCTTGCGGGCAGCCGCTTGTCCGAAGCAGGGAAGCTCGATGACGCTCCGAACCCTCTGGGCATTCACGGCAGCGCTTACGGCCGCATCATCGCCATGGCCATCCAGGCACCCATCGAAAAGGACTGGCATGGCGGCATCGATGCCCATGGAGACACCACCCATTCTGAAGATCATCATTCCTGCGGTCACCCGGGTTGCGATGGCCATCACCACCATCACCACGAGGAAAAATCCTCATCGTGGCTTGCCACGCTCGATGCCCTGGTCTCCGAGCGCACCAATCCCCGCCCACCCAGCGCGGCCCACCAACAGTATCTGAACCGCGAGATCGAAAAGAATCTCCGCTTCGCCCTGCGTCTCGATCCCACCCACTTCGGGAACTACAACGCCTACCACCATTTCCTCATCGAATCGGATGCCTCCGGCCCCGCGGGCGACTTCCAACAGCGCAAAACCCTCGCCGTCTCCCTTGCCCGGGAAACCATCGAACAAGGGCTTGCCGATTCCGTCGATCCCCGCCCCGCCCTCACCGCTGCCTCCGCCGCTTACAACATCATCGAACTTTCGCTTCTCGATGATGCCTCCGCCGTCTCCGCCGAAGAGCTGAAAGCACAACTTCAAGTTCTCGATCTCTGCCTCCACCGCCACAGCGAGGTCTTCGCCCAGTCTTTGGAGAACGGTTTCTTCGATGGCCTTTCCGCCATGAGGCAGCAGGAAATACTCACCCGCGGCACCTTCATGAAAAAGCTGCGCGACGCCGCCGCGACCACCATTGCGCGCCGCCAAACCCCTCAGGCATCCACGCACTGATCCTCCACCATGTCCGTCTTCACGCCAGTCCAGGAATCTTACGCGCCACCGCCCCTCCCCGGGCCGTCCGCGCCCCTGTACTTCGCCCCGGGCATGAATGGCAACCAGCTCCTCAGTGTCCTCTTCCGCGTTTGTAAGGAGCTGCGTGTCTCGGACATTCAACTTCGCGCCAGCCGCCCCGCATACATCCATACCAATCGCGGCGTGGAAAAACTCGAACACCTCGGTGTGCTGAGTCCCCTGCACATGGATGAAATCCTCAAGGAACTCATCCGCAATCGGGAAAGCGGCAGCCACGGCTTCGGCGAGGGCCAACAACTTGGCGTCCGCGTCGAGGACAAGATCCGCGAGGCCATGGCCGATTTCTCGGAACGCAAGGTCGCCGACTTCTCTTGCGATGGCATCCCCTTCGGAGACACCGGTGAACGCTCCGGACGCCTCCGGATCCAAGCCCACCTCAGCTCCTCAGGCCTGGGCATCACCTGCCGTATCCTCAACGATTTCATCCCCGAACTCGAATCCCTCGGGATCGATCCCGATACCACCCACGTCCTTCGCCAGGCCGTCCAGAAACGCGCCGGCCTTTGCCTCGTCACCGGCCCCACCGGTTCAGGCAAATCCACCACCCTCGCCTCCATCATCGATTGGCTGCGCCGCAATCGCACCAAACACATCGTCACCGTTGAGGACCCGATCGAGTATCAATATCCCGACGACATGGATGACCCGGAGTTTCCCGGTCGCCGCACCGCTTCCCCTTCCATCGTCACCCAGCAGGAAGTCGGCCGCGACGTTCACTCTTACCGCCAAGGCCTCAAGGACGTCCTGCGGAAAGCACCCCACGTCATCCTCCTCGGGGAAATCCGGGATCGGGAAGCCATGGAAACCTGCATGGAAGCCGCACAGACCGGCCACCTCGTGCTCTCCACCCTCCACACCACAGGCGCGGTCAAAACCATCGGCCGTATCCTCGAACTCTACCCGCGCGAAAGCCACGCCGCCGTGCTCAGCCGCCTCGCGGAAATCCTCGTCTTCATCCACTCCCAAGGCCTTCTCAACGGCGTTCATCGGCGCGTCCTCACCTACGAGTTCCTCCAGAACAACGACGATGCCGTGGCCTCCGCCATCGCCAACTACGACGGCGGCGCAAGATCACTCGAAGACGTAATACGCAGGGCGGGCAATATCGAGTGGGATAGCAACCTCAAGCGGCTCTACCAGCACGGCCTCATCGATGCCGCCACCTACGTCAACGCACGAATGAACCGCGAGGCCGACATGGAAATCCTCTGAACCCTTTCGAGATCCGCGCTTCCCCGGTGGAACGGGATCTCCAGCCGAAAACAAAACAAACACACCCAAAACACACCAAACACATGAAACTGACCAACACCACCAAGCGCGCGAAGGGCATGACCCTCCTGGAACTGACTGTCGTCATCCTGGTTCTCCTTTCGCTCATCTCCATCCTCTTCATCGGCGCC
>JALOTY010000055.1 GCA_025457665.1 Akkermansiaceae bacterium | reverse complement strand
CGCCCACGTTCCCCAATCGGATCCCTTGAAGCCAATCTGCCCAAGGCCGGGTGACAGAACCGGTATCCATAGTCATACATCCCGCTCTTCCCATTCAGGAACTCGCCGTGATACAGCCAGTCCCAGGCGCAGCTGCTGTTGCTGCGGGTGGCGAAGTTCGCGTCCATCACGCGCACCGGTCCGAAGGCGTCGTAGCCATATCGCTCGTCCAACACGCCGGCAGCGGTGAGGATCGCCACAGGATCGAGGGAGTCCCGGAGGACAAAGCGGGTTTCATTGAGCGTCCCGCTCACGGAGCGCCTTCTGCGGATGAGGTTCCAGCGATCACCCGGACGGGGGTGGCGGAGGGTCGATGAAGGATGGCAGATGCCAGACCGGCAAGATGCCGAATCCGGCTGTTGCTTGGAACTCGGCCCTTGGAACTTGGCACTTCCGCGGATCGCGAGCCAAGGGTCGGCGGAAGGCGCGCACGATTGAGGTGCGTTCCCGGTCCAAGCTCTTGTGGATGCCGCCTTCACGTCCTTGCGCCACATGATGTTTCCGATGGCGTTGCGACCCTACTTCGAACGCACCTGATCCGTCGAGGCTGTTCTCCAGCGGGTTTTCCGGGGTGGTTCAGCCGGGGAGAATGAGGTTGCTTGATGGACGGGATTCGAAGGATGGGCCGGATGAAGAATCGATTTTGTGGTTTTGATGAGCCTAGAGGCCGCGTCCCCGCCGCCATGCTTTGGACTCAATCGGAAGAATGACATTTGTCCGACCGATCGGTTCCATCTTGGTCCGGTTCCCTTGGTGATGGAGAGGTTGCTGCGGGAACTCGATCGAGCCAGCAAAAGCCCTTCAGGCTTGAGGAAGTGCCAAGGAACAGCCGGGTGAAGACAGAAGATCCCGCAAGGCGGGAAAACAAGACGCAAGACCGGAAAAACAGCCGATGGTGAGCAGTGATCGGTGAACAGCCAATTCTCCGCGCGAAGCACCTTCGGATTTGCCCTCGCTGCGCTCACGCCATGCCAGTTTGGCTTTACCGGTGGTAGAGGTCGCCTCAGCTCCCGCCGCATTCAGGATTTCAGCTTTTCAGCTTTTCAGCTTTTCAGCTTTTCAGCTTTTCAGCTTTTCAGCTTTTCAGCAGCTCGTCTGTTCCTTTCGTTTCTTTCGTTGTTCCCCACCTCATCAAACCTTCCGTGTTTTCCGAGTGTTCCGTGGTTCCCTCTTCAGTAGTGGGAGGCAGGAAGCAAGGAGCGGAAAAAAGCCGCCCCGCGGCACCGGTGAGGGCGCGGCGGGGCGGCGGGAATTTTGGCTGGGGAATTCGGGTGACGGATCACTCCGCTTCCACTCGCACGAAGAGTCGGGTGGCGGCGAGCGGTGCACCGCTCAAGGTCACCGACACGGTTTGCACGTTGTTCGCATCCGGCGTGCCGGGGGTCTGCACGGCGGTAAGGTCCTGGGTCCATGTGGCCAAATCAGGAGAGGTCCAGATGGTGTAATCCAGGCCCGTGGTGGAACGCCGCTGATAGCTGAAGGTGGCGCTGCCCTTGTCGAGGGGAACCAGGATGGGATTGACCGATGAACCGCTGTTGGGCGCGAGGCCGAAGGCGTATTCGTCGCTGTTGGTCAGACCATCGCCATCGGGATCCGCAGTGCCGAGCTTGTCATTGGGATCGGTGATGGAGGGGAAGAGCGCCATCCAGTCATCGTAGTCCGTGCCTTCCGAAACCAGGGCGATCTGCGTGCCGCCATTGTAGGCGTAGTCCACGGTGTATCCTGCCGGGGGCGTGATCGAGGCGAAGGCCGGCGTGCCACTAAGGGTGCCGTAGTTCGCCAGCACGTAGGCGGGAGCATCGAGAGTGCCGACGACGTTCAGGGTGACAGCGGCGGCATCGATATCCAGCGCTTGTCCGGCGGCATCGATCCGGCCGACGGTGTCGGTATCGCCATCGATCCCGATGCTCACCGTGGCCGGGAGGCTGTGGGAGGATTTCGCGGTGGTATCCAGTTCGGCACCGGCGGCGATGGTCAGGGAGGTGCTGGCATCGATGGATCCGCTGGCGGCGAGGGCGAGGGTGCCGGCGATGACCTGGGTGGCACCGCTGTAGGGGTTGGTGCCGCTGAGGGTCCAGGTGCCGCTGCCTTCCTTGCGCAGGCTGGTGAGGTTGGTGGCATTGTGATCGACCACGGCTCCGGCGAGTTCCCCGGTTCCGGCGGTGGAGCCGGTGAGGATGAGCGTCTTGTTTCCTGCGGTGCTGGAGGTGAAATTGCTGGTGAATTTCAGCACTCCGGTGCCGGCTTGTTCGATGATCCCGCCGGTCGTCGGGGAAAGCAGATCGACCACGCGGTCGGTCGTTTCTCCGGTGCCGACGTATCGCAGGGTGCCGGTGGCGGTGCCGAGGCTCAGTTGGATCCTGCCGTCGGCCTCGGTGGTGGGAGCGCCGAGACTGCTGCTCGGGCTGCCGCCGCTGACGCTGTTGAGCGAGGAAACAACGACCGGGCCGCCGGCGATGATCGTGGAGCCGGGGTAGGTGTTTGCACCCGAAACGATGACCGTGGCGGTGGGGTCCGCCGGGCGGAAGATGAGGCTGTGATTCAGGGCGCTGCTGATGGTGCCGGAGACCTCCAGGGTGGAACCGATCTGGGCGCCGATGCGGGTGTTGTTCGCATCCACGCTGACATTTCCGGTCCAGACACTGCTGCCGCTGCGGCCTTGGAGGGCGCCGAAGAAGTTTGCGCCGTCGCCGGCGATGTTGATCGCTTCCCCGGTGACGGTGACGTTGTCGAGTTCCACCCGACCACTGATCACCGTGGTGTCGCCATCGGTGGTGCCCAGGGAGGATGGGTTCTGAGCCACCCAGCCGCCGCCGGAAATCGTGGTGGCGCCGGTGTAGCTGTTAGATCCGGCGACGAAGACCACGCCGGCTCCGGTCTTGTTGATGGCGGCATTCGTGCCGGAGACGGCTCCGGTCACGCTCATGGTGGCATCCGCCTGGAAGACCACGAGGCCGTTTTCCGCGATGGAAACCGGACCGCTCCAGATGTTCTGGGTGGCGAGAGCGGCGCTTTCCGAACGCAGGGTGGAGACGTCTTCGAGTTGCAGGCTCCAGGAAACCGGATCGGCGGTCTGCCAGCTTGAGAGCGTGGCTCCGGAGCGGACCTGGATGGTATTGCTTGCCGAGCCGCCCATCACGGTGGCGGTTTGGATCGAGAAAGTGCCGGCGGTGACATCGATGTTGCCGGGATTGGAAACAGTGACTCCCACGAGGCCGACGTAGTTCACGTCGCGTTTCGTCAGGGCGAAGCCTCCCATATCGAGAGTTGGGAAGGAGTTCCGCAAATCCCAACGGGTGAGGCCGCCGATGCTGGCGTTTCCTGCCAGGACGAGGCGCCCGGTGGCGTTGATTTGCTGGGCGCCATCATTGACGAGTGCGCCATTGCCATCGCCATCACCGGAGATCGTGATGACTTCGGTGCTAAGGTTCCGGCCGTTGATGTCGAGCACGCCGGTGCCGCTGACGGTGGTGCCGCCGGTGACGGCACCGAGGGCGGTATCCGTGCCAAGGACGACGCGGCCGGCGCTGATCGAGGTGCTGCCGGTGTAGCTGTTGGCGGTGTTGATCGTCAGCGTGCCGCTGCCGCTCTTGGTGAGGTTGCCCGCGCCGCCGATCGCCGCGCCGCTGAGGGTGTAGGCGTTCGTGCTGTGATTGAAGGTCATGTTCCCGGGGAACTGCGTGGCCTGAAGCGCGACGTTGAAGGTCGTGGCGCTGTCATCGAAGATGACATTGTCGCCGGCGGAAAACGCATCAGGTGTGCCGCTGTTGTCCCAGTTGAGGGTCAGGCCGGTGTTCCAGAAGGTCGGGTTGGTGACGTCGTTGCCTTTCCAGGTGATCGTGGCCGGGGTGTAGTTGGCAAGGAGCTGGGTGTTGTCGTTATTGAAAGCCAGGGAAACCCGCGAGCTGCCCAGGAAGTTCACGCCGATGCTGCCGGTGATGCCGCCGGGGGCTTCCATGACGACGATGTTTGATCCGCTGCTGCCGGTGGTGGGTACGATGGATATCGTACCTGCGCTGGCATTGATGGTATTGGCGCGGAAGTGCTCGTTGGTTCCGGTGGTGGAGGGATTGAAGAAAAGGCTGCTGGTGCCGGCGAAAGTGAGGGCACCGGGAACGGAGCCTTCGCCGCCGATGGATGCGCCGCCGAGAACGGTGGTGCCGCCGGTATGGCTGTGATTGGTGGGGAGATCCACCCTGCCGGTGCCGCCGATTTCCAAGGCACCCGCACCGGAGAAGGTCCCGGCGAAAGTGGTGACCGTGGCAGGTGCGAGGGCCACGCTGCCGGCCTGGATGTCAAGGCTGCCGGTGAAGGTATTCGCCGCGCTGAGGGTGAGCTTGCCGGCATTGATTTTGTTCAGCGTGCCGCTGCCGCTGATCGCGCTGTTGATGGCGACATCGAAGCCGTTGGTATCGATCGTCGAAGTCCCGGCGGTGGTGATCGAGCTGATGCCTGCAGGGATGAAGCCTGCGGTGGTCTGGCGGGCGCGCAGGGTGCCACCGTTGAAGTTGATCGTGTTTGTCCCGGCCGTGCGGGTGATCTGGTTCATGGCCAGCGTGCCACCGTTGAGGTTGATCGTGCCCGTGGTGTTGTTGAGATTGAGGGTGGGAACCGTGGCGAGACCGCTGTTGATGGTGATGATGGAAGTCGGTCCGCCGCCGATCCCCATGCCGACCGTCGCGCTGGCTTCGTATTCACCGCCGTCGATGATCAGGGTTCCGGTGTTCCCGGCGTTGTTGCCGATGATGTCGCCGCCACTTGCACCGACGGTGGAGAATTTTCCGCCGGTGATGCGGAAGGTGCCGCTGCCACCTTGTGCTCCGGTGCCGCTGCCGATCACCAGTCCGCGAGCTGTCCCGTTGTTGTAAGTCGTGGTACCAAGAGCGGCGGTGTAGACCAACTCGCTGGCGGTGCGATTGTTCACGTTCAGACGATGCGCACCGGTGCCGGTGGGTGCGGGACCTGCGGTGATGTTCTGGGTGTTGAAGGGGTTTCCTGAAGCCCAGTTCCCGGCGACGGTCCAGTCGGTGCTGTTGGTTCCGCTCCATTGATAGGTGGCGGCGAAGGCGGTGCTGAGGCTCAGCAGAACGGGGGCGGCCAAAGAGGCCCTGCGGATGAAGGGATTGTTGATCGGTTTCATGGGTTCGGCGGTTTTTTCCGGGAGGCGGCTTCCGACCCGCGGGGTTTTCGCGGAGAAACGGTGAGCAGGGGTTTCCCGATCTTTCCGGTGTCTCATGAAAACCGATTCAAGGGAATGGCATGGCGCGCATAACTTCTTCGATATCGCGCAGCCACTTTTCATCCACCGCCAAACCGCGCGGATGACTTCAGGGATCCATGCGCCCTGAGCGATGGATCCGGAGGATCAAGGATGCCTTGCGGCGGGGCTCAGTTTCCGGCGGTGCCGTCGGCATCGCCCTCTTTCTTCGGGCTGATGAGCTGACGGAACTCGTCCTCCCAGGCCCGTGCCTGCGGGTGGCTGAGGTGGTTTTCGAGATGCTTGAGCATCTGCACCGCAGCGGACTTTTCATCGCCTGTCCGGAAAAGATCGGCCTCGGCCTGCCAGCGGAGTTGGGGTTCGGTCTCGGTGAGAAAGCGCTCGCGTTCCAAGCTTTGTCCTTCTTCCGACCGCTCTCCTTCCCCGGACCAGAAGCCGGCGGCGATTTCATCCTGACGGATGCGCGTGGCCCATGCAGTACGAAGCTCATCGTACTTCCGTGCCTTGCGGAGGGGAGGGAGGATGACTTTCTCGTAAACCGGCGCGGCGGTGAAGCTCCGGCCGCTGCGCTCCAGTGGAGCCATGGGCCAGCCTTCGAGGCGATCGTGATGAATCTTGTAAGCCCGCGCGAAGACCGTGCCGCCGACGTTCTCGGTCAACAATCCCACCTGAGGGGCGAGGGCCTTGGGATCGCGGAAGAGGGTTTCGATGATCGATGCCGCCTCGGGACCCAGATCCGCCACGTCATCGGGTGTGGCATTTGCCCGCAGGGTCAGCATGAGCCAGCGCAATTGCAGCCGCAGCGCGACGGCGAAGCTCTCATCGGAAAGCCGTTGCTTGTTGTTCTTCTTCCACTCCCGGAATTCCGAACTGCTGCGTTCGCGGTCCTTGAAATCGACCTGCTCGACGCACTGCACGTAAAGTTCGACGGCGGCATCATCGCTCGTCACGGCCTGGCGGAAGGCACTGGAAGCTCCGGTGAAACGCTGGGTGGCATTTTCCGTGGCGCGGTCCCGCAGCGAGTCGAGCTGCTCAAGGAGAAAAGACCGATCCCCCTCTTTCAGCGGCCGGGGCTCGTTCGGGCTTTCCTGGGCAAACGAGTTCGCACCGAGGAAGAGGGCCAGGGGCAAGAGGGCGGAAATGGGTTTCACGGGCACGATTCCTGACACAACCCCCGTGATCCGCCAAGGTTGCCGATGGAAATTCGTTGATTGCCCCCGCCGCCTCACCCCATCCCCTCGTGGCAGGCGGCCGCCTCTTCCGCGGGAGTGAAAAGCCCGCAGGCGAGTCCTGCCTGCGGCCCGCTCAGGGCAAGCGCCTCGGCGGGAGTGGTGGCGATGTGGGCTTCGACCCCCGCCCAGCGGGCCGCCTCGAAAATCGAAACCACGCTGACATCCAAAGCCGCATCTCCCAGCACGACCAGACGGGAGAGGCTGCGGGCGCTTTGATCGATGGCTTTTTCCCGCGCCAGCAGTTCCGGATCCCGCGTGTCCATGAGCACCAGATCGCCATCCGGGAATCGGCGTCGCAGCACCCCCATCACCGCCCGCAGCCGGCCGCTGCCGACGTGGGGATGCGCCAGAACCGCCGTCCGCGGGGCAAAGGCCAGTTTCATCACGTCCTCCGCACAGGCGATCACCTGCGCCCCATCCCCCGCCAGGGTGGCGGAAATGTCATCGTTCCCCGCCCCCACCACGATCACCCGCCGCTGCTCGCCCTTCATGACCTTGATGAGCGCGCGCACCCGGCGGATGGATGCCAGCGTCAGATCCAGCCGCTCGCCCGCGCCGGCGGCGACCGATGGCATGCGGGACGGGGGCAAGCCTGACATCGGCACCGCCGTGGGGCCCCGGGCGATGGCACCATCGGCCAACTCCAGGGCCCCGGCCATGAGCGATCTTTCGTGCAAGCCACGATGCGGCGCCACACGACCCAGCAGGGTCACCGGCCCACGCTCCAGCCTCTCCAGCCAGACCCGCCAAGCTTCCGCCACCTCGGGAGCCATCCCGGGCCTGCCCACCGGCACCCATTTCCGGCTTGCGCCCGACCCTCCTGACAAGCAGCTTCCCTCGTGTGGCTTTGTTTGACAAAGTTTCATGACTTGAAAAAGCCGGCGCTTCGGCCGGTGCGATTTCACTTTGTATCACAAAGTGAAATTCGACAAGGAGAATTTTCGTCGGCGGTACGGAGCCATCGAGGCCCGGAAAAAAGCGGGCCGGACCGTGAAGTTTCGGCCATCCCAAGCCAAAAAGCCCAAACCCCATCGCGTCCATCCCTCCCATCCTGTCCATCAAGCAAGCCCCTTTCCCCGGACCGCCTCCACCTGCATGGAGCTTCGGAAAGGCCTTTGACTCCCGGCTCGGAGCTTTGGAGACTGGGGCGTGAGCGAATTCCCCCTGGTGGTGGGTCTGGGAAATCCCGGCCGACAGTATGAAATGACCCGTCACAATGTGGGTTTCATGGTCCTGGACCGTCTGGCGGCGGAGGCGGGGGTGGTCTTCGAATCGAAGCCGAAATGGCAGGGCCATCTTGCCAAGCTTCCGGACGGCTCGCTGCTGCTCAAGCCGCAGACCTTCATGAACTTGAGCGGGCGCTGCGTGCGGGCGGTGATGGCATTTTACCAATGGGTCCCTTCGCAGGTGCTGGTGGTTTACGATGATGTCGCCCTGCCCCTGGGGAAACTCCGTCTCCGGGAAAAGGGCAGTGCGGGCGGGCACAATGGGATCAAGTCGCTCATCGAGCATCTTGGCACGCAGGATTTCCCGCGGCTGAAGGTCGGGATCGGCGCGGCGCAGCCGGGAAACATGACCGGACACGTGCTCGGGACCTTCCGCGAAGACGAGCGAGAGAGCCTCGAAAACACGCTTGCAAGCTCCGTTCTGGCCGTGCAGCTTGCGCGTTCCCAAGGGTTTGCGCCTGCCGCGAACCGCTTCAACACATCCCACTCCTCATCGCAAACTCCACCGCAAGATACAGACCATGAGCCGCAAATACGAAGGCCTGATCGTCCTGAACACCAAGGGAATTGAAACCAGCATCGACGAGCTGGTGAGCACCGTCGGCAAGGAAATCGAGGCCGAAGGAGCCAAGCTTGAGGAAGTCAAGCAACTCGGCCGCCGCCAGTTCGCCTACGCCTCGAACAAGCTCGAGAGCGGCCACTACGTGAACTACCTCTTTTCGGCCGAGCCCGCCGCCATCGATGCCATCACCAAGCGTCTCAAACTGAACGAGCAGGTCCACCTCCAGCACTTCCAAGTCCGCTGAGGTCCGCTGCCGATCGCGGCACGCAAGCCATTCTTTCCCTCCCCCCATCCCGATCGATCCCATGGCCAACCTCAACAAAGTTCTCCTGATCGGAAACCTGACCCGCGACCCCGAACTCCGCTACACGCCCAAGGGCACGGCGGTGGCCGATCTCGGACTGGCAGTGAACCGCCGCGTCTCGGATGGGGCGGGAAATTGGTCGGATGAAACGACCTTTGTGGACGTGACCGTCTGGGGCACCACGGCGGAAAACGCCCAGAAGTTCCTGACCAAAGGCCGCGGGGTCTTCATCGAAGGCCGCCTCCAGCTCGACACCTGGGAGGACAAGCAAAGCGGCCAAAAGCGCAGCAAGCTCAAGGTCGTGGGCGAAACCCTGCAATTCCTCCCCGAGGGCAAGGGTGGCAGCGGTGGTGGTGGTGGCGGGGGCGCTCCCCGTCAGTCTTCCGCCCCTTCCGGCCCGCCCCAGGGCGGCTCCCCGGCACCCATGGAGGATTATCAGGACGAGGGTGACGACATCCCGTTCTGAATCGACTGCCCTTCTCCCGCAGCGCTTGTTGGATTGCCAGCCGCAGCCGATTCCCTAGGCTCGCGCGCGGAATGAGTTGGATCGCCCGTATTTCCCTGTGCCTCACCCTGCTGGGTGGTCATGCCGGGGCGTCCGATGCCGCCGCTGAGGCCCGCGCCCGGGGGCTCGCGGCGGTGGGAAAGGAAATTTTCCACGACCTCAGTCTCTCCCATCCGGTGGGGCAAGGTTGCGTGAGCTGCCATCAGCCGGCGCTCGCTTTTTCCGACCCCCGGCCGGTTTCCCCCGGTGCCGTCGCCGGGCGGCAGGGCACCCGGAATGCGCCGACGCTGATGTATGCGGCCCTCATCCCGAGCCTCGATCAGGAGGATTTCATCGAGCCGGATGGCGTCGTCCTCTGGCTTTGGGAAGGCGGGATGTTTCACGATGGCCGGGCCCGCACGCTTCACGAACAGGTGGCCATGCCTTTCTTCGACCACGCGGAAATGAATCTTGCCGATGAAGCCGCGCTGGCGGCGAAACTACGGCAAACATCGTACTTCGACCGTCTTTCCGCCCTCGTCGATCCGGCCGATGCCGGAGACTCCGATCCGCTCGTCCATGCCGCCAGGCGGGCGCTGGTGGAGTTCCTCAAGGAACCGCTTTTCCGGCCCTTCGATTCCCGGCTGGATGATTTCCTCGGCGGCGATGCCACCGCGCTGACTGCCAGCGAAACCCGCGGGCTGGAGCTTTTCCGCGGCAAGGCGAAGTGTGCCGATTGCCATTTCCTCACCGCCACTTCATGGCCGAAGCCGCTGCTCAGCGACTATGGCTACGACAACCTCGGCCTGCCCTCTCGCGGCGGCAAGAAGGACCCCGGGCTGGGCGGGCACACCGGTCATCCCGAGGAAATGGGCCAGTTCAAGTCACCCACCCTGCGCAACATCGCCCTGACGGCCCCCTATTTTCACGATGGCTCCATGGCCACGCTGCGCGAAGTGCTGGAATTCTACAACGAACGCGACGTGGAACCCCGCCGCTGGGGTCCCACGGATTTCCCGGAAACGGTGAACCGCGACGACTTCGGGAATCTGGGGCTGACTGCCGCGGAAATCGACGACCTGCTGGCCCTGATGGACGCCTTCACCGATCGTTCCCTCCTCCGCATGCGCGAAAGCGGCACCAGCCTGCCCGAAGCGCCAGCCGGCACCCCGGATGCCTGGAGCATGCGCGCCTATTTCCCGGACTGGAACCACCGTGCCACTCCGGTGAAACCCATGCCCCGCGCCCAGCCCCCGCGTTGAGCGTCGGCTCAGGCGGGGGATTTTTCGTCGATCACGTGCACCCCGTGCGGGTTGATCCGTGAAACATGGATCTGGTTGCCCAGCGGCACGGAGGAAAAGACCTTCGAAACCGCCTCGCCCACCTTGCGTGCGGTTTCCTCCCCTTCGCACAGCGCGAAGACCGAGGGCCCGGCACCGGAAATCGAGAAACCCAGCGCCCCCGCGGCCATCGCCGCGCGCTTCGCCTTGTAGAATTCCGGGATGAGCTTCTGCCGCCGGGGTTCGGCGATGACATCGTGGATGGACCGCGAGATCAGGCCGTAGTCTTCCTGGATGATCCCGCACAGCAGGCCGCCGAGGTTGCCGATCTGTTGGGTGGCATTCACCAGCGGGATTTCCGCCGGGAGGATTTCCCGGGCCACCTTGGTGAGGATCTCGATGTCAGGGTGGACCACGGCGGCCCACAAGTTCGCGGGCGGCTGGAGTTGAGCCACGTCGAGTTCGTCGTTGCTGCGGATGAAAACGATCCCGCCGAGCAGGCAGGGCGCGACGTTGTCGGCATGCCAGGCACCATCGGCCGAGGCCTCACCGGCCATCGCGAAGGGCAAAAGCTGCTTTTTCGTCAGGGGTTCGCCGATCAGGCGATTCACCGCGTAGGCCCCGGCCACGGCCGAGGCGGCGGAGGATCCCAGGCCGGAGCCAAAGGGCATTTTCTTGTGGATTTCCATCTCGATCCCCCGGTCGGTCATGCCCAGGTGGCGCAGCAAATCCAGCGCGGCGACTCCGGCCGTGTTCTTTTCCGGGTCCTTGGGAAGCTTCCCGCCATCGCCGGTGATGGCGGTGATGCGCAGGCCGGGCTTGGGGGAATGGCGGACCACGACTTCGTCACCGGGAGCATCGATGGCGAAGCCGAGAACGTCGTATCCGCAGGCCACGTTGGCAACGGTGGCTGGCGCGAACACCCGGACTTCCTGAACGGCATCTTTAAGCATGGGGGCGCGTGGATAGACTGCCGCCGGGGATTTGTCGAACCTGTCTTGTGTGTGTATCCTGCCGCATCCCTCTGCGTGATTCCCCGGTGGTCCCGCGCCGCTCCGGATGGTCCCACCCGATGGAACTACGATGTCTCTCGTATTTCATCCCTCCTTCGCCACCCGTGCGCACCAGTCGCGGTAGCGCTCCACCTCCGGTGTGGGCACGCGGGTGAGGGTGGGATCGCGGTCGAGATCCACGAAATACAGGCCGAAATCGGTGTTGGGATCGAAAGGGTGGCCCCATTCGCGGTTGGAGGTGATGGACCACCAGTTGTAGCCGCACACCGGGATGCCTTCGTCGATCGCCGCCTCCACTTCGCGCAGGTGGGCATCCATGTATTCGCCCCGCCGGATGCCGCCCGCTTCGGGTGGGCAGCCGTTTTCCACGATCATGATTTCCTGTCCGGGAAACCATCGGGCCAAGCGCCGCAAGGCGTGCCGCAGCCCTTCCGGCCACACCGGAGCGCGGAGGAATCGACCGTGCGCCGCCTCTTCCAGCAGGCGGAATTTGTGCAGTCCGGAGGTCGGCAAGCCCCAGTAGTAATCGAGCCCGATGAAATCCTGGGCACCCACTGCCTCTGCCGGGCACAGCTCTTCGGGCAGGCGGCCGAGCATGCCGAGATACCACCAGCTCGCATTCGCGATCAGGCTCGTGGTTCCCCAGAAACGCCAAGCCCAATTCAGCCAGGTCCCGTGGCTTTCCAGAAAGGCCAGGCGCTTGCCGGGTTCCAGCGGGACGATTTCGAGCATCGATTCATCCCCCATCACCTCCCTTGCCACCGCGCGGGCGAGGCGGTATTCGGCCCCCTCGCCCGTGCACTGGCCGGAAAGCCCGGGGGCATCGATCCGCAGGCCCACCCGCAGCCGCCCGCGCTTGCGCAGCCGCCGCAGGGCCCGGTTTTCCGAGACCCGGCCGGGCAAGGATCCGCCGCCGGAAAACATTTCGTGCAGCGAAAGCGGCCGCACGCCCGGCTTCGGCTCCCGGCCTTCGCGGGTGGGCGAAAAGGCCGCCACCACCCGGTCCACCGCCTGCATGAGCCGCGGGTTTCCGTGGGCCGCCACCACCACGTAGTGCTCCTCACTCAGCCCCTCCGCCAGCCAGCGGAAATCGTCGCCATCCTGCAGCTCGGGCGGTCGCAGCATCCAGGCATCGCCATAGGCGGCATCGATCCGCCCGCTGCGCAGCGAAGTACGAAGCTCATCGTAGTTCGCAAAAAGCACGCGCCGCAGTCCTGCGGGAAGGTCGCGCCGCGCCGCGGCCACCTGGTTTCCCACCGCCACCAGCCCCACGCGTTTCCCGACCAGCGAGCCGATCCCCTGGCCGTTCCACGAGGCCAGCACCATCACCGCTTTGCTGGTCGTGGCGTAGGGATCGCTGGTTTCCAGGCGTGTTTGATCGGTCTCGGTGACCGCACCGATGACCAGATCCACCCCGCCGCTCCCGCTGATCAGCGCCCGGCGGGTGGTGAATTTGAAGAGTGCTTCGGACAGCCCCCGGTGGCAGGCCCCCCAGTCCATGAGTTTCTGCAACCAGCCGGGAAATCCCGTGACCAGAGGATTCACGCCGACCTTGGCGTGCGGGTGGATTTCCCGGATGACCGCTCGGGCCCGCGCGTGGGCGAGAAACAGGTTTGGCACCAGCTTCCCCACCGCCCCGGCCTCGGCATTCACCGAGGACCCGCGCGGCAGCCCCGGCGGCATGTAGTAACGATTTTGCCACCACGGTTTGATGTAGCCGAAGGTCAGTTGGCTGGGTTCGTTGAAAGTGATCCACCAGTCCACCTCCGCGCCCAGAGCCGCAGCGACCTGCCTGGCATAGCGGGTGAAAAGCCGGGGAAACTCCGCGCCGATCATCCCGCCATGGTCCCTTTCCAACCACAGCGGCCAGACGAAATGGTGCAAGGTCACCATCACTTGCATCCCGCTCGCCTTCACGCATTCCGCCATGCGCCGGTAGTGGGCCAGCGCCGCATCATCGAAGCACCCGCACTCCGGTTCCACCCGCGCCCAGGCGATGGAAAAGCGGAAAAGCCGACACCCCATCGCCGCCGCCGCCCGGATGTCTTCCTCATACCGCGTCTCGAAATCCGTCGCCCGCCCCCGCGCCGTCAGCCCCTGGCTGTGCTCCCAGGCATCCCATACGTCCTCGCGGCCTGGGTCCCAGGCCTCCACCTGATGATCCGCATTCGCCGTGCCGAAAAGAAAGCCCCGAGGAAATCCCACCCCGGAAGGCTCCATCCCCCGACCCCGATTGACAATCCCCCGCTTGTCACGATTGCGAGGGCCTGGAGATTTTCGCGGGACTCAGTCCGCCTTGGCGGAAATTTCGAGGGCTTCATCGATGAGCCGACGGGTATCAAGCCAGACGGCATCGCCCGAGGCCATCGCGGTGCTCCGGACCATGGCGGCATCGACCCCGGATTCGCCGCGCAACCAGCGGCCGAAGGTCGCCATTGCCACGGCCTGACGGGTGAAATCCCCCGCTGGCCGGACCATGGCGGAGAGCGAAATGCTTTCTTCCCGACCCGCCTGCCGGATCACCAGCGAGCCCGGGTCTGCGGCGGCATCTTCCAGCTCCAGCAGCACCAGATTTCCCCGCCCCGCAGGCAGCACGGTGGGCAGACCGGCGTCCGACCTTTGGCCGAAGGAACCCAGCACCCGCCGCGCCGCGCCGCTTTGCCAACGGATTTCCAAGCCCATCTGATCGCCCACGGCCCGCGTGCTCACGGCGATCAAGCGGCCCTGCGGATTCCACGGGCAGGGCGTTTCTTCGATGCCGATTTCCAGGCCATCGTTCCAAGTCCGGGTGGGCACGCGGATGCTGTTGACCATTTCTTCCACCCGCACCGCATCGCGAGGCGGGAGGCTGGACTGCTCGCGGATCCAGCGCCGCACCCAGACGGCACTGCCTGTCCCCAGCACCACCGGGATCCGCATCTCCGGAGACCGGGAAAATCCGGCCGCATCCGCCGTGCCGGTCAATGCCGTGGCCGCCGGCAGCGGACCGCGTTCGAAGCGCCGCGCGGCTTCGCCGAAATAACTCCCCGGCGCTTTCGCCAGTTGCTCGACTTGGGCCGGGCGGGGCGTCTCGCCGCCGGCAGCGACACGTGTGGGCCCGGCGACCCCCTCCGGACCCGGCATGGGCAGCAGGGCGATTTCATCGGACATGCCGCCGCCTCCGCCCGCGCGGTCGAATCGACCGGTCAAAACCGCCGCGATCGCCACCACCGCCGCCGCCGCCACGCCCGTGAGCAGGGGCCGCAGGGAAATCCGCCGCGACGGGAGATTCACCACCACCGGAGCCGCCTCGCTTTCCGCCAGCGCCCGCAGGATCGCCCGCCGCT
Source organism: Akkermansiaceae bacterium (assembly GCA_025457665.1). Taxonomy (GTDB): domain Bacteria; phylum Verrucomicrobiota; class Verrucomicrobiia; order Verrucomicrobiales; family Akkermansiaceae; genus Haloferula. The sequence goes on along the minus strand of JALOTY010000055.1, from coordinate 14,101 downwards.
GCGGCTCATGAAGTTTCTGCGGCAGCTCGGCACCTAACAGATCACCCAGGCAGGACGCCGTCCGCTCGAGTTCCTTCAGCGCCAGCCGCAAGGCCGGATCCGCCGCCGCGGCACGCTCGATCTCCAGCGCCTCGGCCGCATCAAGCTCGCCCAGCAGGTAGGCGCTCAGTCGGGGATCTTCAGGAGTGATCTTCATGGGAAATCGGAGAGAAAAAAGGGATCAATAGCCGTCTAACAGATCGGGCGGCAGCAGTTGGCGGATGCGCTTGAGCCCGGTGTGGATGAGGAAGCCGACGTTGCCGCCGCTCAGGCCGGTCTTTTCGGAAATTTCCTGATAGCTCAGGCCATCGCGGAATTTCATGAGGATCACGGTCTTCTGGTTTTCGGACAGGCGGTCGAGGTATCGCATGACCATTTCCATGCGCTCTTCGCGGTCGGCGCTCGTCGAGGGTTCCTCCACCAGCGAGAGCACCGGCTTGCGCAGCTCGGGATCGTCCAGCGAACTCATCCGGCCTTCCTTGCGCAGCACGTCCAGCGCCCGGTTGCGGCAGACGGTGAAAAGCCAGCTCTTCAGCCCGTCCCGGACTTTGGCCACGTCCTGCCGACAAAGCCGGATGAAGGTGTCCTGCACCACGTCGCGAGCGCGGTCGGCATCCTTGAGGATCCCGTAGGCAAAACCGATCAGGGCCGACTCATATTCGGCCAGCGCCTGCTCGATGAAGTTTTGCCGGGTTTCCACCATGTCCTTAGCGGCGTCCCGATCCGGTCCGCCATCGGGTGAAACGTCCGGTTCTCCGGAATCTTGGGGATTTTTCCCCATGGTCAGCGGACGAAGAAACTGAGGTGCTCCAGCTCGATCGCGAGATCGACGTTGTTGACCACGACCGAGTCGGGGACTTCCAAAACCACCGGCGAGAAATTCAGGATCCCGGAAACCCCCGAGTCCACGAGGCGGTTCGCCAGCGATTGGGCGATGGCGGCCGGCACACACAGGATGGCCAGGCGGATGCCCTCGCTGCGGACCCATTCATCCATCTGCGTCTCCGACAGCACCGGCACGCGCACGCCGCGCGCCTTGGCAGCTTCCGGATCGGCATCGAAGGCTGCCACCACCTCGAACCCTTCTTTCTGGAAACCCTGGTATCGCAGCAGCGCCGAACCAAGATTTCCCGCGCCCACCAGGATCACCGGCTGCAAGCGCTCGCGGCCCAGCACGTCGCGGATCATTTCCGCCAGCGCGCCCACCGGATAGCCCAGCCCGCGGGTGCCGAATTGCCCGAAATAAGCCAGGTCTTTGCGCAGTTGCGCCGGCTTCACTCCGGCAGCCTTGGCCAGGGCGGTGGAACTCACCGTTTCCTCGCCATGTTCCTCCAGCCGCTGCAAGCAACGATGGTAAATCGACAGGCGGTAGATCGCCTTCTTGGGGATATCGACCCGTTCCACGGCCCCGGGACAAAAGGCCCCCCGCCCCTGAGCGTCAAGCACTGCCTCCGATTTTAGGGAAACCCGGCGGGCGGAATCGTCCTCATCCTTCGCCCCTTTCCCACCACGCCAGAAACATCCCGGCCTGCTCGGGGTCATTGAGGAAAATCCCCGGAGCGCCATTCATTTCCGCGATCTCCGCCGCGCCCAACTTCGCCTTCCGCAGCAGCCGCAATCTCCCGCCATGTCGACCGCTGCGTCTCATCCACTCCCAGGCCAGCCGACCCATCGTGCAGCGGACATTCACCTCCACCACTTTCCTCAAGGCCAGCCCGCCGGCGGGGAGTCGATGCACCATCGCATCCACACACAACGGACCCCGGTATCCGGCCAGCACGCCTGCCATCACCTCTGGCAGTTTCCTCAGATACAGCTCCATCACCCCGGCCTCGCGGAAAAGAAACCCCGCGACCTCCGCCAGCAGCAGGTTGCCCCACTTCGGCCCCACACGGATCCCCAGGAAACGGCCCGCGGCATCATTCTCCATCACCGTGAAACCCACATGCTCGATCCGCCCGTCCGGCAGTGCCTCATACAAGGCGGAAAAATCCAGCACCCGCTCCAGCCATGGTTCCACCACCACCGCGCCATGATCCGTCAGGTTGTTTTCGATCCACCCACGCGTCTTCTCCGCCACACTCTCGCGATTCACCCGCAAATGCCCGCGCCCGGAACAGGCATAGGGTGCCTTGAGCAAGGCCTGTGAATCGGGAGATCGATCGAACAGATCTGCAATGGCCGTCTCGACCTCCTCCACGGTCCGATAAATCTCCGCGCCGTGGGAATCGGCCCCGAGCTGGCGATCGATTTCGATCCCGATCTCCTTGGAAAACCATCGCGTCGGCACGTCTTCCCGCCAGCCGCCATCCACCCCGGCGGAAACATCCGCCGCGTAGGGTCGCAAGGTCTCCACCGCATCCGGCGACCAGGCCCACGGCTTCAAGCCGCCCAGTTTCCGCCCCGCCGCCGTGCCATGTGGGACCAGCTCCGGCAGCTCGTATCCCGCCTGTTTCAGCCGGGCCAAATGCTCCAGCGATGGCATCCGCCTCACCATCAAGGCATCGTCCTTGCGGCAGAAGGCCATCATCAGCAATTCCAGATCCTCCTCCAGCGCGAGCGATGCCTTGTCGGGCTGCCAGCGCCGACCCATCGCTGCCGCCCGCGCGTGGGATTCGGCCGAGGGATTGAACCAATGCAGCACCGGCGTCCGCCCGCGCGATGACTCGCAAACTTCCAGCCGGCGGATGAAATCCTCATCCAGCCCGGCCCGTCTGCGGCTCTCGATGTGGAAGGGTGCCAGCCCTTTCGCCCGCGCCGGGGTGAGCGGGTAGCTCAGGCATCTCCGGTATCCATCCCAATCCGTCTCGCCCCTTTCCTTCCACCGCCGGAACCACTTCACGCCATGACCCACGTGGCCGATCTCATCCAGATGGATTTTTTCCAGAACCGCCGCCGTGGCCGTATCACCCACCTGCCGGAACAAGGCCGCATAGTGTTTCGAAAAATCCAGATTCGCCTGCTCGAAGGTCAGATTCAGCCGCGTGACGAAATCCATGGGCGTCTCCATCGGGGCCACGATACGCCAGAAATAATTGCTCAAGGGCAGCTCGCCGAAAGCGATGCCGCATTCCTTCATCCGCCGCAGATACATCCGCGCATGAGCCTGTTCCTCGCGCATCGCTTCATAAACTCCCGCCCGGTATTCCTTCGGTGCTTCGGGGAAACGCAGCAGCACCAGCGCCATCAACTCCGCCGCCAGCAATTCGTGATTCGCCAGGAAATGCAGAAGCAACCCGCGCTCCCGATCATCATCGAGCCGATTCGTTCCGGGAAATTCCGTCTTCATCCCATGCTCGCGGATCCTCAACTCCGCCGGCCGCCCCGGTGCCTCCGGCAGCGCGATCGCCACGCCCGGGGCATCGTCCGCCAACTCCACCGGCGCGAGCGCCAACTTGGTCTCAAGATCCGTGGCAAAAAGCACGCGCTCCGCCACCTCCCGCATCTGGAATTCCCGTGCCATCATCTCTGCCGGTCAGCCATCACCTCCGCAGCTTGCAAAAGACCCGCCTTCCCATCAAGTCGCAGCTTCCCTGATTCCATCCCCGGCTCAAAGACTCAACCAACCTTCGCGGTGGGCGTTCTGGCTGCGGTTCGCAAAGCCCACGGCCTTGCCCTTGGGCAGGGGATTGGCGACGCGGAGGAGGATCTTCGAATCACCCGACGGGGCCGCGGGGAGATCGAATTCCCACACCCTGCTCTGACCGGGGAGAATGCCGGTCAAGGCATGGGCGGTGCGGATCTCCCCGCCGATTTCCCTGCCATCCGGTCCGAGGATGAGGAGGCTTGCCCGCCAGGGATGATAAAACGGCGCGATGCCTTGATTGTGCACCGTCACCTCCAGCTTGCGGCCGTGAAGCGTGACGGAGCCGACGCGGAATTCATATCCCATCCGGCGCACGGCCTCCAGCGCCCGGGCCTTGCGTTCGGGCGTGGGCTTCTTTTCGAAGAGCCCACTGTCCATGAGCCAGGAAACATGGGTTTCACGCACGCAGCGGTCGAAGTCCTGCACCTTTTCCGGAGGCTCGGCATCAAAGACCACGCCCCAGGCTTCCGGGCGGATTTCTCCGCCGATGGGATGCGTCTTCCATCGCTCCACCGCCTGCGGTCCCGCGCGCCGCAGGGTGGGCAGGAAAAACCAATCGTCTTCCTCGCGGCCGGTATCCAGTGTGGCCCAGGCGAAGGAATCATCGTGATACCCGAAAGCGCGTGAGCTGTTAGAAGCGAGGGTTTCATGGTCCTTTCCGGCCGGATATCGCAGGAGGATGGGCGTGGTGCGGAAGGCGGCGGTGTAGGCATCCATCACCTCGCGCTGCACTTTCTTGGAAGCAAAGAGTTCCTCACGCGGATAGGTGTGCCACTCCCCCCAGGTGCCTAACAGACCGGCGGTGATGAAGCCGATGCGCGGGTCCCCATCGTAACGTTCGCCCAGCGCGCCGATGAACTCGGTGAGGGCCTTGCGAAGATCCGGGTTTTCATAATCCGGCGTGATGACCTGATCGGGCGGAAAAGGCGAGGTGTTGGTGTTCAGGTAGGGATGCACCTCCAGCCCGGCAGCGATGAGATAGGGCGGAATGCCATCGCTCTTCCCGGGGTATTCGAGATAGAACCGGAAGACCGCCTGATGGCCGCGCGAGGCGATGTCATCCAGCCTGCGATCCAGCCCCGCCCAATTGCATTTCCCGGGACCGATCACGACCTCGGACAGCGGGATGTAGAAGAATTCCATCGAGTGCGGAAATCGATCCGCCCGCGGATTCATGTAAGGCACCAGGCCTTTGAGCGGATTGTCCACGGGTGCCTGCCCCTTCTCCAACTCCCAGGTGGCGGCCTCCGCCCATGCGAGCATCATCGCGGTCGCGAGGCAGAAGGATTTGAGAAGCGGTGAAGTCATCGCAGTGGATGGGGTTTCCCCGATTCTTCAGGCCTTGCCCGCGGCGGCCTCGCTTGGATCGGCTTCCCTCTGTCTTTTGTTTTTCACGATCCGCGCCAGCGTGAAACAGAAGATCGCGGTGAGCAGGGTGAAGAAAATCGCCGAGGCCACGAATTTGCCCACGGTGGGCTGGTTGAGATTGAAATACGCAAGCTGGCCGATGTTCAGGACCACGATGCCACGCAGCATCCACTCGACGTTCATCCGCTGCAGGATGTAGGTGCCGAAGGGAGCCATGAAGAGGACGACGGGGAAGGCACACAGCCAGGTCCGGAACTGGTCGGGGGCGAGCCCGGCATCGACAAAATGGCGGTAGGCGAAACCAAGCACACTGATCGAGGCCATGAGGATGATGCTCATGTGGGTGGCCACTTTTTCATTCATGGCAAAGCGGGTGACCAGCATCGTGTAGAGGATGATGTCCGCCCCGGTGCCGAAGAGGCTGGCGCACATCCCGCCGAGGATGAGAATGCCGATGAGCGCGACCCGTTCGGAAAGCGTCGTGGCCTGGAGATTCGGGCGGTCACCGCGGTGTTTGCTGTAAAGATACGCGATGGCAAAACTCGTGATGAGACTCAGGAAAAGCGCCTGGATGATGTAAACCGGAATCTGCTGGAGAAGCTGCATCCCAAGCACGAATCCCACGAATGTGACCGGGATGAACCACAGCAGCGGCTTGTAGGTCCGGAGCCTGTTGTCGGGATGGCTGAGGATGAAGATGCTCGCACTGGTCATGCCGATGCTCTGGATCATCAGGCTGAAGTCGCGGGCGAGGACGCGATCGACACTGAAAAAGACACTGAGCACCGGAAATGCCACCGCTCCGCCGCCCTCGGGGGTCAGCCCGGCGACGAAGGCACCGAGAACCATGATGAGCGGATAATGGAAATGCGAAGCGAGGAATTCGAGGCTGTTGAACTGGGTGAAAAGGATGATCCAGGTCGTCAGGGCGATGAAGAACCAGGCAGTGAACACCTTGCTACGGAACATGCCGCAGGATGCTCCCGGTCGCCTTTCTGGCAAAAGGATTTTTGCATCCCCTCTGCGGGGAACGCCCAGACCCATGGCTGAGTGGGCCCCGATCCCAGATCCCTTCACCGCCGGATGTATCTCCGGCGATGAGATGGCGTGGCTTGCTGCAACGCGTGAGGAAAAAAACAGGCCTCACTCTTCTTCGGTATCCCACTTGATCTGGAATTCGATCTCCTGGGAGCCGTCTTCGCGTTCGTGTTCGATCGTGTAGGTGGCGCGGACGGGGACGTAGAGACGTTCGCCGGCGATTTGGATTTCGAAGGGCTCGCCGTTTTCCAGGCAGTCGGCGAGGCGGCGGAGTTTTTCGATGAACTCGTTGATGGGATAGCTCTTTTCGATATCGCGGTTTTCCATGGTGCTGAAGGGTGGTTGGGATGACGGGAGCAGTCGAGCCAGCCGGAGGGAAATGTCTGTCACGCAAGACAAACAGCCTCTCAAGCGGAAGCCCTGAACTTGGTGCAGGGTCGGCATCGTGCAACCCTTCATCGACGAAATGTGTCGCCCGGGTCGGATCACTCGCGGCGTTTCACACCGGGGGGGAGATCGATGGTCGAGGCGATGCTGCCATCGGCCCGGCGTTCGTGGCGGACGCGGATGATGCCCTTGGGCGTGGGATAGCTGCCTTCGGCCCAATCGAGTTTGCCGAGTTGCGGGCGAATGAAGACTTCGGCGAAACCGGGTGCGGCAGGTTCGATGCCGAGCACGTGGCGGCTCAGCCATGCGGCCGGACCGCCGGCCCAGCCATGGCAAAGGCTGTGACGGAAGCCGATGTAACAATGGGCCCCAAAGTCGCCATGGAGGTCTTTTTTCCCGGCAGGCACGGGTTCATCGATGCGACCGGCGTTTTTCGTCCAGGCCAGATCGAAGTCTTCCCAGAAAGTCGTGGCACCGTGGTCGAGCATGCCGCCCCAATACTGGCTGATGAAATCCATGGCGGTTTCCGCATCGCCTGATTTGCCCAAAGCATTGAGGACGTAGAAGCCATAGAAAGTGCTGAGGTCGGCAGGGCCGTCTTTCTTCAGCGTGCCATCGGCGACCTCCCGGGCATCCCGCATGCCGGCGAGTGCGAGGAGGGCGGCGGGGGATTTCCTGCCGGAGGATTCCGGCTGGTGCTTGCGGAGTCGGGCGGCGGTCTCACGGCAAAGTTCCGCGGTCTCTTCATCATCTAACAGTTCCATCAACCGTGCGCCGGAGTCCATGGTCATGACCATCATGGCCTGCAACCCTTCATGCACGGCGGCCTTGTTTTCAAAGGTCGGCCAGTCGAGGAAACGCATGCCATCGAGCGTCTCGCGGCCATCGGCATCGACATATCCCGCGAGCCTCTTCAGGAGGGCGGTGAGATAGGTTTTCTGTTCGCGGAGGTATCCGGTATCGCCATGGTGGAGATGCCATTCCTCGTGAATGAGGATCCACCACATCGAGTAAGAGCTGATGCCATTCATCCACTCCGTCACGGGCGTGCGGTCGCGGATGAGGTCGAGGCTTTTCGGGACGACTTCGTTTTCCCCGAAGACGGCATGGATGACGCTGACTTCCGGATGCATGTCGCCGAGCCAGACAAGGCGATCGCGTTTGATGCCGTCCCACAGGTAGTCCTGCATGTTGAGGTGGACGGTGTAGGCGGCGGTTTGCCAGATTTGATTGAGTCGATCGTCCGAGCTGCGGAAGGAGCCGAGGTAGGGGACATCGCGGATCGTGAGCACGGCACGGACTTCGCTGAGGGAGAGCGGGATTTTCGGGTCGGCATTGTCGATTCTAACAAATCGGAATCCGCTGGGGCCGATGGTGGTTTTTCCGAGCCAGGGGACCTTGATGGATTGATCGCGCAGGGCGTGGTCGTTCTGGGCACCGCGTTCGCCGATGTCGGCCATGGATTCCGCCACCGATTCGCCGAAGCGGATGCGCACCGTGGGCATGTCCTTGCTTTCGGTCATGGTCGTGAACAGCTCGACCGATCCGGCGATCTGCGTTCCGAAGTCGATGACGAGGCCCGCGCCGGGTTCGAGGACGAGTGGGGCCACCTGTTCGCTGAGCATGGTCTGGCCGGGCTTGGGCAGCAGGAGGTGGTCGGCGTTTTTCACGCCTTCCCCGGAGGTCCAGACGATGCGCTTGGGGGAAAGCGCAAAGGAGCTGAGTTCGCTTTTCACCGCCTGGCCTTCCAGAGCGGGAGGCAGGGCGGACAGGGGCAGGGCGGAGGCGATCAGGCAGGCCAGGATTTTCATGGGTTCCGGTTTCCTGAAAACTAGACGCCCGGAAGCGCGGGGAAAACCCAATCCCCGACCGCAAACACGGGAGGGCGGCCTCAGCGTGCGGAGAGCTGTCGATAGAGTTCGTTCCAGGTCGGCCAATCATGATCGCCTGGAAGCCACAGAGCATCATTTCGATCTAACAACTCTGCGGCGATGAGCCGGCTGGTGGGGGCGAGTCGGTCGCTTTCCCCGCAGCCGAGCCGGATGCCGGTGGGCGGCTGTTTCTGGAAATGTCGCCACAGGCGGCGGCTGTAATCGCGGGGAGCGAGTGGTTCGGCGACCTGCCAGCGGGCAAGTCCACCGGCGGCAGCGATTTCATCGATGACTTCCTCCTCCCCGGCAAAGGGCGAGAGCAAAACGAGCTGATCGGCGCTTTGGGGATACTCGGCCGCGTGCATGAGCGCGCCGAGTCCGCCCATGGAAATGCCGACCAGCGTGATGCGCTTCACGCCCGTGCGTCGGGCGGGAGCGATGATTTCCTGCTCGATCCGATCCGCCGCCATGCCCGCCATGTAGTAACCGACGTGAAGATCCGGCGCGACGATGCGGGCTTGCGGATGACGCGCGCGAACGAGATCGGTGAAACCTTCCGCTGCGAATTCCTCGGGTTCGGACCATCGGCCGGGCAGCAACACGACCAGTTCACGAGCGGGTCCGGTGGGCTCGGAAACGATCGTCCGCACCGGCGTTACGGGCTTCTCCGGAATCCATCCGCAGGAACTCAGCAAAGCGCATAGAAAAACAGCAAGGTAACGCATCGTGCCGCAACATGCACCATGCCGCTCCCCGCGCCAGCGACATGATGGTGGTGAGCGGTGATCAGTGATCAGTGATCGGTGAGTTGGCACTTGGCACTTGGCACTTTGTCCTTCCCCGGCTGTGGATCAATTCCCCCGAGCCTTGCGGTAGGCGGCGATGATGCGGCCGACGACCGGGTGGCGGACGACGTCTTCCCCGGTGAAACGGAGGAAACCGATGCCCTTCACGCCTTCGAGCGCGCGTTCGGCTTCGGCGAGGCCGGAGGCGACATTGGGCTTGAGATCGACTTGCGAAGCGTCGCCCGTGACCACCATGCGCGAGTCTTCGCCAAGGCGGGTCAAGGCCATGAACATTTGTTCGCGGGTGGTGTTCTGCGCTTCGTCGAGAATCACGAAGGACTTCGCCAGCGTGCGGCCACGCATGAAGGCGAGCGGGGCGATTTCGATGGTGCCGTCCTCAAGGTAGCGTTCGCCTTGCTCGAAGCCGATCATGTCGTGGATGGCATCGTAGAGCGGGCGGAGATAAGGGGCGACCTTTTCACGCATGTCGCCGGGGAGGAAACCGAGGGCTTCGCCGGCTTCCACGGCCGGGCGGGTGAGGACGATGCGCTGGACTTGTTTCGCCTTCAGCATCGCCAGCGCCATGGCCATGGCGAGATAGGTTTTTCCCGTGCCGGCCGGACCCAGGCCGAAGCAGACGTCGTTGGCCTCGATGAGACGCAGGTATTCGAGCTGGTTCGGGGTTTTCGGGACGACCGGCTTGCGACCGCGAAAACCTAACAGCCGCACTCCGGAAAGCTCGCTCACGCCATTGCCCTGGCCATTGGCGGCGAGGTCCACGGCGAGTTGGAATTCACGGCTGCGGATTTCCGCGCCACCACGGCGGGCTTCTTCGAGATCGGCGAAAGCACGCTTGGCGGCATCGACGCCCTCCACCGGTCCGGCGAATAGGATCCAGCCATCGCGCGTGACCACGCGGATGCCCAGCCTTTCCTCCAGATGGCGGAGATTGGCGGCGTCGTTGCCGAACAGCGAGTGCAGAAACGGAGCGGTTTCGAACTCCAGTCGTGCTTCGGTTTCCACACTCATTCTTTGGTCGGGTGAGCCGGGGCTCAGAGGTTCTTGTCGGTCACCGCACCCTCGCTGGCGCTGGTGGTGAGCTTGGCAAATTTCGCCAGCACACCGCGGGTGTAGCGCGGGGCGGGTTGCTGCCAGTTTTCCCGACGCGCCTTCATGGCATCGTCATCGATGTCCACGGAAAGCGTGTTGTTCACGGCATCGATGGTGATGATGTCGCCATCGACCAGCAGGCCGATGGGGCCGCCATCGTGAGCTTCGGGCGTGACGTGGCCGACCACGAAACCGTGGCTGCCGCCGGAGAAACGTCCATCGGTGACGAGTGCGACCTTTTTCCCGAGTCCGCGACCCATGATGGCACTGGTGGGGCCGAGCATTTCGCGCATGCCGGGGCCGCCCTTCGGGCCTTCGCGGCGGATGACGATGACGTCGCCCTCGTGGATTTCGCCGGCGAGGATCGCCTTCATGCCATCGTCCTCGGAATCGAACACGCGGGCGCGGCCAGTGAAGGATTCGCCTTCCTTGCCGGTGATTTTCGCCACGGCACCGCCGGGGGCGAGGTTGCCGTAGAGGATGCGCAGGTGGCTGTCCTTTTTGATCGGCTGATCGAGCGGGCGGATGATGTCCTGATCGGCCGGGTAGTAGAGGGGCGATTTGGAGAGGTTTTCCGCGAGCGTGCGACCGGTCACGGTGAGGCAGTCGCCATGCAGCAGGCCGGCTTCGAGCAGCATGCGCAGCAAGGGCACCGTGCCGCCGATCTTCACCAGGTCCGCCACCGAATAGCGGCCGGAGGGTTTCAGGTCGGCGACGACCGGGACGCGTTTGCCGATCTCGGTGAAATCATTGATGCTCAACTCGACCTCGGCCGCGTGGGCCATGGCGAGCAGGTGGAGCACGGCATTGGTCGAACCCCCGAGGGCGATGACGACGGTGATGGCGTTTTCGAAAGCCTTGCGCGTCATGATGTCGCGCGGGCGGATGCCGCGTTCCATGAGGTGGAGCACGGCGGCACCGGCATCGAAGCAATCGCGCATCTTGTCGTCGGAAACGGCGGCCTGGGCGGAGCTGTTCGGCAGCGACATGCCGAGGGCCTCGATGGCTGAGGCCATGGTGTTGGCGGTGTACATCCCGCCGCAGGAACCCTCGCCGGGAATCGCGCAGGATTCCACGGTTTCCAGCTCTTCATCGGTGTATTCGCCGGCGGCGTGTTTGCCCACGGCTTCGAAGATGGAAACGATATCGAGGTCCTTTTTCTCGCCCTTGATCGTGGCGCAGCCGGGCAGGATGGTGCCGCCGTAAACGAAGACCGCCGGGCGGTTCATCCGGGCCATGGCGATGAGGCAGGCGGGCATGTTCTTGTCGCAGCCGCCGATGGCGACGTAGCCGTCCATGCCTTCGCAGCCGACCACGGTTTCGATGGAATCGGCGATGACCTCCCGGGAAACGAGCGAGTATTTCATCCCCTCGGTGCCCATCGAGATCCCGTCGGAGATCGTGATCGTGTTGAAAATCAAGGCCTTCCCACCCGCGGCATCGGCCCCTTTCGCGGCTTCGCGAGCGAGGCGGTCGATGTGGATGTTGCAGGGTGTGACCTGGGACCAGGTGGAGGCGATGCCGATCTGGGGTTTGGCGAAATCCTCTTTTTTGAAGCCCACGGCATAGAGCATGCCGCGCGAAGGGGCGCGGTCGGGGCCATCGAGCATCGGGGAGGAGAAGGGTCGGCGCGGGTCTGACATGCCGACAGTCTGTTTTTCCCCGGCGTCTTCGTCAAGGCAGGTGCCCGCCTGTGATGAGGACAAAAAAAGTCCGGTGCCCCCCCGGACACCGGACCATTTTTTCCCGAGCTGGAGAAACCCTTGTGCGACCCCCCGATCGCGGGCAACCCAGCGTAGTGGCACTAGGCCAGCGAAGCGCCAACGGCGATGACCGCGGAAACCGCGAGTCCAAAGAACCCAGCAGTCACCACCAGCAGGCGGGTCAGCTTTGCCTCCACTTCGGCACTCGCTGCCTTGGTGCAGGGCAGCCCCCCCCGGAGCGCCACTGCTTGGGCCTGCGAGTAGGCCAGTTGGAGGTTTTGAACTTGGGTCGTGGTCATCGGTGTGTGTCGTAAACGCTTCTTAACTACCAATCGAACCCCAGCATCGCAATTTCCAAATAAATTGGATTTCCTTACCTACTCGATCGCGTGGGTTTTGTCTTTGGGAGGGCCGCAATCCTTTGGAAATCAAGGCCACCTACCACCCAAACCCAGCCCGAAATTTTTTCCAGAAAAAACGGTTATCCCGAAAAATCGGTTCGCAGGGGCCATTTTTTCCCCGGATTCGGGTCGCCGAATGGGGCGCAAAAAGCTCACGGCGGGCGATTTCCGACGGATTTCCGCTCAGAAGAGCTTGCTGGTGAACTCGAAGAGGTCTTTGCGGCGGTCGCTCATGGGCGTAACGGCACCGGATTGGCGGGAGCGGTAGAGGTCGGAGATGTCGAGATCCGTGACCAGCAGGGTTTCCACATTGGCATCCGCCTGACCTTGGATGCCATCGCGCGCGAATTCGAAATCGCTGGGCGTGTAAACCGCGGCGCGGCCGTAGTGGATGTCCATGGCGGGGACATCGGGAAGGTTGCCGACGACTCCGGAGGCGACGACGTAGATCTGGTTTTCGATCGCCCGGGCGGCGGCGCAGGTGGTGACGCGGAGGTAGCCCTGGCGGTTGTCGGTGCAGTAGGGGACGAAGAGGATTTCGATCCCGCGGTCGGCCAGATAGCGGGCGGCTTCGGGGAACTCGACATCGTAGCAAATCAATACGCCGATGCGGGCCTTGGGGGTTTGCACGACGATGAGCGAGTCACCGCCGGAAATGCCCCACCAGGTTTTTTCTCCCGGGGTGATGTGGAGTTTCGGCTGGGAGACGTGGCTGCCATCCGGCTTGAAGATCATGGCGGTGTTTTCCAATCGCCCGTCCGGCATGGCGACCGGGTGCGAACCGGCGATGAGGTAAAGCCCCTGCTCGCGAGCGAGGGTGGACATCAGATCGACGAATCTCGGCGTGTATTCCGCCAGTTTGCGGATCCCTTCGCGTGAACCCATGGGCTCCATGCCGCTGAGCAATTGCACGGTGAGGAACTCCGGGAAGAGCACGAACTCCGCCCCGTAGTCCTCGCCGGCGGTTTCCACGAAATACCGGACCTGCCGCGCGAAGTCTTCGAAGCCATCGACCTTCCGCATGGCATACTGGACGCAGGCCACACGCACCTTGGTCGCTTCCGTGCCGGCCTTCGGCTGGTAGTCGGGATTGATCCACTCGATGAGCCCGGCGTAATCCATGGAGCGGGGATCGCGAATGTAGTTCGGCATCACGCCGCGGACGGCGAAACCTTGGGAAATCTGGAAGCCGAGCACGGGGTCGTGGATTTTTCCGTCCTGCACCTGCCAGACGTATTCCTCGGGAGTGAGCCGCGGGGCATGGTCGACATAGTTCGACAAACGCCCGCCTGCCAGGATGCGGCGGAGGTTCAGGCGGCGGCAGAGCTGGCGGCGTTCCTCATAGAGCGCCTTGCCCAGACCCAGGCCACGCAGATCGGGGTCCACATAGACCTCGGCCCCGTAAAGAGTGTCGCCCTGGGGGTCGTGATTGTAGAAATAGCCGTCGTCGGTGATCCCATAGTAAGTGTGCTTGCGCAGGGGATCGCGGCCCATGTTGACGATGAGCGAGGAAGCCACGCCCACGACACGGCCGTCGAGTTCCGCGAGCAATTGCCCTTCTTCGAAAACATTGAGGTGACTGCGCAGCTCGCTTTCCTCCCAGGCACCATCCGCCGCCATCATCGATGGGAAGCAACGGCGATGCAGGGCGATCATCGATGGTATGTCATCGACCCGCGGGTTGCGGATCCACACCTTCCCTGACTTGATCGCAAACTCCTTCGGCAGCACGCCCTGAAGCTCTCCAACCCGGATGCAAAGGCAAGCTTCAAGCGCGGGATGAACCGCGCTTGCCGCCCGTCACCGTGCGGCC
>JALOTY010000054.1 GCA_025457665.1 Akkermansiaceae bacterium | reverse complement strand
GCCCCGGCGAGCAGGAAAGCCTCCTCCGCGCCTGGTCCCAAGGCGGCCTCTCCCGGCGCTACCAGCGGGTGCTGTTAGGAAAATCCATCGAAGTCCAACACGAGGGCCAGGTGGTCCGAAAAGGCATCGCCCGGGACAAGGCTGTGGAAAAAATCTCGGATCTCACAAATCATCCGTCATCGCGTGCGACATTTCACCGATGGCTCGGTCATCGGCGGCCGTGAATTCGTCGATGAGGTCTTTCGAAGTTCACGGGACTACTTCGGTCCGCAGCGGCGCACTGGAGCCCGCAAACCCCGCGGCGCCCTCCAAGCCCTCGAAGGCGAAATCTGGACCGCCCGCGATCTGAAGAAGGATGTGGTGTGAAGCATCCCAACCCTTGTTGGCCACCATCTCCATCCATTCGACGCAAGCGCCATCAGAACGAAGAAATTCGGCTTCGGAATCTCCGGCGATGGCTTTGGATCATGCGTCCGTGTCCTGTTGGCGCGCCTTCATGTGCCGAATGTCTTCAGCACGATCGAGATAAACCGCGTCTTCTCCGATGTTGACGGCGAGGTCACCGACCCGCTCAAGCGAACGCACCACAAACAAGAGGTGCAGATAGCTTTCACTCAATTCACCTCCCTCTTCCAGCAACTGGCTCAACTGGGCCATCACCCGTTTGTGCATCCTATCCAACTCCTGATCCCTCTCTTTCAGCCCCCTGCCTTTCTCTGAATCGCGATCAGCATAGGAAGCAAGAGCATCCTGGAGTTGGCCATCAGCCAGAAGATAAACGGGCTCAATCAAGCGAACCTCCCTTACCTCCGGCTTGGCCAACATTTTGCGGGCCCTCTTGGCAATGTTGACTGCATGATCCGAGATCCTTTCAAGGTTCGCGGCGATTTTCATCGAACTGATCACCAATCGGAGATCACTCGCCACCGGATGAAATCGCAGGAGAATGTCCATGCCCGCTGCATCCACTGCCCGCTCCGCTTCATCGACTTCAGTGTCATCGGCGATGACCACCTTGCATCGGTCCAAATCCCTCTGCTGAAGCGCCTCCATGGCACGGGCCAAGTTGAGGCGGGCTTGAGCCCCCATGGAGATAACCAAATCCGCGAGACCACGCATGGCCTGATCGAATTCACGGATGATGTGGGGAGTGTGTTGGGGCATGGTATTGGTTCGTTTCAGCCAAAGCGACCGGTGACATAGTCCTCGGTCTCCCGTCGTTCGGGCCGGGTGAAAATTTTGGTGGTCGCCCCGTATTCCATGAGTTCGCCCAGATAGAAAAAGGCGGTCATATCGGAAATACGGGTCGCCTGCTGCATGTTGTGAGTGACGATAACGATCGTGTAATTCCTTTTTAAATCAAGGATCAATTCCTCCACCTTCGCCGTTGCCACAGGGTCGAGCGCCGAGCAAGGCTCATCCATCAGGAGAATTTCCGGACGGACGGCGATCGCCCGAGCAATGCAGAGACGTTGTTGCTGGCCGCCAGAGAGCCCGAAGGCGCTTTCATGAAGGCGACTTTCCACCTCGCTCCAAAGCGCAGCACCTTTCAATGCCTCTTCCACGATCCCATCCAGCTCGCTCTTTGACTTTGTACCGGCGATGCGCGGGCCATAAGCGACATTCTCGTAAATGGACCGAGGAAATGGATTGCTCTTTTGGAAAACCATTCCGACCCGTCGGCGAAGCTCTACCGGATCCACCTCCGGGCTATGGATTTCCACGCCATCGATGTGGATGCTCCCACGCGTGACCCTTGCGCCGGGAACCAGATCGTTCATCCGGTTGAAACATCTCAGCAGAGTCGATTTCCCGCAACCTGAAGGACCGATGAATGCGACGATCCTCCCGCGTGGCACGGTCAGACGGATGTCCTTGAGTGCCTTGGATTCCCCATAATGGAAATCCATATCCGCCACCTCAATCGCCGTTTCGGGATGCTGCTGGAAGGTATCACTCATGTTTCTAACTGAATCGCCCCGAGATATAGGCCTCTGTCTCCTCCTGCCGGGGTGTTTCAAAAATCTGCCGGGTGGAGCCATACTCGATCAAGCGTCCCATGTAGAGGAAAGCCGTGCGGTCTGAACATCGGGTCGCCTGCTCCATGTTGTGGGTCACGATGACGATGGTGAATTGTTCCTTGAGGTCGCGAATCAGGGACTCGATTTTCAGGGTCGCGGTGGGATCAAGCGCGGCGCAAGGTTCATCCATCAATAGGATTTCCGGCTGATTGGCAATGGCTCTGGCGATGCATAGCCGCTGCTGCTGCCCCCCTGAGAGACCGAAGGCGCTTTCGTGGAGTCGATCCTTCACTTCCTCCCACAGCGCGGCGGACCGAAGCGAACGTTCCACCACTTCGTCCAATTCCCGGCGACCGTTGCGACCCGCGACCCGAAGGCTAAAGACAACGTTTTCGTAAATCGTCTTTGCGAAAGGATTGTATTTCTGGAAGACCATGCCCACCCGTTTCCGAAGCGAGATGACCTCGATTTTTGGGTCGTAGAGACTGGAGCCGTTGAGGCGGATATCACCGGCATGCCTGACTCCGTCGATGAGATCGTTCATGCGGTTCATGTTCCGCAAGAGGGTGGATTTTCCACACCCGGAAGGGCCAATGAGGGCGGTCACCTGCCTTTCCGGGATATCCATGTGGATATCGAACAATGCCTGCTTCGCTCCGTAAAAGAAGCTGAAGTGATCCACGGCGATGAAGTCCTCTCTTGGCATCAGAAGCTGCTGGTGGCGTATTTTTTCCGCAGGCGGTTGCGGATGATGATGGCTGCGAGATTCATCACAACGACGATCGTGATAAGCAGCAGGGTGGTGGCGAACACCATGGGTTTCGCCGCCTCGGAATCCGGTGATTGGAAGCCGAGGTCATAGATATGAAAACCCAGATGCATGAACTGGCGCTCGGCGTGGATGAAAGGTGCCTCTCCATCGATGGGCAAATCCGGCGCGCTCTTGACGACTCCGACAAGCATCAGCGGGGCGACTTCGCCCGCACCACGGGCCATGGCGAGAATGACACCGGTGAGGATGCCGGGCAAAGAAGCGGGCAGCACCACACGCTGGATCGCCTGCCATTTCGAGGCACCACAGGCGAGTGCGGCCTCACGCACTCCGCGCGGCACGGCGGCAAGGGCTTCCTCCGTCGCCACAATCACAACAGGAACGGTAAGCAAGGCGAGCGTGAGGGAAGCCCACAGGACACCTCCGCTTTTGAACACGGGCTCTTCCGATCTGGGAAAGAACCATGAATCCACGACACCCCCGAGGAAGTAGATAAAGAATGCGAGACCAAAAACCCCGAAGACAATCGAGGGCACGCCAGCGAGATTGTTCACTGAGATCCTAACAGCCCGGACCAGGGGACCCTGTTTGGCGTATTCCCGAAGATAGATGGCCGCCACGACACCGAAGGGAGTCACGAAGAGGCTCATCACCAAAGTCATCACCACCGTTCCGAAAATCGCCGGATAAACCCCACCCTCTGTGTTCGCCTCGCGCGGATCACTGGCGAGGAAATGCCAGACGCGCCGGAGCATTTCTCCGGTGCGACCGATCACTCCGGCTTGGTTCGGACGAAAAATATGAAGAAGCTCGCCCGCTTCGATGCGAATCTCCCGCCCATCGACAGCATCAAGCAGCAGAACATCTCCGGCCAGAGCCTGTCGGACAAGATTCCGCTCGGCATCGAGTTTGAGGAACTCCTCGTTCAATGTGGCGAGGCGCGCCTGGGTTTCGGGGGTGCTGCCCTCGAAGCGCTCAAGCGACCTCAGTTCCTTGACTTCACGGGCATTGCGTCCGATTTCGATTTTTTCGATGCGGCGCAATTCCTCCCGTTTGGTATCGGTCTTTTCGATCAATTCATCGAGACTCGTTGCGAAACCCGGGTCATTTGCCGGGACTTCAGTTCCATCGGCCCGAAGGATTTTTCCAGCGCGGGCGATCACGTGCCCGCCTTCCATGCGCTCAACGAGAAGGATATCTTCGGGAATTTCTTGGGAGCGGATGGAAGCTCGATCAAAGAAGGCAAACTTCTCCCCGAAGAGTTCGCGATTTCCACGGAAAATCTGAATCTCCTCGTGGTCGACCCCCTGCGGATCTCTTCGCTCCCTTTCCTGAACGACATACCCTGCGACCTTCTCTGTGCCGGCACCGGTATCGATCTCAAACACCTGGATCCGATCTGGCCAGAAGGTCTGGATGCCCTTGGTGACAACCAAACCTAACAGCCCCAGAGTCAGGACCACACCCATGGTGAGTCCTGCGGCGGTAAGCCAAACAAACGGCTCCCCTTTGCGGGAGCGTCCGGTGGTGGCGAAGCTGGTGGGCTTGGAGTCCATGATGGGGCTTCAGACGATCTTGTTCTTTTCCCGCAGTCTTTGGCGGAGGATCTCGGCCATGCTATTCAGCGTGAAGGTCAACATGAAGAGGACCAGCGCCCCGAGGAACAAAGTTCGGTAGTGAGTGGAACCCGGAGCCGCTTCGGGCAATTCCACGGCGATGTTCGCCGAGAGCGTGCGCATCCCGCTGAAGATGTTCCAACTCGTGACCGGAGTGTTCCCTGTGGCCATGACCACGATCATCGTTTCACCCACCGCCCGGCCGAAACCGATCATCAGGGCGGAGAAGATCCCGGGAGATGCCACGGGAATGATGATGCTGCGGACCACCTGCCAGCGACTCGCCCCGAGGGCGGCGGCGGCGGCTGTTAGAGTTTTCGGAACGTTCGAGAGGGAGTCCTCGGCGATGGTGAAGATCACGGGAATGACAGCGAAGCCCATCATGAAGCCCACCACCATCGAGTTCCGCTGATCGAAGGGCAGACCGGTCGCCTGCGGCCACCACAATCGGAAATCGGCGATCTCGCGTCCTCCCGGATCACGATAAACGAAGAGAGCTTTTTCCAACAAGGGACCGAGCGACCAAGCCACCATCGCCACAACTCCGAGAACGGGCAGAAGCAACAACCATTCGCGCCCGCCTTCGAAGAGACGCCGGGACTTCATCGGCAGGCGGCACCACAACACGCCCACCAACAGAGCGGAAACCGGCAAGGAAAGGCACAGCAGCAGGATCGATGGAACCTTATCTTCCACCATCGGTGCCAGCCAGATGCCGGCGAGGAAACCGAGCACGACGGAGGGCAGCGACGCCATGATTTCCATGGCCGGCTTGACCACCCGCTTCATGTCATGGGGAAGGAACGATGCCGAGAAAATCGCAGCAAGCAGCGCGATGGGAACCGAGAACATCAGCGCATAAAAGGTGCCTTTCAGCGAACCCACGATGAGGGGAATGAGAGAGAGCTTGGGCTCGAAGTCATCCGTCCCACCCGTGGACTGCCATTGATAGACCGGCCCGGAACCGCCTTCATACCAGACTTTCCCGAAGAAAGCGCGCCAACCGGCTTCGGGGTGAGGATCATCGAGACGATACCCTTGAATCCGCCCATCTTCCGCGGCGATGAAGAAATGTTCCGACTTGCCATCGAAGGTTGCCAACACTGGCTCGAAGGGTGCCTCTCCTTCCCATCGGGTGGCGCCGGAGGTCAGGTGACGAAGGGTCAATCTCCCGCCCGCCCCGGTGAGGAAGGATTTGTTGCGAAGATTCGGCGCGAACACCGGGGTTCCGCTTCCAAGAGGGTCGAAGGATTTGGTTTCGCCAAAGACCCGGATCTCGGAACCTTCGGGACGAAAGAGACTGAAGATCTTCTGCTCGCCTCCCTGGCGCGTCATGGCCACGGAAACCCCGCCGAAGAGGAAATCCATCCGCACTGGAGGTTCCTCGCCGAAGGGTCGGAAGACCTCGATGAGCGAAACTTTCCCCGCGTCCGACTGGAAGTATCGTACTTCGCCCGAAGCGTCCGCCACGAGAACCGCCTGGCCGTTTTGAGAGGCAGCCACTCCGAGGATCTCAGAGTTCACCTGCGAGGTCAGGTCATCGGTGCCGGCGAGGGCCAGCTTCGGCTTACCCACCAAGGCGCGCTTTTGCGCCAGGCGCAGAACCGCAAGACCTTTTTCCCGCGCCACGACCAGCACCCGGGCGGCACCGCCATCACCATAGGCCAGCGCCTTCACGGCCCCTTCGCCGACTGACACCTGGAACCATGGCTCCAGCGTGATTTCGGGTTTCACGGTCCGGGAGCCATCGTCCGCAAACTCGGTTTGGTACGCGACGATGAAGGAACCCACGCTGCCATCGTCGAGGCCGAGGGCGACGCGTCGGTTCACCGGATCATAGGCCGTGGCGGTGATGACCTTGTCCTTCAAACCGGGAATCTCGACCTCTTCGCGCTGGCCATCGGTCGCGCTGATGAAGGTGATGCGATCTCTGCCCGAATAAAGAAAAGGGCGCTCTCCCCATTCATCCACGCCGAGGACCTGAGGACGCTCTCCCGTCTGCTCGCGCACTTCACCCGGCCGCACCTCCGCGCCGGAAAAGAGCGGCACGATTTCCTTCACGATGAAGAGGAAGATCCCGAAAACCGCGAGGATGACCGCGATACCACCGCAGCGGATCACCTGGGTCATGAGCCGATCGAAAAGCAAAGTGCCTTTCGATACCTCAAACCGTTTCGGGTCCGGAGCCTGCTGCGGTGGGATACTCATGAAAGAAGAGAGAAGATCCGGCCATCAATGCCGCCGTCGGGCAATGGACTTCCGGTGACGACTTGGTCGCCGAGGGAATCCCGCCCGGAACGGCGGCAGGGGTCAATCCGGAATCACTTGGAAATCGATTCCACCATCTCCGCAGCCACTTCGGCAGGGAGCGGGTAGTAACCGTCTTTCTCGACGATTTCCTGACCTTCCTTGGAAAGCGCGAACTTCAGGAATTCCAGCGCGGTGGCGGGAAGCGGCTCACCGGGCTTCTTGTTCACGTAGATCAGGAGAAAGCGGGCCAGGGGATAGTCACCGGCGAGGCAGTTGTCGTAGTTCGCCTCGAAGTATTCCCCGCCCTCCGCTGCGAGCGGCAGGGCACGGACTCCGGATGTCTTGTAGCCGATGCCGCTGTATCCCAGCGCGTAGAGGTCACCGCCGACACCCTGCACCACGGCGGATGAGCCGGGTTGTTCTTTCACCGTCGGCTTGTAGTCGCCCTTGCCCAGCGCGTGTTCTTGGAAAAACCCATAAGTGCCCGAAGCGGAATTCCGGCCGTAGAGGGAAATCGGGCGACCCTTCCAATCGGCCAGGCCGAGTTGGCCCCACTCGCTGATGTCTTCACCACCAGCCTTGCGGGTGGCGGAGAAAATGCCATCCACTTGCTTGAGGGTCAGGCCTTCCAGCGGATTGTCCTTGTGGGCAAAAACGGCCAGGGCATCGATCCCCACGCTTACTTCGGTGGGTTTGTAGCCGAACTTCTTTTCGAAAGCGTCGATTTCCTCGGCTTTCATCGGACGGCTCATCGGTCCGAACTGCGAGGTCCCTTCCATCAGCGCCGGAGGGGCGGTCGAGGAGCCCTTGCCCTCGATGGAAACCGTCACGTTTGGATAGGCCTTGCGGAAGCCTTCCGCCCAGAGGGTCATGAGATTGTTCAGGGTGTCCGAGCCCACGGAGGTCAGGCCACCGGAGATTCCCGACACGGGCTTGTAGGCGGGCAGATTCTCGTCGAGATGGGACTCGGCGGCGGAAGCGGCGGAGACGAGGCTCGCGGCGAACAGGATGGTGGAGGCGATGTTTTTCATGGTTTCTCGCTTGCTGCGGGATGACGGCCGCTAAATCCCCCCTTTCCTCCCGGCCGACGATCTTCCCATTGTGACAAAGCCGTCACAAAATCCGAAGGCACCGCGGCCACGTTTCTAGCAGTCCCGTCACACAACTCCCCCTCACCGCCAAAAAATAACGTTAAGTCATTGTTTTTGAGATGCTTCCATCCTGAAACAACCTTGGAATGGCGGGCAATCCGCATTTGACAGGAGCCGAATTCGGGCGATTTCGGGAGCGGTCTGCGGAGAAAAAGGACCTTGGCTCTGGTCGTTTCGTGACACGATTGTCACACAGTTCCTGTTCCTCTGTTACAGTTCCGTCATTAATCGACTCGCCATCGGTCCGACGGACACTCATCGGACCTTTTCACCATCACCACCATGACCCGAAAATCCTACCCATTGCCCCTCGGTGCCTGTCTCGCCTGCCTGGCTGGCATTTTGCCCGCCATCGCCGGCACGGAACCCGTCGCCCCAGCCCCCGCCGCGAAGACTTCCAACAGCGGCGACTGGTGCGAGTGGCTTCAGAGCAAGCCCGGCACGCTTTACAAGAATCCGGAGAATCCTTTTCTCCAGTATTTCCAAGTAGGCGGGCGCTTCCAATACCAGGCAGCCTATGTCGATGGCGAGGACGTCAATGGTCGCGATTTCAATGACACCTACGATGATTACCGCCGCGTCCGTCTGGAGACCAAGATCGAGTTCCTCCAGTATTTCGCCGCGAACATCAAATTGAACATGGTCAACGACGGCCGCCCCGCCGGGAACGATCTGGACTGGGGATACGACACCTTCGACGAAGCGATCTTCACCTTCGACATCGGCAAGGCTTTCGGCACCGGGCCCTTTGATGAACTCAAGCTCAACTACGGTCGTTTCAAGGTCAACATGACCGAGGAGGTTCACATGTCCTCCAAGGACATCCTCACCGTCGAGCGTTCCGCCTTGGCGAACAAGCTCTACGGTGTGAACAACCGCGCATCCGGGGTCACCCTCGATGCTGTCATGGGAAAATGGTCCGGCACTCTCGGGGTTTTCACCAGCGAGGATGACTCGGAATTCATCGGCGGGTGGAATGACGGTGTCGCCACCTACCTGTCCCTGCGCCACCAGACCACCGATGAATGGATGTTCGTGCTCGACGCCATGAATCTGGATGAAGGCGGCCGCGACAACAACCTCGGCTACGACTGGGCGCTCGCCCTCAGTGCCGTTTACACCCGTGATCGCTACGGGGTCTTGAGCACCATCGCCGCCGGCGAAAACTCTCCAAGCACCCCGAACCGCGGTGGCAGCTTCCATGGGGTGGTGGTCATGCCTTGGTATTGGATCGTGGAAAACCGTCTCCAGGCGGTGCTTCAATATCAATATGCGGGCTCCAACGAGAGCGAGGGCATCCGCACCAACAGCCGCTATGTCCGCTCCGTCCACAGCCCCGGTGTGAATGTCAACAGCGGCCGTGGCGATGAACTCCACACGCTCTATCTGGGCCTGAACTACCACATCTGCGGTCACAATGCGAAGATCATGGGCGGCGTGGAATACGCCTCGCTCGCCGCTCCCACGGGCGACGTCAATGCCCTGACCTATCTGCTCGCGGTCCGCGGCTACTTCTAATCCATCGTCCGCACGGAATCCATTTCTCCCACACTCATCCCAGCCACCGCGCCATCACAAGGGCCCGGTGGCTTTTTCATGGTCGGAAATCGGCATCCCTCGATCCGCCCGGGATTTTCTAACAGCATTCGAAAGGTCGCTGGCTCAAAGCTCATCGAGCACCGCATAGGCGGTGAGTTCCGCGAAGGTGCCCATGGGGCCCACGTAATGGATCTTGCGGTCCGGTCCCAGCACGTAGGCGGTGGGATAGCTCGCAACCCGGTAAACCCGCGAAAGCTCGGCTTTGGCATCGGAAAAATTCGGCCAATCCGCCCGCCCATCCGCCTGGAGTTTCCTGAGATCCTCACGCAGATCGGTGTTCACCCCCACCACTTCAAAGGGCTTGCCCACAAACCTCTCATCCCGCCTCAGCGCGGAAACCCAATCGAGCAAGCCATCGGGCCCCTCGCCGGTGGAATTCCAGAACACCAGGACCCTCACCTTGCCGTCGGTTTCGGACAATTTCATCGGTCGTCCCCCGGAATCCTGCCCTTCGAGGTCCGGAGCCACGGTGCCTTTGCTAAGGTTCGTGATGATATAAAGCTCCTCCTCGGCAAGCGCCGCCACGGTGGTTTGGTCGAGCTTCACATCGGCGGCATCGATGATCGCCTTGCGCAGCATGCTCAGGCGCTCCCTCATCACGCGCGGATCATCGCCCATGTTTTTCCCCAGCATCGCCACCCCCAGGGCCGCCACACCGGCCACGGCCTTGTCCGGATGGCCGGCTTCGATTTTCCGGAGCAGCGCCAGCGATGGCTGATCGCCCAAGGCCACCAGCGCCATGCACATCGGGGCGAGGTCCTTGGATTGCAGATGTTTTGCCTCCACGGCGGCGAGGACCTTGGCGATTTCCGGGCGGAACATCGGCTGGGCCTGCCCTTTTTCGTCCACTTTCACCAGGGGTGAAGCCAGCCGCACGAACCACGCCGCCGGCTCGATGACCCAGGGCTGATCCAGGCTGGTGGAAATGACCGACCACATCCTCTCCGCCGCCAGAGCCGGTTCCGGGGTTTTGACCGCTTTCCGCTCCTCGGGGGTCTTGGCGAGCTGCACTCGGATCGACCATGCCTCCAGGGATTTTTCATAGGCCTCACGGACCGCCTTGGCCTCCGCCGGGCTGCCGGCCGATGCCAAAGGAGCCCCGATCAGGAGCAGGGGAAAAAGAGCCAACAAGCTGCGCATGCCGACCAGCCTAACGAGGTCCGCGGAACTGACAAGCCCACGGGCTTGCCGATCCGGCCGGGACCCCCTTTACTCCCCGCCCGATGGCTCAACAATCGATCGATGTCCGCTATGTCGCAGGCCTTGCGAGGCTCCACCTTTCCGATGAGGAATGCGCCGAGTTCCAGCCTCAGCTCGATGCCATCCTCGGCCATGCCGAAAGCCTGCTCTCGCTCGATGTCACCGGAATCGAAGCCACGGCCCACCCGGTCCCGGTGCACGATGTCCTCCGCGCGGATGTCCCCCATGAAAGCCTCCCGCTCGAGCGGGTGCTCGCCAATGCCCCCGAGCAAGCCCAAGGCCAGATCCGCGTCCCCAAGGTGATTGCCGACGCCTGAAAAAACCCGTCTCCCTTCCAAGTTTTCCCGCCGGTCCCATGTCTCTCGCCGCCTCCTCCATCACCCGCCTCCGCCAGCTTCTCGTTTCCGGAGAAATCTCCCCGCTCGATATCGTCGAGGACCTTGAAGCCGCCATCACCGCGCGCGATGCGGATGTCGGTGCCTTCCTTTCCCGCGACCTCGCCGCGGCCCGTGAAGCGGCAGCCCAGGCGGATCTCAGCCTCCCGCTTGGCGGCATTCCCATCGCTCTGAAGGACAACATCAATGCCCTCGGCGAGCCCTGCACCTGCGCCTCCCGTTTCCTCGAAAACGGCTACCTCTCGCCCTACGATGCCACCGTCACCCGCAAGCTCCGCGAAGCCGGGGCGGTGATCTTCGGCCGGACGAACATGGATGAATTCGCCATGGGCTCCGCCACGGAAAACTCCGCCCTCCGCGTGACGCGAAATCCCCGCGATCTCAGCCGTGTTCCGGGAGGTTCCTCCGGGGGATCGGCCGCTGCCGTGGCCGCCCATACCGCCATCGCCGCCCTCGGCTCGGATACCGGTGGCTCCATCCGCCAGCCCGCTTCGCATTGCGGAGTCGTCGGGCTGAAACCCTCCTACGGCCGCGTTTCCCGCTTCGGGCTGGTCGCCTTCGCGTCATCGCTCGATCAAATCGGCCCGCTCACCCGCAGCGTCGATGATGCCGCAGTCCTGCTTCAGGCCATCGCCGGGCACGATCCGGCGGACTCCACATCGCTCCGAACTCCGGTCCCGGATTACCTCGCGGAAATCGATCGCGGAGTGAGTGGCATGAAGCTCGGCCTGCCGCGCGAGTATTTCGGCGATGGCATCGACCCCGCCGTCCGCGCCACGGTCATGGCTGCCGTCGATCGCCTTCAGGCCGCCGGAGCGGAAATCGTGGAAATTTCCCTGCCCCACACGGAACACGCCGTGGCCACCTATTACATTTTGGCTCCAGCCGAGGCCTCATCGAACCTCTCGCGCTTCGATGGCATCCGCTACGGCGTCCGCCATGGCGGCAGCGGCGATCTCCTCGACCTCTACCGGGACTCCCGCGAGGCGGGATTCGGTCCGGAAGTGAAGCGCCGCATCCTGCTTGGCACCTATGTGCTTTCCTCCGGCTACTACGATGCCTACTACACCCGAGCCCAGAAGGTCCGCACGCTGATCCGCCGGGATTTCGAGCAGGCATTTGCAGGGGTCGATGCCATCCTCTCCCCCGTCGCCCCCGGGGCGGCGCGGAAGATCGGGGAAAACGCCGGCAACCCTCTCCAGGAATACCTTTCCGACATCTTCACCCTCTCGGCCAACCTCGCCGGCATTTGCGCGATTTCCGTGCCTGCCGGGGAAATCGAATCGGACACCGGAACCCGGCTCCCCGTCGGCTTGCAAATCCTCGGCCCCCACCTCGGCGAAGCCAGCCTGCTGCGCGTCGCCAAGGCCGCCGAAGCAACATCAACTCCAGCCTGAGCCCCTCGCCCCGCACCCCCAAAAGGCGGGAGAAAATCGGAAATCCGCAAAGCTGTATCCGCCTCTCGCGATCCGGGCTTTTTGGTCGCATCCGCTGAATCCTCAGGCTATCTCATCGGCATGAAAACCCCGTCGCTGCTCCTCTTCGCCCTCACCGTCTCGGCCATGGCAGCCGTCCCGGCGGAGTTCAGTCGGAAGGCCGCGGAATGGATGCAGTCGCCCGAAGCCGCGAAACGCGATGCCGCCTACCGCAGTTGGATGCAGCTCGGCACGGATGCCATGCCCGACTACCAAAAGGCCCTTGAGGCAGCCCGGAAGTTTCACAATCAGCAGATCGATCGCCTCTGCACCGGATACCGCGGCCAGAGCAATCCCTACCTCAAACACGAGCCTCTCGCCGCGGAACTCGATGCCGAGCGCGAACGCGTTCTCCCCCTGATCCGCACGGATTGGAAAAAGGAACCCCGGAAAATCGAAGAGCTGCGCGAAGCCATGGAGGAACTCGCGGAACTCAACGACAAAACCCGCAAAGCCGCCCGCGCCGACACCAAGGACTTCGACGCCCGGCTCGATGGCCACCTCGCCGCACTCGCGGAAATCCATCGCGAAAGCCAACGCTTCGAAGAGGAACCGGAAGAACTCGACGACGATGAACTCCGCGCCCTCGTTCTCGAAGAACAGCTCGAAGCCTCCCATTTCCAGGAGCTGCGCGAACGCTTCCTGCAAACCCGCAAGGAAATCACCCAGCTTGCCGAGGTCGAGAAAGCCAACGAATCCGCCGGTCGATGGGCCGATGGATCGATGCGCGATTTCGCCGCGACCCTGAACATCAATCGCTCCCTCCTCGGCCTGCTGCCCCTGAAGCTTGAGGAAAAACTTTCCGATGCCGCCAAGGGCCACTCCTCGGATATGGCCCGCCTCGGGTTCTTTGCCCACGAGTCCCCCGTCCCCGGGAAGAAAAGCCCCTGGGATCGCGCCCGCGTGGCCGGATTCCAGGGAAATGCCAGCGGCGAAAACATCTTCATGGGCTCCACCAGTCCCCAAGCCGCTTACGATGCCTGGTTCGCATCCGATGGTCACCGTTTCATCATGATGTCCGAGGGCCCGAACGTGCTCGGAGTCGGCCCCGTAGGCAGCCACTGGACGATGATGACCGGAAATCACCCCTGATCCCGCAGCCCGCCAGCAAGGCCCGCCAGCACAGCTGTTAGATCGGTCGAAACCCTTTCCCAAGCCGCTCTGTCGCGCTTTCCTCTTCGCCCCGGCCCGATCCCTGCTTTACTGGCCGCGCCGATGACTGAATCCACCCGCGAACAACTCCGCCGTGAGGGCTTCGAGCTGATTGATGACACCCTCGCCATGCTCATCGACTGCCTTGGCGAGGCCCTGCGCAGCCTCGGCGAAACCAAGCTGCTCCCCTATCTTCCCTGGTCCGGAACCGTACCGGAAAGCGATCCACCGGAAGGCACGCAGCAACTCTATTCGATCGGCTTCCAGCTCCTCAACATGGTCGAGGAACGCGCCGCCGCCGCCACCCGCCGCGAGCGGGAAAAGACCCTGGGCGCGGATTCCATTCGCGGCCTCTGGCCCCGCGCCCTCAAGGACATGCGCCAGATGGGTCTCGGCCCGGCGGAAATCATCGATGTCCTCCGCTCCGTGGATGTCCAGCCCGTCCTCACCGCCCACCCCACCGAGGCCAAGCGCTCCTCCGTCCGCGAACGCCACCGCGCTCTCTACGATGAGTTGGTCCGCTCGGAGTATCCGAAATACACCGATCGCGAACGCCGCCGGATCCGCGAACGCATGGTCACCGCCCTCGAAACCCTCTGGCGCACGGGCGAAATCCACCTCGTTCGCCCCGACATTTTCCGCGAACTTCGAGATGCCATCCACTACCTTCGCGACCTTTTCCCCGCCGCGCTCGATCGGCTCGACCTCCATTTCACCGAAGCCTGGCGAGACGCCGGATTCCCGCTGGAAATCCTCCGCTCTGCCGGTCACGTCCCACGACTTTCCTTCGGCACCTGGATCGGCGGCGATCGCGATGGCCACCCACTGGTGACCCCCGCCGTCACCCGCGAAGCCCTCGGCATGCTCCGCCGCGCCGCGCTGCAATTGCTCCATCGGGAAATCCTCACCGTCAGCGCCCGCCTGACCCTTTCCCGCCAGCTCAATGGCATCCCGGATGAACTCGAAACCCGCATCGATGAGCTGAGCTTCTCCCTCGGTGAGGAAATCGCCCACGACCTCCACGCCCGTTTCCATGAGGAACCCTGGCGCCACCTCACCGCCCTCATTGCCGCCCGGCTTCAGGGGCAGATCGATGGCTCATGCCCCGGATACTCGCGCCCCGCGGATCTCGATGCCGATCTAAGTCTCATCAGCACGACGATTTCCGGCACCGGTTGCACCGATCTCGACGAACAATTCATCCGCCCGCTGCGCCACAAGCTCGATATCTTCGGCTTCCATCTCGCGACCCTCGATGTCCGGCAAAACTCCGAGTTTCACGATCAGGCCATCGCCCAACTCCTCCATGCCGCCGGCGTGCCAGACGGCGCGAACTACGCCACCTGGTCGGAGGAAGCCCGTCTCAGCTTCCTCGAAAACGAACTGCTCTCCCCGCGGCCCTTCCTTCACGACAAGGCCGATGCCGGTGAACAGGCCACCCTCGTTCTCGATGCCTACCGCGTCCTTGCCGACCACCTCCGCCAGCATGGCCCCACGGGTGTCGGCGCGCTCATCGTTTCCATGACCCGCCAGTTGTCCGACCTCCTCGGCGTGTTCCTTCTCGCCCGCGAAGCCGGGCTCGCCACGCCCACGGATGCCGGCCTTCTCTGCCCGCTGGAAGTCGTGCCGCTCTTCGAAACCATGGACGACCTGGAACGGGCTCCCGGCATCCTCGATGCCTTTTTGTCCCACCCCTTGGTCAAGATCCGCAAGTCCGCCTGCCAGCAGGTCATGCTCGGCTATTCGGACTCGAACAAGGACTGCGGCATTCTCACCGCCGCATGGTCGCTCCACCGCGCCCAGGAAAACCTCACCGCCGTCGCCGCCAAACACCAGGTCCACCTCCGCTTTTTCCACGGTCGTGGCGGCACCATTTCCCGCGGCGCCGGTCCCACCCACTGGTTCATGGCCGCCCTGCCCCACGGCTCGCTCAGCGGGGGATTCCGGATGACCGAACAGGGTGAAACCATCGCCCAAAAATACGCGAACCTCGCCAACGCCACCTTCAATCTCGAACTCCTCCTCGCTGGCACCGCTTGCACCACCGCCCAGCACCGCCTGCCCTGCCAGGGGATCGATCCGGCCGATGCCATCCTCCCCCGACTCTCGCAAGCAAGTCAGAAAGCCTACCAAGCCCTGCTCCACACTCCGGGTTTCATCGATTTCTACCGTCAGGTCACCCCCATCGATGCGTTGGAAAACTCCCGCATCGGTTCCCGCCCCGCCCGGCGCACCGGGAAAAAAGGCCATTCCATCGCCGATCTCCGGGCCATCCCCTGGGTTTTCTCCTGGACCCAGGCACGTTTCTACCTGCCCGGCTGGTTCGGTGTCGGCTCCGCCTTGGAAGACCTCAGGGAAAACGACCCCGCCGCCTTCGCCGCGCTCAAGGCCGCCCTGCCCCAGTCGAACTTCCTCGGCTACACCCTCACCAATGTTGAAACGAACCTCGCCTCCGCCAATCTTGAATTGATGGGTCGATACGGCGAACTGGTCACCGATCCCGCCCTGCGCGAAACCTTCATGGGCCTCATTGTTTCCGAGTTCCACCGGACCCGCGATCTGCTGGCGGACCTCTTCGATGGCGACATGGCAAGCCGCCGTCCCCGCATGGCCAAGACCCTCGGCATCCGCGAGGCACCCCTGCGCGTCCTCCACCTCCAACAGATCGCCTTGCTGCGCGAGTGGCGCTCCCTCCTCGCCCGCGATCATCAGACCGAGGCCGAGGCCCTCTTCCCACGCCTGCTGCTGTCCATCAATGCAATCTCCTCCGGACTGCGGACGACGGGTTGACCTCCGCCGGGAAACCCGATTGGATTCCCGGACAACGACCCCATGAAAACCGCTCTCCTCCTCCTGGCGCTCAGCCTGCCGCTGATGGCCGCCACCACTCTTTCGCCGGAATCCCCTGCCCTCACGCCGGACACCACCAGCCCAGCCAAGGAGGCCCTCGATTTGTTCCGCAGCGGCCGCCACACCGCCGCCGTGGAAGCCGCCGCACCGCTGGCGGAAAAGGGCAATGCCGATGCCCTCTTCCTCCTCGGCTTCGCATCGGAAACCGGCCAAGGCACCGAAGCCTCCCGCGAAAAAGCCCTCGAATACTACCGCCGCGCCGCCGAAGCCAAACACGAGGAAGCCACCTATCGGCGCGCCCTCATTCTCCTGAACTCCGAGAAAGAGGCCGAACGCAAACAAGGCCGCGAAGCCCTCGAAAACGCCGCCAAGGAAGACCCCGCCAATGCCGGTCGCATCCTCGGCGAAGCCTGGCTCCGGGGCTCGCTTTCCGAAAAACCGGATTTCGACAAAGGCGTCGAATGGTGGACCCGCTCGGCCGATGCCGGTGACACCACCTCCCTCATCCTCCTCGCCCGCCTCTACTCCGGTGAGTTCGGCTTCCAGGACAAGGCCGATGCCAAGAAAGCCATTTCCTTCTACCAGAAAGCCGCCGACCTCGGTGACCGCAACGCCTGGCTGCCCCTCGGTTCCCGCCTTCTGAATGGTGCCGAAGAAACCCGCGACGAGGCCAAAGGCCGCGAATGGATCAAGAAGGCCACCGATGACGAACAACTCATCGGCTGGCTCGCCCTCGGCGATTTCGAGGAGAACCAGAAAAAGGACAACAAAGCCGCTTACGCCGCCTACCTGAAAGGTGCCGATGCCGGTCAGCCCGATTGCATGCTCGCCGTCGCCCGCTTCCACTACCAGGGCCTCGAAGGCGAGAAGGACGAAGCCAAAGGCCGCGAATGGCTCGAAAAGGCCGCCAAAGCTGGCAGCGGCCCCGCCCACCTCGACCTTGCCCGTTTGCTCAGCGGCGATGAAAAACCGGACACCCTCAAGATCTATTCCCACCTCGTGACCGCCGCCAGCACCGGCATCCCCGCGGCCCAGAACGAACTCGGCCTGCTCTACCTCTCCGAGCAGCTCGGCGCACCGGATGCCCCCGCCGCCGCCGCCTGGTTCACCCGCGCCGCCAAGTCCGGCTTCGCCCCATCCCAGAACAATCTCGCCACCCTCTACGAACGCGGGGTCGGCGTGGAGCCGAACCTGCAAAACGCCGGCGAACTTTACACGCTCGCCGCCAACCAAGGTCACCCGGAAGCCACCACCGCACTCGCCCGGCTCTTCGCCCGCGGCGTCGGCACCACCCAGAACCTCACCAAAGCCTGGGCCCTCGCCACCCTCGCCCTCGAACGGGGCGATGAAGGGGCCCGCGAAGTCCTCGGAGAAATCTCCCCCAACCTCACCCCCGAACTCCTCGCCGCCGCCAAGAAGGAATTGGAAGCGATGAAGAATCCGGCAAAGGAAGAGAAAAAGGAAGGCGAAGCCACGCCCGAAGAGGCACCGAAAGAGGAACCTTGAGGCCTTGAAAATCCTGGTCACCGCCGGGCCCACCCGCGAGCCCATCGATCCCGTCCGCTACCTCAGCAACCGGTCATCGGGAAAGATGGGCTACGCCCTCGCCGGCGCCGCCGCCCATGAAGGCCATCAGATCCTGCTCATCTCCGGACCCACGTCCCTGGATATCCCCGCCGGGGTCGATTTCCTCCCGGTGGAAACCGGCCTCGAAATGTTCGAGGCCGTCCAGCGCCACATCGGCCGCATGGACGCCGCCATCTTCGCCGCTGCCGTGGCCGATTACCGACCCGCCCATCCCGCCACCGGGAAAATCAAGAAAAGCTCCGCTCCCCTCAGCCTCGATCTCGTCCCGAATCCCGATATCCTCGGCTCCTGCCGCAGCGTGTTCGGATTCACGGGAACCCTCGTAGGATTCGCCGCAGAAACCTCCGATGTCCTCGACCATGCCCGCGGCAAGCTCATTGCCAAAGGCTGCGACCTCCTTGTCGCCAACGACGTCTCCCGCCCCGGCATCGGCTTCGAGTCCGATCGCAACGAAGTCCATCTCGTCTTCCCCGATCGCATCGAAACCCTCCCCGAAGACGACAAAACCTCCCTCGCCCTCGAAATCATCCAC
This sequence comes from Akkermansiaceae bacterium, assembly GCA_025457665.1. Taxonomy (GTDB): domain Bacteria; phylum Verrucomicrobiota; class Verrucomicrobiia; order Verrucomicrobiales; family Akkermansiaceae; genus Haloferula. The sequence continues at coordinate 10,507 of JALOTY010000054.1, read as the reverse complement.
CAAGTCGAAAAACTCCACGCCCACTGACGAAGTTCAAAGGGCAAAGGGCAAAGTTCAAAGTTCAAAGTTCAAAGTTCAAAGTTCAAAGTTCAAAGTTCAAAGAAACAGCCGCCATTTCAGCATTTGCCCTCGCTGCGCTCAGGCCATGCCAGTTTGGCTTCGCTAGAGGGCAGAGGTCGCCATAGCTCCCGCCGCATTCAGCCTTTCAGCCTTTCAGCATTTCAGCCTTTCAGCATTTCAGCATTTCAGCATTTCAGCCTTTCAGCCTTTCAGCCTTTCAGCCTTTCAGCCTTTCAGCATTTCAGCATTTCAGCTTTTCAGCTTTTCAGCTTTTCAGCTTTTCAGCTTTTCAGCTTTTCAGCCTTTCAGCTTTTCCCCAAGTGCCCTTCCTCCTCCTCGTTCTGGCTCTCGTCGGCACGGCACTCGTGCTGGTGATTCCTGCGGTCGCCCGGCAGTTTACCGATACGATCATCGGTCAAAACCGGCCCGACCTCATTCTGCCCACCGTGCTCGTCGGTCTGGGTGCCGTGGCCCTTCGCCAGGCCCTGCTTTCCCTCCGTTCCTGGCTCGCCCAATCTTACGAATCCCGCCTTACCCACCAGCTCCGGGTCCGCCTCTTCGATCAACTCCAACGCCAGCCCATTCGCTGGTTCGATCGCCATGCCTCCGGTGAGATCATGTCCCGTGTGGCCGATGATGTCCCCGCCATGCAACGCATGCGCGTGGAGATCCTCGATGTCGCCATCCCCGCCGCCCTTCAGTTTCTCACCATCCTCGGCGCGCTCTTCTGGCATGATTGGCGGCTTACCCTCATTGCCATCGCCCCCCTGCCCCTCATCGGTCTCATCACCTGGCGGCACTCCATCCGCTCCGCTCCCCATTGGCGGGAATCCTCGGAAGCCACCGCGGAACTCCACACCCGCCTCCACGACTCCCTCGCCGGCATCCGGCAGATCAAGGTCTTCACCCACGAACCCGAAACGCTCGATTCCTTTTCCGCCGCCTCCAGCCACTCCCGCCAGAAACACCTGCGCGTGATGAAAGGTCAGGCCCTCATCTGGCCCTTCGTCTCCTTTCTTGCCGAGGCAGGCATCATCCTCATGGTCGCCTTCGGCGCATGGCGTGTGCTCCGTGGCGAAATCACTCCGGGCACCCTCTTCTACTTCCTCTTCGCCTGGGGGTTTTTCTTCGATCCCGTCTCCAAGATCAATCCCCTCTCCCAAACCCTCAACCGCGGACGCATCGCCACCTCAAGGATCCGCGAGATCCTGGATCGACCCGCCGAATCCCATCTCACCGATGGCCTGCGCCCGCCATCGATCGAAGGCGACATCCGCTTCGAGGACGTTTCGTTTTCCTACGATGAATCTAGTAATTCACCACCCACCCTCTCCGGCATCTCCCTCCACGCCCCTCCCGGCAGCACCATCGCCCTCGTCGGCCCCACGGGAGCCGGGAAATCCACCCTGCTCCACCTCCTCGCCCGCTTCTATGAGCCGGACTCCGGCCGCATCACCCTCGATGGCACCCCCCTTGCGGACCTCTCCAAGGAATGGCTCCGCGACCACATCGGCTATGTCACCCAGGACAGCTTTCTTTTCAACGATTCCCTCCGGGCCAATCTCCTCATCGCCCGCCCCGATGCTTCCGATGAGGAAATCTGGTCGGCGCTCGAGGCCGCCCACGCCGCCACCTTCGTCCGCGAGCTGCCCGAGGGCCTCGATACCCTCGCCGGCGAACGCGGCATCCGCTTCTCCGGCGGGGAAAAACAACGCCTCTCCATCGCCCGCACCCTGCTGAGGAATCCTCCCATCCTCTTGCTCGATGAAGCGACTTCCGCGCTCGACAACAAGACCGAACGCCTCGTCCAGCAAGCCCTCGAAAACCTCCGCGCCCACCGCACCTGCTTCGTCATCGCCCACCGCCTGAGCACCATCGAGTCGGCCGACCTCATTGTCGTCCTCCAGGATGGCCACATCGTGGAAACCGGGACTCACTCCCATCTCCTCCATGCCGGCGGCCCTTACTCCCGCCTTCATCCTACCCTGTCGGCCCCGAACTCAGCCGCCTTGCCCTAATCTCTCACGAATCCTCCCAGCCAGCGCTTCAAGCTGCGGCACCGCCACGCCAAGCTGCTTCGCCCGCCTCAGCGGCTCACCCCAGATCGCTTCGTACTCCACGGGATTTCCCGCCACGTAATCGATCATGCTCGATGGCTTGTAGGCACCCATCGGTCGGGTCCGGCCGATCTCGAAATCGACGATCCCCTCGTCCATCTCGTAACCCTGCGCACCCGCCACGGCGATGACTTCACGCATCAACGCCGCCACCGTGGCCTCGGTTTCCGGTCGGGAAAGCAAAACGTCGGTCGTCACTCCGCCCTCCGCAATGGCCAGCCCGTTGAAAGGTATGTTCCAAACCAGTTTCCGCCACTGCGCCGCAGGCAGATTCGCCACGGCCTGGGAAACCAATCCCGCCCGGCGAAAACCCGCCGACAGCCTTTCCGCGCGGGGAATCCCCGGCGTCGGCAGCCACTCGCCCACCGTCACCTTGCCGCCCGCGGTGTGATGAATCTCTCCCGGTCCGGTCCGATTGATGCAGACAAAACACAAGGCCCCGCAAACCCGCTCGGGACCGAAGAGTTCAGCCAGCCGCTCGCAGTTGCCCAGGCCGTTTTGCAAGGTCAGCACGTTCGTCCGCGGGCCCATCAGCGGACCTAACACCTCCGCCAGTCGATCATTCGCCGTCGCCTTCCACGCCACGATCACCCAGTCCACCTCACCGATCTCTCCGGGATCCCGGAAGGCCTGCACGGGATCCAGCACCGCATCCCCATCCACACTGCGGACGCGGATGCCTTGGGCTTTCACGGCATCGAAATCCGACCTCAGGAGAAACGAAACATCCTCGCCCGCCAGAGACAAACGAGAACCATAGTAGATCCCCACCGCACCCGCGCCGACGATCGCGATGCGCCCGCCGATGCCCGCCGAATCAAAAATTTCCGCCCCGCTCATTTTCCGCGCAATTCCTCAAAGAGCCGTTTCGCCGTCGCCACCGTGTTGCGGTGGATCTTCGCCGTGAACTCGGGCTGGCGATTGTAGCCACCGCCGTAAAGCACCGCCACCGGGATGCGATTGCGGATGAAGGCCCCTAACAGAACCTCGTCACGCCGCTGCATGTCCTTCACGGAAAGATGCATCTGGCCGAAACGGTCGTTGCTGTGATTGTCCGCCCCGGCGATCCAGATCACCAGATCCGGGGAAAAGACATCGAGCGCCGCCGCCAGCGAGCTGAAGAGCTGTTTCAGATACATGTCGCCCTCGACGTAGCGCACGGTTTCCACATCCATCGAGCTGGCCACCTTGCGCGTCGGATAGTTCGGGCCCACGTGGATGGAGTAGGTGAACACCCGCGGGTCCCCTGCCATGAGAGCAGCCGTGCCATTGCCCTGGTGGGCATCGGTATCCACCACCATCACGCGGATCCCCGGCCTCGCCGTTTGCAGGTCGCGGATGGCGATCGCCACATCGTTGAAAACGCAATAGCCCTCGCCATGCTCGCGGAAAGCGTGGTGGGTCCCACCAGCCAGGCAGACCGCCGCCCCCTCCGCCAGCGCCGCATGGCAGGCCTGACGCGTCGCCTCCACCTCGGTCACACTGCGGGTGTAAAGCAGCGGCGTCGCCGGCAAACCCAGGCAAATCTCCTCCTTGCGATCGAGCTGGCCGCGGTAAATCCGGTCGAGATACTCGCGGTCGTGCACGTTGAGCAGCAGGTGGGAGGAAACCTCGCCGACCTCGATGATTTCCTCGGGCCGCAGAATGCCCCCTTCCAGCAGCATGTCCTTGGACACACGGAACTTGTCCATCGGAAACGGATGTCCGGCAGGCAGGTCGAGTTCGAGTTTCTGGGAGTAAAAGCAACGCATCGGCGCGCCCCAAGCAATCACAGCCCCCCGCAATTGCCCAACGGATTTTCGAGGCGATTCGCGTCCAAACCCTTTCCTCGGACAATCGCCAGCCGTTTTCCGCCTCCCCCCGCCATTGGCGATTCCGTGGGGAGACAATAGTGTTGACATTCGTCCCACGGTTTTTCGCCGCTGGTTTTTGTCCCTGCTACTCGTGATCCGCGTAGACATCCGCACCCATGGCTCCTGACTTTACTCGGGTTCCGCTGAAAGGAGCGCAGACGTCCTTCCAATGGTCACGACCCCAGACATCGTTAGCACCATCAAAATTCGCAATTTCAACGGCAACTTCAAAACCCCTTCAGAGGAACGGTTGTTCGGCAGAGATTTCTGCAGTGGATCCACTAGCTTGCTCCGCACCATCCGCGGCAAAACCCGAAGCCTCAATCCTTAACTATGGGCGACGTGGCTAGAATGATCAATGTAAGCCCCGGCATCTCCTGGCAAGTCGTCTTCCGAGGCTTTTGGTTCATTAACTAATCTCCCAGAGATCCCCATCCACAAGATCACACATCCAAATAGAACCGAAGCCAGCCCTTGACACCACAACCAATGAATTGAAATTCGAAGCCAATTGATCTTGCGATGGACGAGCTTTCCGACAGCAAGCAACTGCCGACGATACTCATCCACCGCGAACTCACAATCCGCACCGGCTACGATTGGCCGCAACCGCCTCTTCGCCTCATCCTCACCATCCTCCGAATGGGCTGGAAATAGTGTCGAAAATGCCTCGGAATTCGGCAAGTGATTCGGACGCACCGTTAAAAATGCGTAGGTCAGCGAAAGAAAACCACATCCCAAAACCAAAATCCCGAGGATCAAGAGCACGCAAAAGATTCCGGGCAAGGTGCGCATCGCGACTGCGTCCCACTCCTCAAACGCCCACGCGAAAACTTTTCCGACAAAGGCGAAGATTGCAATCGACAACGCCACCACCGCACCGGCCTTAGCATCCATGAACTGGATCACCCGCTGTGTATTTTCATAGCCACGCGCCATTTGGGAAACCGTCTCATCAAAGGACAATTTCCTATCCGGGGAATAATCTCCCGAACCTGATTCACGCGAACCCGCAACGCCCAAAGCATCCCTAGAATCCACACGACCAAACAACCAATCGAAAAGCACCTTCATCGTTTTCTGAACCCTCCCTGCAAATACTCACTAAGACCATCTTCGTCATGGGAATAATCCTCCCACTCCGCAGGCCACTCATAAATTCCCTCCTTCGTCGAAACCCAGTGCCGGGAAAGCTGAACTGACATAGCCTGCAACAACCAAGTCGCCGCATCCTTAGCCAGAATCCTGGAATCCACCAGATTGTCAGCCCGACGGCTAAAATGATCCCGCCACGCTCTAGGCAACACCCAACAGAACGCCCGGTAATTCGGGTCACAGTGCCAATCCGGGTTGCGCCGAACCCATGGCTCCTGACATATCACAAGCGGCGGCTCCACTAGCGGACGGCGATTAAGAAGAATGAACACCCGAGCATCACCGCCCTCGTGGCGCAACAACCCCGTCACCCATCTAAGTTTGACAATCCGCACAACTCGAGGATCACGAAGACCCTTCCAAAGGTGACGCCGGAACCGGCAAACCGAATCAGCATAAGTTCTGCCACGGACTTTCATCAATGACTGAAGTACGGACGATTTGGAACGGAGGGGCCGGAAAGCTGGATCGACGGAAATGCCAGGTTCGCGACCACCGCCTTATCCTCCTGTTCGATTTCGGAAACAGCCTTCGCCAACCCCTGTAACGTCGCCTTCCGATAATACGAAGACGTCCCCCCGTTCGAAGAATCACACCGTAAAAATTCCCTTGCCAGCCGTGGATGCAATTCCCCGGTATCCAATGAACTCATCGCCAACTCATCACTGCCCGGCGAAACATGGATGAACGCCTGCCGTGCATAACGCATACCCGGCCCGATCCCCACAAGAAACCGCCGGTCACCAAGCACAATCCCGCCAACATGAAGGTTGCCCTTGCTGTTGCCATGAGGGGTTCCGCCCGCAGCCGCTGACTGTCCCCAACCGCCAAAGCCAGCCTTGCGCGCTTTCTCACCCATCGCCGCTTCCCACTGGACGGCGATTTCAACCGGACGACGCTTCTTCAAAACGCCAAACTCCTCAACTCTCGAAGCCGTAACCGCAAAAATCGCATTGTCTCCGGCAAATGGAAACTGAACGAAGTCCTCCGGACGTTCCCGGGCAAATTCTGCCGCATCCTTCATAATGTCTAAAAAGTCCTCGGCCAACTTGGCCTGTTCCTGCGGTACACCACGAGCAACGTCATTCACACGGTTCGTAAAACCATCCAAGTCCATGCTCAGCACGAAACCAAAACAGGAGAACGGATTCTCGGGAGTAGGGCTGGAAACATTGCCGTTACTTCCAATTGGGGCAGCCTTTGCCTCAATGCGGCGAATTTGACTAACAGATTCGAAATTCACCACCTTGGCCCGTTTCTCCATAACCGCCTCCACCAACGTCTTTGAACCGTAGGTCTCCTCCGCAGCAAGCGCCTCCATGGCAAGCGTGACCACCAAGTCCTCCAATTTCTCACAACCCCACTTGCCCTGAATCCGAGCACCTAACTCACCCCAGGACACCAACTTCTTACCCAGAGCCTTCGCCGGGTAATTCGCCGCAGGACTCAACGACACCAGCGAGCTATCTTCGTGAATACCCTTACTCTCCACAGTCAGAGTAGGGGCATGATCGGCTGCCATCCTCCAACCCTCAGGACCACCGCTCCCGTAAACCTTTCGCAAAAGCACATGCAAAAGGGCCACCGCCGATTTGGTTCGAACCTCAACCTCACCATTCTCAGCATACGGCAACCCAAGGTGAAGCGTGCGCCCATGAATCTCCAAAACCTGCCCATCGAACTGCTCACACACCAAATGGGCGGCATCAGCCGCCTTCCGAATGTATTCCAGGGCTAGCTTCGCCTTGGCCAAAGACTCGGCACCCTCCAGGTCTTCAACGTTCAAACGAAGCTCCAAATACAAGTGGATGAGATTGCCGAACCAAAAAGGATTTTGGGATGAAATAGAACGAACCGAGGCAGCTTTCACAAGCTGCCTCCCGACTGGTGGACTAATGGGGGGCGACATAGGGCACAAATTGAGCAAATGTCATACCATATACGGTGCAAGTGTTCAAGTGAAAACCTAAACGCATCAACAAATTCAGATTCATTGATGCCAACCCTCGATGTGCCGCACAAGTTCCGCCCCCCGGCTTGGGTGAGCTGGCACACCGGCCAAAACCACCGGGGAGGTAAGCGCGTTCCGCGCAGGTTAAGGTTGACGACCTCCGTGGCGTCGCCCCCGCGCAGTCCCGCCTAATGCTGTATCCAACGCCCAAGGCATTGCGTCCATCTCTTGAACCCGTGCCGGGGGGCGGTTGGTCATCAATCAAAACCCGTTGGGGTCAAACCACCTGTCCATTTCCCTTGGCCCTACCGGAGCAGCCCCAGCGCAGCGGCATCGTCTTCCCACGACGCCGCAATCCCTGTAAGCCCAACTTGACAGAATTCTGTTCATGTCCTACCAGACTACTCATGCAGACGGTCAACTACACGGATGCCCGGAATCAACTGGCTGGTCTGATGGACGCTGCCAGTCGCGATCGGGAGCCCATCATCATCACTCGAAATGGGACCGGCGTCGTCGTGCTTCTGGCAATCGAGGAATATGAAGCCATGGAAACCACGCTCCATCTTCATTCCACGAGGGCGAATGCCGCCCAGATCCAGCAAAGCCTGGCGGATTTCGCCGCAGGCAAAATCCAATCCGGCGAACTATGCGACTGAGTTGGCTGCCCAACGGCTGGAAAGACTACCTTTACTGGCAGGAGCATGACCCCAAAATCCTCCAGCGTGTGAACGAAGTCATTCGGGATGCGCTGCGAAATCCTTTTTCGGGAATCGGCAAGCCCGAGCCCCTCAAGAACAACCTGAAAGGCTGGTGGTCCAGACGCATCACCCAGGAGCATCGCCTGATCTATCGGGTCGAGGGCGATAGCCTGCTGATCATGCAGTGCCGATTCCACTACGACGATTGAGTCTCGGTTGCCAGGTGGGCGGGGCACCCTTGGCCCCAGCGTGGACGGATTGAACTTTTGACAGCCCCCCTCGCTGGCTGCTAGGACCTCGGGACCGATGAAACCCACCAAACCCGAAGAATGGGAGGCCTTGGCGCGCCTGCCCGCCTTCCATGATCTGCTTGCCGCCAAACGCCGCTTCATCATTCCGGCCACGATCTTTTTCCTGCTCTACTACATGGCCCTGCCGGTGCTCATCGGCTATTTCCCGGAGCTGATGAAGCGCCCCTTCATCGGTAAAGTGAATGGAGCCTACGCCTTCGCCTTCTCGCAGTTTCTCATGACCTTCGTCCTCGCCTGGCTCTACATGCGCCAGGCCCGCCGCTGGGATGCCATGGAACACGCCCTCCTCGAATCCATCGAAAACCCCTCCGGCAAATGACTCCCCTCCTCTCCGCCATCGCGATCACCCCGGCCCTGGGGATGTTCCTTGCCTTCGTCGCCCTCACGCTGGTCATCACCTACTTCAGCGCCCGCAAGGCCACCGGCTCCGCCAGCTATTTCGCCGCCGGTCGCTCGATCAAGGGCTGGCAAAACGGCCTCGCCGTGGCAGGTGACTACATGAGCGCCGCCAGCTTCCTCGGCATCTCCGGGATGATCGCCTTCAAGGGCTACGACGGTTTCATGTATTCGGTCGGTTTCCTCGTCGCCTACCTCACCGTCCTCCTGCTGGTCGCCGAACCCCTGCGGAATGCCGGGAAATACACCATGGCCGACCTCCTCGCCTACCGCATGAGCCCGCGGCCCGTGCGCGCCATGGCATCGATGAGCACACTGATGGTTTCCACGATCTACATGATCGCCCAAATGGTCGGTGCCGGCGGCATCATCAAGGAACTCATCCACGTCGAATTCGCCCCCGCGGTCATCGGGGTGGGCGTGCTGATGCTCATCTACGTGGTCTTCGGCGGCATGCTCGCCACCACCTGGGTCCAGATCATCAAGGCCGTCCTCCTCATGGGCGGCGCTTTCGCCCTCAGCTGGCTGGTGCTGGGGAAACATGACTTCAGCATGACGAAGTTCTTCACCGCCGTGGCCCATGCCGATTACGCCGGCACGATGCCTGAGAAAAACCTCCTCGAACCCGGCATGAAATACGGCGCTGCGGTGAACCCGTGGGGACCGCTCGACTTCATTTCGCTCGCCCTCGGCCTCGTGCTCGGCACTGCTGGTCTGCCGCACATCCTGGTGCGCTTCTACACGGTCCCGGATGCAAAAACCGCCCGGGTCAGCGTCGCCTGGGCCATCGGGGTCATCGGGGTGTTCTACATCCTCACCACCTTCTTCGGCTTCGGCGCCGCCACCGTGCTGCCCATCGATTCCATCATGGTCAACGGCAAGGAAAACACCAACATGGTCGCCCCCATCCTCGCCAAGGCGCTCGGCGGTGAGTTCTTCTTCGCCTTCATCAGCGCCGTCGCCTTCGCCACCATCCTCGCGGTGGTCGCTGGCCTGACGATGAGTGCCAGCACCTCCTTCGCCCACGATTTCTACACGAACGTCATCCACCACGGCCGCGAAACCCGCCCGGGTCAGGAAATCCGCGTGGCCCGCCTCACCGCTTTTGTGGTCGGGGCCGTCAGCATCGGCATCGCCATCTTCATGGGCCCCACGGCGAATGCAGCCTTCCTCGTCGGTCTCGCCTTCGCCGTCGCCGCCTCTGCCAACCTCCCGGTCATCCTCTTCTCGGTCTTCTGGAAGCGCTTCAATACCACCGGTGCCGTCGCCGGCCTCGCCACCGGACTCGGCTCATCCATCCTACTCATCGTGCTCAGCCCGAACGGGATTTTCGGCAAGGAAGGTGCCATCTTCCCGCTCGAAAACCCCGGCATCCTCAGCATTCCCGCCGGCTTCCTCGGAGCCTGGATCGGCACGCTGTTAGGCAAGGCCGACCCGGAGTCCGAAGCCAAGTTCGCCGAACTCAACTTCCGCGCCCAAACCGGCCTCGGATCCGAAAAAGCCGGCAGCGGCCATTGACCTCCATCCTCGAGCCCATCCGTTTCTTTTTCCTGTTTCCCGTGGCGCTCTCTTGAGTAGCGGGAAGCGGGGAGAAGACACAAGACTTCGAGGGGAGAGACACAAGACTTCAAGACGCAAGACACAAGACCGGAGAAACAGCCGGACTTTGCACGGCCTGGTCCAAACACCCGGCTGTACCTTTCCGTCCCTTTCGCTGATTTCGTTGTTCCCAACCTCATCAACCTTTCCGTGTTTTCCGCGTATTCCGTGGTCCGCTCTTCAGCAGCGAGGAGCAGGTAGCAAGGAGCGAGAAAAGCCAAGGCTCCGCGCGAAGCATCCACCTATCCCATCCATCCTATCCATCCTGGTCCAAACACCCGGCTGTACCTTTCCGTCCCTTTCGCTGATTTCGTTGTTCCCAACCTCATCAACCTTTCCGTGTTTTCCGCGTATTCCGTGGTCC
>JALOTY010000126.1 GCA_025457665.1 Akkermansiaceae bacterium | reverse complement strand
GCCGGAACATTCAGATATTTTCCAAAAGAGATGAGTCAATTTGGGAAAGCTGTGAACGAGGTTAATTAGGGGATCATTAGTGGATCGGTATCCGGTCTTGCGACCTCGGCTGATGGGATTATCGACGCGGTGCAAAAGTATAATGGTGATAAAGGATGTAACTGAAACTGAAGGTGATGAAATTCGTAGCGTTTTTTTTTCGCAGCTTGGCTTTTGTCAGTAGCTATTTTTGCTCCGATAGGGCTGTTGGAAGTATTTCCTGATAGCCTCAGGGATTCTCAAATATCGCCCTACCTTGCCGGGCTCTATTTTTTGGTATCGATGTTTGTTCCAATCTACTTCTGTGCTTTTTGTAGAGCGGGAGCTGCCAAATCTGTTGCTGCGAGGAGTAATCAAATTAGCAATCAGGAAGAAGAGCAATGAGACCTATAGCTTTCTGTTTTACTTCGGTTCACTTGTCGCTTTTTCAATCAAGAGGTTGTCTACTCCGTGAACAGTCGAAGCAAAGTGAACATCTCGGTTGCTAGTGCTGTTTCCGAGTTCCGTCGTGATTTGGGGTTCTTTCCCAGAGATCAGAAGGAGCTTTTGCTTTATCTGGGTGACGATAAGTTCAACAGCGGCTTCCTCGCCGCTCTGGAGGAGATGCATTTTCAAGGAGATCAGCGAGGCCGATTTTCTCGGGGGAGAGGACTTGATAGAGATTCCCGGGAGTCGAGATCACCAAAGGTATGTCAATCGGTTCATCAGGATCCGGTGTGACACGTTTCAAGAAAGCGATGAGAACTTGGAATCGGAGCGCTGAGTTGAAGGGCAAGGGTGATCTGATGTTTTCATTCTTGCTGCCAGTTTCGTTCCTTTGCGTGACCAAGAGTCGATACGTTATCGGGCCTTCCCGGCCTGGACTCGGAAGTCAGCAGGATTCGGTTGGGTTTTTGAAGTGCGTCGGTTTGCTCCACGCCGACGGCAGGGGCAAGCACCCGGCAGGCGCATGATGATTGCTCGGAATCCCAACGACCTCTGGGGCTACGGTGGCTCAAAGCCTTTGGAACTTGGTGTATTTCGCTTCCTTCGTGGTTCCTGCGGTGTTTTCCGGGTTGATGAGGGCTTGCGCTGGCGGATGCGGAGCGGCTAGGCTCGCCGCGCGGCAAAGGTCCTCGTAGTTCAATGGATAGAACGAGCCTCTCCTAAAGGCTAGATGCAGGTTCGATTCCTGCCGGGGACGCCACTTCCTGCCCGGCGTCATTTCAGCCAGCGGCGGAAGAAATCGAGTTTCCCGGAGTAGGGAGGGCGGAGCGAGAAGAGGTCGCGGAAAAAGGGGCGGCGCGTCCACGCCCGGGCGTGGCTGAAGGTCTCGAAGCCGTATTTTCCCCGGTAGCGGCCATGGCCGGAGGGGCCGATGCCGCCGAAGGGGAGCCGGAGGTTGATGACGTGTTTGGCGCAGTCGTTGATGCCGATGCCACCGGAAGGCAGGACGGAGGTGATGGAATCGATGAAATCCTCCGAGCGGCTGAAAACATAGAGCGCCAGTGGGGAGGGCAGGGCGCGGAGGTGGGGGAGGAGGTCGGAATCGTAGGCGACGACGGGGAGGAGCGGGCCGAAAATTTCCTCGCGCATGGCGGGGTGATCCCAGGTGGCGGGGAAGACCCGCGGGGCGAAATGGAGGCGCTCGGGGGCATCGGGACCGAGGCCGGGGCAGCCATCGGCCATGGCCAGCAGTCGGTCGAAATGCCGGCGATGGATCATGCGGGTGAAATCGTCGGGCCCTGCGGCGGCGAGGCGGGCCTCGAAAGCGGACTGGAGGGCGGCGGTCCAGGCATCGAGCTGTGCGGCGGGGACGAGCACGAAATCCGGAGCCACGCAGGTCTGGCCGGCATTGAACCATTTGGCATCGACGATCCGATCCGCTGCCATTTCGAGCGGGACATCGGTGCCGATGACCACCGGGCATTTTCCGCCGAGTTCGAGGGCGCAGGGTTTGAGGTGGCGGGCGGCGGCGGAGGCGACGAGGCGTCCGATCTTTTCCCCGCCGGTGAAGAAGAAGAAATCGAAAGGCTGGTCGAGCAGGGCGCTGGCGGTTTCGGCCCCGCCGGTGACGACCTGGGCATGATCGGGAGGGAAGACATCGGCAATGAGCGAGGCCAGAAAGGCCGCGCTGGCGGGGGCAAGTTCGGAGGGCTTGAGGACCACGCTGTTTCCGGCGGCGATGGCGGCGGCGAGCGGGCTCAGAGCGAGCTGGATGGGGTAGTTCCAGGGGGAAATGATGAGGACCGCGCCCAGCGGTTCATGGCGGAAGCCGGAACGGCCCGGCTGCACGGGAAAAGGGGTGGAAACCCGCTGCGGGGCGGCCCAGCGCTTGATGTTGCGGACGAGGAGGGAGAGGTCATCGAGGACAAATCGATATTCCGCCAGCCAGGCCTCCACGCCGGGCTTGCCGAGGTCGGCACGGAGGGCTTCGAGAAGCTCGTTTTCCCTTTTCCGCAGGGCATCGGAGAGTCGGCGGAGGGCGGCGACACGGTCGTCGGGCAGCCGACCTGCCCCGGCCTCGAAGCCCGTTCTTGCGGTCTTCCATGCGCTTTCCGCGATTCCCCTATTGCAATCGTCCGACATGGCACGACGCTAGCACGTCCGTTAGAATCGGCACCCGGGGAAATCGGGAAACTTTCGCAACATGAATCCGAAGCAAAAAAAAGTCGTCGTCATCGGCGCCGGTCTCGGCGGGATCTCCGCCGCCATTTCCCTGCGGGCGAAGGGCTACGAGGTCGAGGTTTTCGAAAAAAACCCACAGATCGGCGGGAAACTCAACGTGCGGGAGATCGACGGGTTCTCTTTCGACCTCGGGCCCTCGATCTTCACCCTGCCGCAGATTTTCCGCGAGCTTTTCACCCGGGCGGGGCGGGAAATGGACGACTACGTGACGCTTCAGCGGGTCACGCCGCAGTGGCGGAATTTCTTTGAGGACGGGCTGGTGCTCGACCTCTTCGAGGAGATGGACCTGATGAAAGCGGAGCTGGCCAAGCTGCCCGGGGATCATGCGACAAACTGGCGGGAGTTCCAGGATTTCCTCGATTACGGCCGCCGCCAATACAAGCTGGTCGAGTCAGGCTATTTCGCCAAGGGACTCGATACCACCTGGCAGATGATCCGGCATTACGGATTCTTCGGGCTGTATCGGGGGATGGACTGGAAGGACCGCATGGATGGCGGCATCGCCCGGCGCATCCGCAGTGAGCCGATGCGGCGGATCTTCGAGTATTTCATCAAGTATGTCGGCTCCTCGGCCCTCGATTCGCCGGGATACATGAACCTGATGCCGATCATCCAGTTCGACTACGGTCTCTGGTATGTGAAGGACGGGATGTATGGCCTGGCCACCGGTCTCGGCAGGCTGGCGGAGGAAATGGGAATCCGGGTGCGGACCTCCTGCGGCGTGGCCAAGATCCGCACCACCGGCAAGAAGGTGAGCGGGGTAATGTTAGAAGATGGCACCGAAGTCATGGCCGACTACGTGGTTTCCAATCGCGAGGTGATTCCGGCGTATCGGGACCTGTTAGACGACGAGGTATCGGCCAAGAAAATGGAGCGGTTCCGCCCGGCCTGTTCGGGCTTGGTGGTGCATTTGGGCGTGGAAGGGAACTACCCGCAACTGGCGCATCACAACTTCTTTTACTCGAAGAACCAGAAGAAGCATTTCGATACCGTGTTCCGTGAGGGCAAGCTGCCGGATGATCCGACGATCTATCTTGTTGCGCCGACCCGGACGGATCCCGGCAAGGCACCGGCGGGGCATGACAACCTCAAGATTCTTCCGCACATCCCGCCCATCGATCCGGAAAATCCGCCGACGACGGAGGATTACCTCGCCTTGCGCGAGCGGGTGTTGGAGAAACTCGAACGCATGGGATTGCAGGATTTGCGCAAGCGCACGGTGGTGGAGGACACGCTGACGCCCGTGGACATCGAGCGGATGTATGGCTCGAACCGCGGATCGATCTATGGCGTGGTGACCGACTGGAAGCTCAACCGCGGATTCAAGGCGCCGAAACGCAGCGATCGCTATCGGAATCTCTATTTCACCGGCGGCAGCGTGAACCCCGGAGGTGGCATGCCGATGGTGGTGTTGAGCGGGATGAAGGCGGCTGATCAACTTGCGGCGGAACCTGGCTGAATCACGAATGTTCTGGGTTCCGGTCATCGTCGCCTGGGTGGGTGCGATCCTCTCGTGGATGGCGGGTCGGAGGCTGTTAGGCGGGGCCGAAATCCTGCCCGAGGGCGATGCCAAGGGGCGGGTCTCGGTGATCATTCCGGCGCGAAACGAAGCCGGGAGTCTGCCGGGGCTGTTAGAAAGCTTGTGGAAGCAGAGCCATCCTCCCTTCGAGGTGCTGGTGGTGGATGATCAGAGTGAGGATGAAACCGCCGATCTGGCCGAGGCCGGTGGGGCGCGGGTGATCCTGGGCAAGCCGCTGCCCGACGGCTGGTTCGGCAAACCTTGGGCCTGCCATCAGGGGGTTCAGCATGCGGAAGGGGACTTGTTTCTATTTCTCGATGCCGACACGCGTCTGGAGCCCGAAGCGATCGGACGCATGGTCGCGGCGACCGATGGCGGAAAGCATGCGGTTTCCGTGGGGCCATGGCATGAGGTGAAACGGCCCTACGAAGGCCTATCCGTGTTCTTCAACTTGCTCATGGTTGGGGGCATCGGCGCTTCCGGTCCGCTGGGGAACGGCGTTTATGATGTCGGGCTTTTCGGGCAGGTGATGATGATTTCCCGGGAGCGATACGACAAGGTAGGCGGTCACGCGCGGGTAAAGCGGCGGGTGCTGGAGAATTTCCACCTCTCGCGATTCCTTTGGTCGCAGGATGTACGATGCATCTCGTACATCGGCGGGCCGCTGGTGCGGATGCGGATGTTTCCGGACGGCCTTGGCCAGATGATCCGGAGCTGGATGAAGGGTTTCCATGCCGGGGCGGGGATCAGTCCGAAATGGACTCTGGTGACCTCCTCGCTGTGGATATCCGGGCTGATGTCGGCCTTCGTGGGTGCGGCGGTGGCCTGCTTGGGAGGATGGCCGACCGGAGTCGCCGGGCTGGTGGCTTACGCGGTGGCGGCCATGGCCCTCTGGCGGCATTTCCGTGTGGTGGGTGGATTCAGCCCGGTGAATGCGATGTTTTATCCGGTGGCTTTGATCTTCTATCAGGTGGTTTTTTTCAGCGGAATTCTGAGGTCGAAGTCGGGCGGCAAGGTGAAATGGAAGGGGCGCGATGTGGATTGAGTGGCCATGGTGGCTGGTGGCGGTGGTGAACTGCTTGGGAATTCCCGCGGTGCACTTCGGGATGTCCTGGTGGTTCACGCGGATGCCGCTGCGGCGTTTCGACCCTGATGCCTTTCCTTTCCGACATGGCGGATGGGAGACGGCCGACTTTTACGACCACGGGCTGAGGGTGAAGCAGTGGAAGGAATCGCTGCCTGACGCAGGGCCATGGTTCGGGGGATTTTCGAAGAAGCGACTGCGGGCGCGGGACTTGGGGTTTTTGCGGGAATTTCATCGGGAAACCTGCCGCAGCGAGGCGGCCCATTGGGCGCAGGTCGTGGGGATCCTGGTTTTCATGCTGTGGACACCCTCGCCATGGGCCTGGGTGCTGCCGGTTTATGCGCTAGCATCGAACCTGCCGTGCATCGTGCTGCAGCGCCGGAATCGATTGAAGTTGGCGGCCTTGTTGCGTCGAGGTGTAGCATCCGGGCATGACGATCACGCCGATCGCGCGGGTGAGGACCTGCTTCGATGAAAAGTTCGCCGTGCCGCGGCAGCCGGGGCTTTGTCCCTCGGCTTGGGGAGAGCTGCGCTTCGAGCCGGGATATGGCTCGGCCGATGCGGTGCGCGGTCTGGAGGGTTTCAGCCATGTCTGGTTGCTCTTCGGTTTTCATCTCACCGCCGAGCGTGGATGGTCGCCGACGGTCAGGCCGCCGCGGCTCGGGGGGAACGAGCGGGTCGGGGTTTATGCAAGTCGATCCACGCATCGCCCTAACAGTCTCGGGCTTTCCCTGGTGGCTTTGGAAGGGATCGAATGGGAAGAGAGTCAGCCGTGGCTGCGTCTGGGTGGGGTGGATCTGGTTTCAGGAACGCAAATCTATGATGTGAAGCCTTACATTCCATTCGTCGAAGCCCTTCCCGACGCCCGAGGCGGGTATGCTCAAGAGGAACCGGTCCGATGGGAGGTCGTGGGCACGGAGCATCTGGCGGATTGGTCGCCGCGCGATCGTGCGGTGGTGATGGAAGCCCTTTCCCTTGATCCGAGGCCGCCGGCAGGTCGTTTGGAAGAGGATCGGATTCACGGTGCGGGGCTCTGTGGCCGGAACGTCCGCTTCAGGGTGGCGGCGGGGAAGGTGGAGATCGTAGGCGTGGATGAATGAAGGGCCGTTGCCAATGGGGGCGGAAGCTGGCGACCGTTTCCTGAAGGGCCACGGGGATCATCAAGCTTTAGATGGACTTCCCCGCAGAGGCGCGGGGTGCGCTTTGGTTTAGAGGATCTCCGTGATACGGGCCTTGCCGCAGTCGTCGCCGACGGACTTCCCGAGGAGGGATTGATAGAGTGGACTGGCGGGGGCAAGGAGGGTGATTTCCATGCCGTCTGAGGTGACGGCGAGGCCCCCTGCAGCGGGAGCAAGGAGATACCAAGCGGAGGAATCATCGGTGCTGAGTTCGACCAAAGCTCCGGAAGCGATGGGGTCGGCGGGATCGAAATCGGGGGCATCGAAGGCGGCCATGCGGGTCACGGCCGCTGCCCACTCGGCGAGTTGGGCGGCCTGGCCGGCGGCGAGGTAGGAGGCCTCAAGACTACGGGTATCGTACTTCGATTCGGCCTTGGAGTCGGGATCGCTGGCGGCGGCGTGGGCTTCGCGGGCGGCGGCTTCCATGGTGGCCATGCGATCGGCGAGGTGCTGGCGGACGAGATCGAGAAGAGCGGCTTTGGCGGACATGGGCGGGCGAAGGATGAAACCGGGTTTTCCGAGTCCGGCCAAGGAGGACCTTGCGAAAAGATCAATTGGCCGGAAAAAATAACGGCCCGCAGCTCCGGGGATGGAGCAGGCGGGCCGGGGAAAGGGTGAGCGCGGGATTATTTCTTGGCGTCGAGGATCTTATTCCACTCATCGAGCTTCGCCTTTTGGGCGGCGAAGAGGGCGTCGGTGGAATCGAGGATTTCGATTTTCTTGATTTCATCGCCCTTGCCATCGGCCTTCACGTTTGGCTCGCCGGTATCGAGCTTGCCGATGATGGAATCGACGACGTCCTGGCCCTTGGTGACCTCACCGAAGACCGAGTGGCGGTCGTTGAGGAAAGGGGTGGGGACCATGGTGATGAAGAACTGCGAGCCATTGGTGCCGGGACCAGCATTGGCCATGGAGAAGATGCCGGGCTTGGAGTGGCGGAGATCGGGATGGAATTCATCGCCAAACTTGTATCCGGGCCCGCCGGTACCGCTTTCGTCGGGGTCGCCGCCCTGAATCATGAAGCCACCGATCACGCGGTGGAAGGCGATACCGTTGTAGAACCCGCGCTTGGCGAGATTGAGGAAGTTGGCAACGGTCATGGGGGCCTTGGAGGCGAACATCGTCGCTTCGATCGTGCCCTTGGAGGTTTCGATCTTGATGCGGATGTCCTTCACTTCGGCGGGTTTCGCATCCTCGGCAAAAGAGCTGGCGGTAAGGCCGGCGAGGAGGCTCATGGCGATCAGGGTTCTGCGTTTCATGGTGTGGTGGGATGAGATTGAAGTTGAGGGTGAATGAGGCTGGCCCGGGCCTTGTCGGTTTCCTTCCCAGTGTCAGGCGTTTTGTTCGTCGGACGGGCGTTCGGGGGCTTTGGGGGGCTTTGGGGTTTCGGGGACGATGACGGGGGCGATGGCGGCATTGGGCACCCAGCCGCGGGTGGCATTGGCGAAAGCGACGTAGGTCCAATCGCCGGTGCGCACCAGCATGTGGCAGAGCGAGCCGGCGGGGGCTTGGATGACCAAGGGGGCATTGCGGGCGGCATCGGTGCGGATATCGGCACGATCGATGACGACCACGGCCTGCTCGGCGGCGGGGGCGAAACGGGCATCGTCCGGATACCAACGCCAGGCGGCAAATCCCGCACCGCTGAGAAGTGGGGCGGTCACGAGGCCGGCGATGGCGGCGATGCGGAGGCGGGAGCCGAAACGGGTGGCGGGGAAAACCAGCAGGGAGAGTCCGGCGAGCCAAATGCCTGCCCAGGCGAGCTGTTTCCAGGTGGCCAGGGGCAGGGCGGCGAGGGTGTATTGGTAATCGGGCCGCTTGATGGTGAGGGCACCGAATTTCCGTTCGAAAAATCGGAGGTTTTGGAGTGACTCCGCGTGGGTGGGATCGCGTTGCAAGGCCCGCCGCCAGTAGAGGGCGGCTTCACCGGGCGAGCCGAGGCGGTAGGCGGCATTGCCGATGTTGTAGAGGGTGTCCGCGGGGAGTTTCTCCCAAGGGCCGCTGGCGAGCCAGAGGGCGGCGGCTTCCCGATAACGGGCTTGTTCGAAGGCTTCGACGGGATTGGTGGAAGCCGGGGCTTTCGTGTCTTCCGCTTGGGCGGGTTCGGTCCCTCCGACGAAGGCGATCAGGGCGATCAAGGGCAGTGCGAGGCGCCGCAATTCGCGAAGGATGCGTTGGCG
>JALOTY010000053.1 GCA_025457665.1 Akkermansiaceae bacterium | reverse complement strand
AGCATTGGTCGCCACTGCGCACCTCTCCCGCGAGAACCAGGCGCTTGGCCTGCTCACGCGTCTCGCAAAGACCGCGGGCCACCAGCAGCACATCCACCCTTTCCTTCGGCATCCGGGGGGCAATCTGACCCCCACCGCGCTCCGGGGCAAGCCCGCCTTAAGGCTTGGAAAGGGGCTGGCACGAACGACTTGCGACTTGCCCGCGCGCTCCCGCTCCCCTTTTCTCCCCGCCGTGACCCAGCACCGCACCGACGACCTCCGCATCTCAGGACTCAATCCGCTCATTTCCCCCGCGGTCCTGAACTACTTCCTTCCCGTCACCGAGGAAGTCTCCGAACTCGTCGCCGGTGCCCGGACCGAGGCCGAAGCCATTCTCAGCGGTCGCGACGATCGCCTGCTCGTCATCGTCGGCCCCTGCTCGATTCACGATCCGGAAGCCGCCATCGATTACGGCAAACGCCTCCTGCCCCTCATCGAGAAACACCGTGCCGACCTCCAGATCCTCATGCGGGTCTATTTTGAAAAACCCCGCACCACCGTGGGCTGGAAAGGGTTGATCAATGATCCGCACCTCGATGATTCCTTCGACATCAATCAAGGCCTGCGCGTCGCCCGCGGACTGCTGCTCGATCTCGCCCGCCTCGGCATCCCCGCTGGCACGGAGTTCCTCGATACCATTTCCCCGCAATTCATCGCCGACCTGATCGCCTGGGGTGCCATCGGTGCCCGTACGACCGAATCCCAGGTCCACCGTGAGCTGGCTTCGGGGCTCTCCATGCCCGTGGGTTTCAAGAATGGCACTGGCGGATCGATCCAGATCGCGCTCGATGCCATCCTCTCCGCCTCGCACCCCCACCATTTTCTTTCGGTCACGAAACAAGGGGTCTCGGCGATCGTTTCGACCACGGGAAACAACACCTGCCACCTCATCCTTCGCGGGGGCAAGTCAGGACCGAATTTCGAGGCCCCGCAGATCGAGGCCGCCGTGGCCATGCTCACCGATCAAGGGCTTCCGCCGCATCTGATGGTCGATTGCTCGCACGGCAATTCGATGAAGGACTATCGCAACCAGCCCCTCGTGGCTGCGAATCTTTGCAACCAGATTGCCGCTGGCTCCAAGGCCATCGCGGCAGTGATGATCGAGTCGAACCTCGTCGAAGGAAACCAGAAGGTGAACCCCGACCTCTCCAAGCTCGTCCGCGGTCAGTCGGTCACCGATGCCTGCATCGGTTGGGACGACACCGTGGAAGTGATCGAGAAGCTCGCGGCGGCCGTGAGGGCCCGCCGCGGCTGAGAATCTCGCGGAGAATCAGTTCTTCACCCGGACCGGGGCCAGCTCGGGCTTGACCCGACCACGGCCTGCGGCGCGGGCGACTTCGTCACCCATGCGTTTCATCATGGCGATCAGGTAGGCATTGAGGAAATATTCCTTGAGCAGGAGTTCGCGCTTTTCGCCCTTGCGGTTCTTTTTGACGACTTTCATGGCGGAATTTCGGATTTTGTGGGATCGGTGCCCGGACTCATTCCCAGCACCGCCTCCACTGTGTCCGGGATCCCCGGAACCGCAAATGGAAAGTTCCCCTTGGCTTTCCAAGCACCCCGGCGTCACAGATCCCAACGGCCCTTGTCGAGTTCGCACACGCAGGCCGTGAGGAGGTCGATGCAGCTCTTCAAATCCGCCTTGTGGCAGGTTTCGATGGACTGGTGGATATGCCGCGTGGGGATGGAAACCGCGCCGGCAATCGATCCACCGGGGACCATCCGTTGCAGGCTGGCCGTATCGGTACCCCCGGCCGAGAGGATTTCCGGTTGCCAGCGGACCTTGTGGCGGGCGGCCACTTCCTTCATGTAGGCGACCATGCGGTAATCGCAGATCACCGAGGAGTCCATCAGCTTGATGGCGGCACCCTCGCCCAAGGCCGTGCAGCGCTCTTGCGGCACGGAGCCGGGAACGTCATAGGCAATCGTCGTGTCCAGACCGAAACTGAAATCCGGCTGGACTTCCAGTGCCGCCACGTGGGCTCCGCGCAGTCCGACTTCCTCCTGCACCGTGAAGGCAGCGTGGAAATCGTAGGCAGGCTTTTTCTTGGATTTCTTGATCGCTCGCAGGGTCTCGATGAGCACGAAAACCGCAGCCCGATTGTCCAGCGACTTCACGTTCACGCACTCGCCCATTTCCATGAGCGGGCTGTATCGGGTCACGAAATCCCCCACCGCCACCCATTTCTCCACTTCCTTCTTCGGCATGCCGGTATCGATGAAGTAGTCCTTGATCTGCGGCACCTTGTTGCGCTCCTCCGGGGACATGATGTGGGTCGGCTTGGAACCCATGACACCCAGGATATCCTTGCGGCCGTGAATCATCACGCGCTGGGCCGTGAGTGTCTTCGGATCGAATCCCCCCACGGGATTGAATCGCACGAAACCCTTGTCATCCACATGCGTCACGATGAAGCCGATCTCATCCATGTGGGCGGCTGCCATGGATTTCTTTTTCGAGGACTTCCCTTTCACCAGGGCGACCACGTTGCCCATGTTGTCGGTGCGGATTTCATCGGCCAGTCCGGCGATTTCCTTGAGCACCAATTGGCGGATTTCCCTTTCGTATCCGGGAGCTCCGGAGGCCTGGCAGATGGAGGCGAGCAGCGCGACGTTGATTGACATGGCCGCTCTATCGGAAATCCCCGCGACCAGAGCCAGCGGGAAGATGAAAAATATCTCAGTTTTGCACCAGAAATATGCCGATGCTCACAATCTTAGCGACCCACGCCAAGATCCGGATAGACTTTGGTTAGATCGAGCCGGTCTCCCATGCGCTTCTGCTCGCTCTGCAGTTCGCGAAACAGCTCCCGCACCCGTTCCGCCCCTTCCGGCGTCGCTGCGAGGTCCCGGCGCTCCCATGGATCCTTTTCCAGATCAAACAACTGCCTGACCCCCGCCTGGGGATAGAGGACCAATTTGTCACTCCCTCTCTGCACCATCCGCTGGCGGTCCATGTAGGCGAAATAAATCGCCCGCCCCTCCCCGGGCCCGCCATCGAGTTGCGGCTTCAGGTCCTGAAAATCGCAATCCTCCGGAATGCCCGCGCCCGCCATGCGGAGAAAGGTGGGCATGATGTCCTGAAGGTAAATCGGAGACGACACCTTCCGCCCCGGGGAAATGCCCGGACCGGCGATCACAAAGGGCACCCGCACCGCCGCATCATAGGGGTTCTGCTTGCCCATGAGGCCCTGCTCCCCGCAGGTCAAACCATGATCGGAAGTCAGGCAAATGACGGTCGATTTGCCCTCGGGACTGGCATCCAGGGCATCCAGAATCCGACCGATCTGGAGGTCGAAATGGGTGATGCTGGCGAAATACTCGCGGCGGTGGACTTTCACCGCATACGAAGTCCGCGGGCTGGGGGCGAGCTTCTCATCACGCAGCGACTGCGGCGCCCCCATGGCCTTGCGGTGGGGATGCACGGGCAGGAAATTCGGCGGCAGCTCGATGCGTTCCAGCGGGTAGCGCTCCAGGATCTCCGCCGGTGCCTGCCGGGGGTCGTGAGGGGCATTGAAGGCCAGATACATGAACCAGGGCCGGGGATCTTCCTTGCCCAGAAAGACCTCGAAGTCATCGGCCACCACCTCACTCCAATGCCGCCCCCCTTCCCAGAAACCTCCGTGTTTCGGATCCGCCGGATTCCATGGGTCAGGCTGACCCTCGATCGGTCGCTCGTAGGCCTTCGGCCCATCCTTGGGCATGCCTCCCGCCCGGAAATTCCGAATCTCCTCGAACACCGGCTTCGGATCACAACCGAGGTGCCATTTCCCCGAAAAACAGGTCCGGTATCCCGCCGCCCGCAGTCGCTGGGGCCAGAGTCGGTTTTTCGCCACCCATTCCGCCCTCAGCCGCGGCTCCGCATCTTTCGCCCGCCACAGTTGCAGCCCGGTCTGCAACATCGTCCGGCTCGCCACACACACCGCCCCATGCCAGGCCCCGGAATTGTAGGCGTGGGTGAAGGTCGTTCCGCGATCGATCAGACGATCCATGTTCGGCGTCTCGATGTCCTCGCCGGAAAGCCCATGGACCGCACGCCAGGTCAGATCGTCCGCGAAAAGAAACAACAGGTTCGGCTTATCCCCGGCCTTCAGCAGCGATCCCATGAGGGCCAAAACCATCCACCATTTCCAAAACATCCCCGCCCCTACGAGTCGGCCGCGGGTTCCCTTCCATCACCCTTCACCAAAGCCCTCGGAAATCCGGCCCCGGGGCCGCGAATCCCGCAACAGTCCCGCCACTTCCGGAAACTTGATTTCGGTTCCCGATCGTGTTGGCATCGGGTTTGCTCACCCGATCCCGCTGCCATGTCTGAAAACAAAGCCACCAAAAAGACCGCCGCGAAGAAAACCGCTGCCAAAAAGGCCGCGAAGAAGACCGCAGCGAAAAAATCCACCGCCACCAAAAAAACCGCCAAGGTCAAAAAGGTCGCGACCGCTTCCGCCAAGGAAATCCCGACTCTCGCCCAACTCCAGGAGGCCGCCTACTTCCATTTCCTCGAACGCCTCCGCACCGGCAGCGCCGGCGATCCCGGCACCGATTGGGCGGCCGCCGTCGCCCAGTTTGAATCCTGACCCGCTTTGCCCTTTCCCCTTCGCCCCGGCCAGTCACACTCGCCCGCATGCAGTGCGACACTCTTGGCATCGGCCTCGCCGGCGTGGGAACCGTGGGTTCCGGCGTCGTCCTCGCCCTCGACCGCAATGGTGAATTGATCACCGACCGCACCGGCGGCTCCGTGCGCCTCGCCGTGACCAAGGCCCTGGTCCGCGATCCCGCCAAACCCCGCCCCGCGAAACTCGCCGCCGATCTCGTCACCACCGATTGGCGTGAACTCGTCCATGACCCCGCCGTCGATATCGTCGTCGAACTCATCGGCGGGACCACCGATGCCTTCGAAATCGTCGCCGCCGCCCTCAGGGCGAAAAAACCCGTCGTCACCGGCAACAAAGCCCTTCTCGCCGAACGCGGTGTCGAACTCTTCGCCCTCTCCCGCGAGTTCGATACCCCCATCCACTTCGAAGCCGCCGTCGCCGGTGGCATCCCCATCATCAAGACCGTCCAGGATTCCTTCATCGGCAATCGGATCCATTCGATGAGTGGCATCATCAATGGCACCTCAAACTACATTCTCGGCCGCATGACCGATGCCGCCCTGACCTTCGAAGCCGCCCTCGCCGAAGCCCAGGCCCTCGGATATGCCGAGGCCGACCCCGCCCTCGATGTCAATGGCTGGGACGCCGCCCACAAGGCGATTCTGTTAGCCACCCTCGCCTACGGCTTCCCCATCGACCCCGCAGCCATCCACGTCTCCGGCATCGAGCAGGTCCGCCCCACCGATATCCATTTCGCCAAGACCCTCGGCTACGTGGTGAAATTGCTCGCCGTCATCCGCGAACATGCCGATGGCGCGGTGGAACTCCGCCTCCAGCCTTCCTTCATCCCCAAGTCCCACATCCTCGCCTCCGTCCACGGAGTCTTCAATGCCGTCGCCGTCCAGGGCGATGCTGCCGGCGAATCCCTCTTCTACGGCCGCGGTGCCGGCCAGGACCCCACCGCCTCCTCCGTCGTTGCCGACCTCGTGGAAGCCGCCAGATCCCTCCGCCAGGCCACCGGCCATCGTGGTTTCCTCCCTTATCGCGAAAACGGCCGCATCCTGCCTGTGGCGGAAACCTCCACGGCTTATTACGTCCGCTTCGATGTCACCGACCGCCCCGGCGTCATCGCCGAAGTGGCGAAAATCCTCGCCGACCATCGCATCGGCATCTCCGGCACGCACTCGCCCGTGAATCCCGACAACCCCGATGCCGAATTCCTCGACATGGTCTTCCTCCTTCACACCTGCCCCTTCGGCAAACTCCAGACCGCTCTCGAAGAAATCGAAAAACTCGATTGCATCAACAGCCAACCCGTCGTCTTCCGCATCGAGACGATGGGGTGAATCCATCTTCCCTTCCCGAAAAGTTTCACTGCCGATCTAACAGAAACTTTGGCCAAACTCTTTGAAGCGCCAACGCCGTGCTCGGCTGAGGCGAAATCCTTCCGAGAGCATGTTTCATGAAATCATGAGATTCCCCCCACTCCTGATCTTCGCCGTTGGCCACTTGCTGCATCTTTCCGCTGCCTCCGCTCGGGATGATGTCTCATCCGATCTCGATGCCCTTCGACATGAAACCCACATCCCCGGCATGGCGGTTGCGGTCGTCGTTCAGGGTCGCATCGTCGCCGCTGGCGCTTCAGGAGTGCGAAGACATGGCCATCATGCCGCCATCACTCTCGAGGACAAATTTCACATTGGCTCATGCACGAAGTCGATGACCGGAACCCTCGCGGCGATTCTCGTCAAGGAAGGTCGCATCCGCTGGAACAGCACGGTGGCCGAGCTCTTTCCCGACCTCGATATCCATCCCGGATACCGCGGCGCCACGCTGCTCCAACTTGTTTCTAACAGCGGCGGAGTTCCCACCGACATCCCGGCGCCGATCTGGCAGGCCGCCTACGCACCGCAGAACACACCGGAAACCACACAGCGGGCTGCGATGATCGCCGCACTTTTGGAACTGCCTCCGAAATACGCCCCGGGAAAAGGCCATGAGTATTCCAACGGCGGCTTCACCATCGCCGGAGCGATGCTCGAAAAAGCCAGTGGCCGATCTTACGCAGCACTTCTCCGCGAGCGGATCTTTCAACCTCTGGGCATCACGACCGGCGGATTCGGCGCACCTGCAACACCGGAAAACCCCGATCAACCCTGGGGGCATCGCATTCATGCTGGCATCGTTTCCTCCATCGAACCCGGCCCGCAAGCGGACAACCCGCCAGCCATCACCCCCGCAGGCCGGGTTCATCTCTCCATCCTCGATTTCGCCCGTTATGCCGGCCTCCATGCCGGCAACGGCCGCTTGCTTCCCCTGGATTCCAAAGACCTCGATTTCCTCCATGCTCCGGTGGCCCCGGCCATCGATTACGCCGTCGGTTGGATGGCGCTCGACCGCCCCTGGGCCCATGGCAAGGCCCTCCACCACAGCGGCAGCAATACCATGAACTTCGCCGTCATGTGGCTGGCTCCCAAAAGGAAATTCGCCGTCGTCGCCACCTCCAACATCGATTCCCCCGAGGCACGGAAAGCCTGCGATGACATCTGTGCGAAAATGATCCGTCGATACCTGCCGGGACGAAACTGACGAGTTTCGTATCTGATAGGGAAAAGCGCCCGAAACCCTCCGCTAGGTGCCGCGGGCCCGGGTTCTTGTCCATTGACAAACCGAATCCCTTCCGACATTGCCTTGAGCCGCGAGAAAGTGAGTTCAGTCGCAATCCATTTCGGAAGCCCGGATCCTTTGGAAAACAGGGACGAGCTTTCCCACGCCGATGATGCCTCGGTTTGCCCGAAGCGGGTTGAGGATTTCGACCGCATGTGGGAAGACTGCCGCGTCTCCGTCCGCGCCTATCTCCGCAGCATGCTGGCCAACAAAAGCGACGTCGAGGACTGCATTCAGGAAGTCGCCCTGATCGCTTGGAAAAAAGGACCCATCGAAGAAGGCCAACGCGCCTTCCTCGGTCACTGTCTCGCCACGGCGCGATTGATCGGCCTGGCCGCTTCCAGAAAAACCGGAAGCTCACGCGTCGATTTCCTCCCGCCGGATGTCGCGCTGTCCCTGGCCGATGAGGTGATGCGCCAGGAACAGGAACTGGCGGCTCCGTCCCGCAGGATCCTTGCCCTGCGGGCATGCATGGCCCAGCTGAGCCCGGAGCAGAGGAAGCTGCTCGGCTACCGTTATTCGGGCGAAGGGCGCGGGAAACTTGAGGAAACCGCCAGAAGCCAGGGCAAATCCCCGGACGCGATCTACAAAGTCCTCGAAAGGCTCCGGAACTCCCTTCGGAACTGCGTCGCCACCCGCTTGGAAAAAGAAACCGATGCCCCCTGATATGTATCGTCCGGATCCGGAACTTGCTGCATGGATTGAGGCGCTCCTGGACCAGCGAATCCACAGCGATGATGCCCGCAAACTTGCGGACCGACTGCGTCAGGATCCCGATGCCATGAGGTATTGCGCCGAACTCGTGCGCTTCGATGCCGCCATGCACGACGAACTTTTCCCCCAGGAAATCGAATGGACGGACACACGGCGGGTGGTCCTTTCCCGACGCGACGGAAATCCTGAATTGGAAATCGAACGCAACCAATCCGTCCGCGTTGGGCCAGCGGGAGGTGGCACGCTCCAAGAGCTTCCTCTCCTTCCTCAGCCCCGACGGAAGTTCCCGATCGCATGGCTGATCCTTCTCCTGCTTGCCGTCTTGAGTGCCGTTCTTTGGCATCTGCTTCGCGAATCGCCCTTGGCAGACCCGCCTCCCCTCCGCCTGTTGAATGGCGATTTCGAGGCGACCAACCTGACCTATCTGCCCGAACCCGCCAATCCCGCCCTGGTGGACTGGCAGGATTACTTCGTCACGGAAAATGCCCAGGTGGTGGAAATCAGCAGAGTCACCAACGGCGAAGTGCTCCCCCGCTCCGGTCGCAATGTGGCCCGCCTCACAAACTACGCCTATCTCACCCAGAGACTCCGCAGGGCGGACAACAGTCCTTTGCTCGCGCAGCCTGAAATGAAAATCGAGGTATCGGGTTGGGCCCATGTCGTGGATGACAGACCGCTGCCCACCCGCGAGTCCGCCTCTTCCCAGCCTCCGGAACTTTCTCTTCGCGGGTCGCTGCGCTTCGTGGCAGGTGGCAGCCCGGGGATGGTCCAGTATGAACTGGCCAGCACCGTCGTCCCGCTGAAGCTCGGAGACTGGCAAGCCATTCGTCTCGAATTCACGCTGCCCAAAGACCTCCTCCTCGCGCCATCATACGGAGATTCCAAAGCAAAGCTGGACCTGAGGGACAAGGAAGTAACCCTCTCCCTCGACAGCCAGTGTGAGCATGGTTTCCAACTGCTCCTCGATGATCTTGAGATCAGCGAAACCCGCTGAGGGGTTTGGGTAAATCGATCCATGCCCTCCGTGGCATTTCCAGCTTGCCATCGCGGTCGCGCCATCCAGCGGTGACGTTTTTTTCGAGGCAGCCGTCAGGTTTCTCCATCAGGGAGCACTTCCTCATGAAAGGGAAGGTTCGTTCCAGCCCTGATTTGATCGAAAACCCACGGAAACCCCTGTCCTGCTTTGAAAACCTCACACTCCACAACCCACCGCCTGGGCTTCACCCTCGTCGAAACCCTCGTCGCCATCGTCATCATCGCGGTGCTGGCAGTCATTTCATCCATGGGCTTCCGCTCCATGCGGCAAAGTGCCCACGCAGCCACAGCCGTCAGCTCCTTGCGCCAAAACGCCGTGGCCATCCAGAGCTTCGTGGCGGAGAAAGGCCGCTTCCCCGAAGCCTGGGATTTCCGCGGAACCAGCGGTGGCGGCTCATGGTCATGGCAGATCCGGGATCACCTCGGATATCAAAATGTGGACACTTGGCCGGCCGCCCCTCTCCTTCATCCCCGCCACGGAGAGAAGGGGATCGATGCCATCAGCGGCTGGGATCGGGAAAGACTCCATCACTTCTCCGCCTCCGCCGTCGTCTTCCAGGATGTCAACGACACCAAGGGCTTCACCCGCGCTTCTCAGGTGCAGGATCCCGCCAGCACCATCATGTTGGGTGATGCCCCATTGATCCGTCCTGACGAACCCGCCAGCGGATGCAATGCCGGCTTCTGGGACCTTCGCGGCAGTGCGATCAAGGGCAGCCCGAACAGCCCGGTCGGCCAGGCAGCGCTTCGTTCGTCGGTCGATTTCTGGATGAACGGCAAAGCCCATTTCCTTTTCGTCGATGGCCATGTCGAGCCCCTCGATCCGCAGAGTGTCCTTCGAAAACATTTCCAACTGCAAAGATAAGCCCCGCCACCCCTGACCAAGAGACCCCAAGAAACATCCGTCCATTATGAAACCCCGCCTCATGATCTCCGCACTTTTCGCTGTCTCATCCGCCATCATCGGCTCCGCCACCGGAGCCACGGTGATCGGCATGAACTTCACCGAAATCTATTCCGCCCCGCAGGTCAGCGATGGCAGCGCCGATGGTTTCTCCGGCTGGACGGACTCCTGGCTGGTGGCCGAAGGAAACTACGGAAACACCACCAATGGCACCGACGTCAGCTTGAACGGCACGCCCCACGTGAAAATGCGCTGGAACTCGTCCAACATCTGGAACGCCGGTGAGGAGAACAACAACGAGCAGGGGCTCTACCGCCAGTATCTGGATGACGGCGACGGAGCAACCGTCGATGGCATCGGCGTCAGCGTCACCATCACAGGACTTGCCGCCTGGCTGGCCGCGGAAGGCATGACCGCCTACCAAATCCGCGCCTACAGCAGCACGGACACCGACAATGCCACTTTCCAAACCATCTCGATCCGCGATGGCATCAGCCTCACAGGCTCGGTGCTCGGGTCTATCACCCCCGCTGTCCTCGGAGCGGGCGATTTCCCCACGGGTTCCGGAGGCACCTGGCAGCCGCGCGGCTATGGCGATTTCAATGCCGGCCTCAGCGCGGACAGCATCACACTCACCATTCCTGTTAGAGACAACGATGTCCGCGGCTCACTGGCAGCCTTGAGACTCACTGCGGTTCCTGAACCCTCGGTAGCCCTGCTCGGTTCGCTGGGCCTGCTGGGAATCTGGGTGCGGCGGAGACATGCCTCCCGCTGATCCCCTGTCCATCCGCCTTCTCCTCTTCCTTCACGACCGAATGCCCCGATGAAATCCTCGCTCCAAAAACATTCCCCCCTTCTCGCTTCGGCGTTCTCAGCGCTTTATCTAACAGGCCTTGCGGGTGCGGAATCGGTGCCGATTTCATCGCTCGACCTCCGTCACATGACCACAGGATGGAGCGATGCCAAGATCGATCAAAGCGTCATCCGGAACCCCATTCGCATCGGCGGTGAGGGATTCGAGAAAGGCGTAGGAACTCATGCCAACAGCCGTTTCCGGGTCGATCTCGGCGCCAAGGCAACCCGCTTCACGGCGAAGGTCGGAATCAGCGACGAAAGCTCAAGCAAGGGCAGCGTGACTTTCATCGTTCGCGGGGATCTGAAGGAAATCTGGCGAAGCGATCAAATCCGCCATGGCGATGCCCCGGTCCCTGTCGATCTCGATTTGACCGGCATCAAACAACTCACCCTGATCGTGAATGATGGCGGCGACGGAAGTTCCGACGATCATGCGGTCTGGGCGGATGCCATGATCGCCATGGAACCCGGAGCCCCGGACCCCGTGGCCCTGCCACCCTACGAATCCATCCGCGTGGGGAGCCGGAATTTTTCTCTCGATTTCACGGTCGGGGATGATGGCCGACTCTATCAGGCACCTCTCGGCGGAGGATCTCTGGATCCCTCGAAGAGGGTTCATGAAGCCTATCCCCAATGGGGAGACGGATACATCTACGAGCCCGCCCTGCAGATCACCCATCACGATGGAAACACCTCAACCAGCCTCCTCTTCAAGAAATCCTCCCGGATCGAAGAGGCGGAAGGAAGGGTTTTGCACAAGATCCATCTTCACGACCCTGCCTATCAGCTGGACGTGGATCTCCTCTTCCGGGTCCACGAAAAATCGGACGTGATCGAACAGTGGACGGAGATCAGCCACCAGCAAGGAGGAGAGATCCGCCTTGAACGCATGGCCTCCAGCTCGCTCAACCTTCATCCCTCCGATGTCAGGATGACCCAATTCCAGGGTGACTGGGCCATGGAGATGCAGCCCTTCACCGAAGTCCTCGGACCGGGCACGAAAGTCATCGACTCGAAGATCGGCGTGCGTGCCCATCAGTTCCGCAATCCCTCGTTCCTCCTGAGTTTCGATGGCAGCGGCTCCGAAGAAAGCGGTCGCGTCCTCGCCGGCACACTGGCGTGGTCGGGAAGCTTCCAGTTTGCCTTCGATCACACCGGCACCACCCTGCGAGCCCTCTGCGGGGTCAACCCTTTCGCATCCGCCTATCATCTGAAGCCGGACCAAACCTTCACGACCCCGGCCATGATCTGGACCTGGAGCGACGCTGGCATGGGCGAAATGAGTCACAAGCTTCACGACTGGGCCCGCGATCACGGCGTGAGGGATGGACATGGGGATCGGCGGATCGTCCTCAACAACTGGGAAGCCACCGGCTTTGACTTCGATTTCGACCGCATCGTCGGGCTCTACGATCCGGGCGTCGCCATGGGTGCCGAAATCTTCCTGCTCGACGATGGCTGGTTCGGCAACAAACACCCGCGACTCAGTGACAACGCCGGCCTCGGCGACTGGGAACCGAATCGCAAAAGGC
The DNA here is from genome assembly GCA_025457665.1 of Akkermansiaceae bacterium. GTDB lineage: Bacteria > Verrucomicrobiota > Verrucomicrobiia > Verrucomicrobiales > Akkermansiaceae > Haloferula. The sequence continues at coordinate 28,735 of JALOTY010000053.1, read as the reverse complement.
TACCCGATGGACTTGAGCCACTGGCAAAAGAAGCCATCGATCGCGGCATCGATTTCGGCATCTGGATCGAGCCGGAAATGGTCAATCCCCGCAGCGAACTGTTTGAAAAGAATCCCGATTGGATCATCTCCCAGAAAAACCGTGAGCTTGAGCTCCAGCGGAATCAACTCGTCCTCGACATCACCCGCCCGGAAGTCTGGGACTTTCAATGGAAGGTGGTCGATGATGCCCTCGGCGTCCCCGGCGTGAGCTTCTGCAAGTGGGACTGCAACCGCTACCTGACCCAGGCGGGATCATCATGGCTCCCCGCGGACCGACAGTCTCATTTGTGGATCGACTACAATCTTGCCCTCTATCGCTTGATGGAAAAGACCGCGAAGGTTTATCCCGACATCACGATGATGCTCTGTTCCGGCGGAGGCGGTCGGGTGGACTATGGCGCGCTGCGTTACTTCGATGAATTCTGGCCCAGCGACAACACCGACCCGGTCGCCCGTGTGCCCATGCAATGGAACTATTCCTATTTCTTCCCGGCCATTGCGATCGCCAGTCATGTCACCCACATGGGCAATCGACCGATGCATTTCTCCTGCGCCGTCGCGATGAGCGGGCGCTTCGGCATGGACCTTGATGTTGCCAATCTCACGGCCGATGAATTCGCCGTCTGCAAAGGGGCGGTGCTCGCTTACAAGAGCATCCGGAACATCGTGCTCCACGGCGATCTTCACCGTCTGGAAAATCCCCATTCCGCCTATCGTGGCGCTCTGAATTATGTCACCCAGAACCAAAAGCAGGCAGTTCTCTTTACCTATCAGCTCGAAGATGGCCCTGCGGCACCGGTGAGACCCCGCGGACTGGATCCCGATGGTCGATACACGATCAGGGAACTCAATCCGGCACCCGGACGCCCTGCCATCCCGATGGAAGGACGCACTCTCACCGGCGCGGAAATCATGAAGTCCGGCTTGATTCCCTCCTGCTCGAAATCCGTGGAAGCCTGCGTCATCCTCCTTTGCACCGAGTCCCCGACCTCATGATGGATTTCCGGGCAAGCTTGCGAGGTCTCCTGATGTTTTCCATCGGCCTGCTCTCTGCGGCCGAAGCGGGGCTAGCTCAGGTCTCCCTCGTATCACCCGATCAGTCTCGGGAAATCGTCCTCTCTCTGAGCAGCGATGGCACCCCGAGCTATCGGGTGCTGTTCGGTGGCAAAAACCTCCTCGGAAGCTCTCCTCTGGGGATCAAGACCGAAGAGCATGATTTCACCCGCGGACTTCGTTGGGTGAGATCCAGCAGAGTGACGACCAAGCAGGAACGCTACGAATTGTTCTCCGGGATCTCTCCTCGGGTCGATGTCTTGCTGAACCACCGCAGCATCGAATTCAAGAATCAGGATGGCATCCCCCTGGTCATCGATCTCGCAGCGAGCAATGAGGGCGTGGCATTTCGTTATCGACTCCCCTCTTCACGGAATGAGCCCATGCGAATCCTTGAGGAAAGCAGTGGCTTTTCCGTCCCGCACGATGCCAAGGCATGGATGCAGCCTTATCACATCGCCGGGAAATACACGCCGGCTTACGAGGATTTTTACTTTGCCGTTTCTCCGGGCGATCCACCGCCCCGGTCGCGGCAGGAAGCGATCGGGTGGGCATTCCCTGCCTTGTTCTATCTTCCGGCGGCCGATGCATGGATTCTCCTCAGCGAGGTTTCCAGCCTCGATCCCTACCCCGCCTGCCACTTGTCATCTGCTTCGAAGGATTCGATTTACCGCATCGCCTTCCCTCGCGAGAATGAAGCGGACCTTGATCGCCCCACTTCCGCTCCCGATCATCCGCATCATTCCCTGCCGTGGACCCTTCCCTGGCGGATGATCATCGTGGAGCAGAAGGCCGCTGAGATTGCCACCTCCACCCTCGTCACGGATCTGGCACCACCGTCACGCGTTAAGAACCCATTTTGGATCCGACCCGGCCGCGCATCATGGGCCTGGTGGTCATTTCCCGAAGGGCCCTTCGACGCAAAGACCTTTCATGGCTTCACCGATCTCTCCTCCGACCTCGGCTGGGAGCTGACCTTGTTCGATGCCAACTGGTGGGACCCGGGGATCCTTCCCTTGATCCGGCACGCGGAACAGCGGGACGTCGATGCCATGATGTGGACGCATGCCCGTGATTACGAATCTCCTGAAAAGCTCCGCAGCAAGCTCGATGAAGTCTCTGGATATGGGGCCGTGGGCGTGAAGGCGGACTTCTGGTGTTCGGATCGCCAGGAAACCCTCGGCACGATCCAAGCCCTCTTTGAAGAGGCCGCAAAAAGGAAACTCATGGTCAATCTCCACGGTTGCACCCTCCCTCGGGGGTGGCACCGCACTTGGCCGAATTTCATGACCGCCGAGGCGGTTCTTGGTGCCGAAAGCTATCTTTACGAAAGCGCCTATACCCACAAGGCTGCGCAGCTCAATACCGTCCTGCCCTTCACTCGAAATGTCGTCGGCCCCACCGACTACACCCCATTCGCCCTCAGCACCAAGCTGTATGCGAGAGCCACCACGGCCGCTCACGAACTGGCGAATTCCCTCATCGTCACATCGGGGATCATCCATTATGCCGAAGGTCCGGAGCTGCTCCGAAAACTCCCCGGCGAAGTTCTCCAAGTCCTCAAGGACGCTCCCGCCCGCTGGGATGAAACCCTCTGTCTGATCGGCGAGCCCGGCCGCCTGGTGGTTTTCGCCCGACGATCGAAAGACCGGTGGTTCATCGCCGGAATCAGCGGGACCGATGACTCGCAGTCCCTCACCCTCGATCTGCGAAAGTTCGCCTCCCATCCCTACCGCGTCCTGATTCACGAAGGGTCGGATCCCCACCTCGGATTCACCGCAAAATCGGTGACCGCTTCTGACGATTGGCAGCATTCGATCCCGGCACGAGGGGGTTTTGTCCTGAGGCTGGATCCATGATCCACGGCGGGAGGAACGGCCCCCAGGAATTTTTCCCGGGAAATTTCATGCCTCCCCGTCAGGAAATCGAAATTCGGGACACTTCCGATTGAACGTCAGCGCCGTGACCCAGGGCGTCCTCCACTTCAATCCATTCCCAACCCACTCATGAAACCCATGCAACCCACTCGTTGTTTCCGCGCAAGCCTTGCCGCCAAGCTTTTTGTCACCGCCCACGCGATCAGTCCCGCCGTCATGGCCGCAGATGTCTTCTGGGACGGGTTCGCCGACAACGATTGGAACAACTCCGACAACTGGGATGCCGGTCGTGTGCCATCAAAGGCTTTTGATTTCGACAACGCCATCATCAACACGCTCACGAATTTCCCTGTCCTCACGGAAGATCCTTCTGTCCGCCCCACCGACATCAAGATCGGCACGGGCACGGGAAACACCGGCAGACTGGACCACCACGCCGGTTCCCTCTCGGCTGGCGATGGGAACTGGACAGTGGTTGGGGAGTTTGGCGGTGATGGAACCTACAATCTTGCCGACACCAGTGGTTCCGGTGGGAGTCTCACCGGCTTTGATATCGGCACCGGCAGCCTCTCGACACAGCGCCTCTATGTTTCCCGGGACAACGGTGCGGTGGGAAACATGGCGGTGAACACCACGGGCGAGGTCAAGGTTTTCAATGATATGTATATCGGAGCCGGCGGTGAAGGAACACTGGACTGGGATGCAGGAACCTTGAATCGCAACGGTGACGGAGGATGGATGGTTGTGGGCCTGGGCGGTTCTTCCGGAAACGGAAGCTTCAATATCGGCGGAGGCACGATCAATGCCGCCAATGATACGATCGTAGGTCTCAACAATGGCTCGACGGGTGCCTTGAATCTCACGGGTGGCACCTACAACGCGGGCGGCATCTGGGTGGGTAGGGACGGAGGAACCGGCACCTGGGACGTAAGCGGAACCAGCACCCTCCTGACCTCAAGCGGGGAAATTTACATTGGAGGAAACAGCAATAGCACCGGCACTTTCACCATTGCTTCGGGAACGGTGAATTGGAACAATTGGGTCAATGTCGGCCGCGATGGCGGCACGGGAACACTCGAGATGACGGGAGGCACACTCTCGGTCGAGCGCGCACTGCGGATCGGCTTCGGGCTCGGAGGAATCGGCACTTTGACTCTCTCCGGGGGCGCGCAGATCACCGCCGCCACGATCAGTGAAATCGTCGTCATCGGCGGAGACAAAGGCGATGGCGAGGCCACCGTCAGCGGTTCCGGCACCTTGCTCAAATCCGTGGGCGAATTGTATGTCGGCAACGACGATGACAGCATCGGCACACTCACCGTGAGCGGAGGAAGGGTGGAATCCGGTTCCTGGATGGGAATCGGACGCAATGGTTCCACTGGAACACTCACGATCGAGGGAACAGGGGAAGTGGAACAAGGGATCACCGATCCCGGAAGCAGGCTTGAGCTTACGAATTTCGACAAAGCCACATCCGCCACACTGAATCTGAACGGGGGAACTCTGACGACCAATGGCATCGTCAGCGGGTCCAACGGCACCCGTGCGGTCTTCCTCAACGGCGGCTTGCTCAAACCTCGAATCAACAATCTTTCCTTCCTCGAAGGCATGAGCACGGTCACCGTGCAAACCGGCGGCGCAAGGATCGATACGGACTCGAAATCGATCGCCATCAATCAATCCATGGTCGGAACCCCCGGTGATGGCGGCTTGACCAAATCCGGAGAAGGCATCCTCTATCTCAACGGCGTCAACACTTACAATGGAACCACCACAGTGACGGCTGGCGAACTCGGCGGAACGGGATCCGTCAGCGGCTCATTGGTGATTCAAAACGGCGCGACCGTCTCACCGGGGGATGATTTCGGAACTTTCGGTGCTGGCAACACGACGATCCGCGGGACCTATCTTTGTGATATCGATGGCAATTCCAGCGATCGACTCGATGTCAATGGACTGCTGGATCTCTCGGCGGGCAGCGATCGAGTGGACTTCTTTGCCTCCGGTGCCGGGGCGACCTTGCCGGTCTATGTCATCGCGGACTACACCACCTTGACGGGCACATTTGATACTATCGAAAACCTGCCCTCCGGTTATTCGATCAACTACGCCTACAATGGAGGCACCCAGATTGCGATCACTCGTCCCCTCACCGCCTATGAATCCTGGCAGGCTTTCTATTTCCCCGGTGAGTCGGACCTCGCCATCACCGGACCCGATGCGGATCCCGATGGCGACGGCGAAGCAAACCAACTCGAATTCGCCCTCGGGGGAAATCCCACCAATGCCGGAGACATGGCCAGGATCCATCTCCTCACCGAGGACAGCAATGACGGAGGTTCGGCAAAAGAGTTGCTGCTGACCATCGCCGTGCGCCAAGGCGCAGGATCCGATCCCGTCTTCGCTCCGGTCAGCGGAGGAAATCCAACGGCCACTCAAGATGGAGTGACCTATGTGATCCAAGGCGGGGCGGATTTGGCCTTCACCGGCACCGTCTCGGCGGTCGATCCCGTCACCACCGGTCTCGGCCCCGCCCCGGCAGGATACGTCTATCGCACCTTCAGCCTCGACGGTTCGAATGGGCTTCCCGGCAAGGGATTCATGCGAGTTGTCGTGAATCCTTGAGACGCTCCGATTTCCGCCGGACATTTTGGCCACGTTTCGGTCGCGTTGGGTCTGCTTTCAGCCGGTTTGAAAGCCGGTTCCGACCCAGCGCGTCCCCCCATCGACAGCGCCCCCTCGGCTTCCTCGCCGAAACCTGAAAGTCCGGCCCATTTGGAAGCGTTTCAGGGAGGTTCCATGCCCGCGAGACGCTTCATCATCTCATTGATCCTCCTCGTCCCCATCCTCAGGGCCGACGACTTCGCGACCCGCGCCACGCCCCTCCTCTCGAAATACTGCTACGAATGCCACGGAGCGGAGAAACAGAAAGGTGGGATCGAGACCCACCATCTGACCTCGATGGAGGCGGCCTTCCGCCATCATCGATTCCTCGAAAACATCGCCGAGGAGGTCGAGTTTGGCGACATGCCGCCGGATGACCACGACGTCTTGCCGACGGACGCGGAACGCAAGCAACTCGTCGCAGAAATCCGCCAGGTCCTCAAAAAACTCGAAACCGGGGATTTCCCGAAAAACGCCGGCCGCACCACCGTCCGCCGACTCAACCGCAACGAATACAACTACACCGTCCGCGATCTTTTCGGCATCGATTTCATGCCCGGGCGTGAGTTCCCCGCCGATGGTGCCGGCGGCGAGGGCTTCGACAACGTGGGCGATTCCATGTTCGTCCAGCCAGCCCTGCTGGAGAAATACCTCGCCGCATCGAAAAAAGTCGTCGCCTCACTCTACGACGACCCACGGCAGCTCGACCGCATTCTCGTCGTCAAACCCACCGAAAAGATCCCACCGGTCCAAGCCGCCAGGGCCACCCTTCTCACCCACGCCTCACTGGCCTTCCGCCGCCGCGTGACCGATGAGGACCTCGCCCCGATGCTCGCGCTTTTCGAATCGAAAACCGCCGCGGGCGAAAGCTATGCCGATGCCCTGAAGCCTGCCCTCCAGGCCCTTCTCATCCATCCGTCCTTCCTCTTCCGCATCGAGGCCGATCAGCCCGGGAAAAAGGAATGGCGCATCGATGACTTCGAACTCGCCACCCGCCTGTCCTATTTCCTCTGGGCTTCCATGCCCGACCGCCGCCTGCTGAAGCTGGCCGATGAAGGAAAACTTTCCGATCCCGCCACCCTGCGCGCGGAAGCCCTGCGCATGCTGAAAGACCCTCGATCGGAAAGCCTGTCACGGCACTTCGCCGGCCAATGGCTGGGCTTCGATGAGCTGCGCGAAGTCGCCGCGCCCGACCCCGTCCGTTTTCCCACCTTCACCCCTTCCCTCAGGGTTGCCATGTATCGCGAATCGGTGGAATTCTTCAACCACCTCGTCCGCGCGAATCGCCCGGTTCTCGAACTCATTCATGCCGACTACACTTTCGCCAATGCCGAATTGGCCGGTCATTACGGCATCCCGGGCGTCAGCGGCAGCCAGCTCCAGCGCATCGCCCTCCAGGATGCGAATCGCGGCGGAGTCATCGGCCAGGCCTCCGTGCTCACCACCACCTCCATGCCCCTGCGCACCAGCCCGGTGAAACGGGGAAAATGGATCCTCGATACCCTGCTCGGCACCCCACCCCCGCCCCCTCCGCCCGATGCCGGGGTCCTTCCGGGCGATGACAAATCCACCGAAGGCCTCTCTTTCCGCGAAATGCTCGAAGTCCACCGCACCAAGGCCTCCTGTGCCGGTTGCCATGAAAAAATCGACCCCCTCGGTTTCGGCCTCGAGAATTTCGATGCCATCGGCCGCTGGCGAACCAAGGACGCCAACGGGGGCCCCATCGACTCCCGCGCCGTTCTCCCCGGCGACATCGTTTTCAGCACGCCCAAGGAACTCAAGGACCTGCTTCTCGCCTCCGATGAACTTTTCCTGCGCAATCTGTGCCGCAAGATGCTAGCCTACGCCCTGGGTCGGCCACTGGAGTATTACGATGAGGCGGTCGTCACCGACCTCGTCACCGCTCTCCGCAAGGACGATCTGAAAATGCAAAGCCTCATCCTTTCCGTCATCGCCTCCCATCCTTTCCAACACCGCAGCGCCCAGAGATGATCGATCCGAAACATCCGGAGCATCCCTGATCGCAAGTTCACATCCGCCCACACCTCCCATCACCATGGCCCACTTCCAATCGCAAAAATGGCTCATGCCCCGCCGCAGTTTCCTCCGTGGCGCGGGGGCTACGCTGGCTCTCCCTTTTCTCGATGCCATGCGCCCGCTCATGGCCGCAGGATCATCGGGATCGCTGCCCGTCCGCATCGCCCTGCTCTACATGCCCAACGGCGTGCGGCCCGACCGCTGGACCCCGGAGGGCGATGGCTCACGCTTCAAACTTTCGCCCATCCTTTCCCCGCTGGAAAAGCACCGCGACGATCTCCTCGTCCTCACCGGCTTGCAGAACAAGGCCTCCTTCACGGGCGACGGGCATTATGTGAAAACCGGCGGGTGGCTCACCGGCACCACCATCACCAAGACCACCGGCTCGGACATCGCCGCCGGAGGCATTTCCATGGACCAGATCGCGGCGCAACAGATCGGCCGGAATACCAAACTGCCCTCTCTCGAACTCGGCACCGAACCGGTCGCCACCGGCATCGATACCAACGTCAACTACACCCGCCTCTACGCTTCCCATATCTCCTGGAAAACCTCCACCGTCCCCCTCCCCTGCGAGATCAATCCGCGGGTCGCCTTCGACCGCCTCTTCCGCACCCGCTCGAAGGGCGGAGAAAAGCAGGCCGCCGATGACAAGTCGGTGCTCGACCTCGTCAGCGAAGACGCCCGCCGCCTTCAGTCGAAACTCGGATCCTCCGACAAAGCGAAGCTCGAACAATACCTCGAATCCGTCCGCGAGGTGGAACGCCGCATCGAAGCCGAAGCCAGCCTTCTGGGTGCCGGGGAAAACCTTCCGCCCGAACTTCTCGCGAAGATGGATGAACTCGACAAACGGATCTCCCGCGCCATGGGCAAGGCAAACCGCGAGGAAGAGCTGAACTCCATGCCGCGCTTCGATCACGGCGAGCACTGCCGCATCATGATGGATCTCATGGTCCTCGCTTTCTGGTCGGACTCCACCCGCGTTTCCTCCTTCATGTTCGGCAACGATGTCACCGGCCGGAATTTCTCGTTCCTCGATGGCGTCAATGGCGGCCACCACGACCTTTCCCACCACAGCAACGATGGCACCAAGCTCGATCAATACGAAAAGATCAACCGCTGGCACGTCGATCAATACGGCTACATGCTCGACCGCATGAAGGAGATCAAGGAAGGCGAGGGCACCCTGCTCGATACCTCCATGGTCGCCTTCGGCTCGCCCATCCGGGATGGCAATGCCCACGATCCCAAGAACGTCCCCATCGTCGTCGCCGGCGGTTCCAAGGCCGGCCTCAAGACCGGCAAACATATGGTCTTCGAGGAAGGCACTCCGCTCTGCGGGCTGTGGATCAGCATGCTCGAAACCGCCGGGGTCAAAGCCGATGAATTGGGCGATGCCAAGGACGGCTTGCGCGGCATCGCCTGAAGGCGGCCACAGAGCCAGGACGACCCACCACACTCCCACAGTCAACCGACTCCTGTGGCTCCGAATGACGCGCCCGATTCTTCATGTCTCCCGGGAAAACGCGCGAAATGAAGACCTGCCATGAATCCCGATCTCTCCGCGCCCGCCACCCTCGCACGCATGCAGCAGTTGATGACACCCTCGCCGGTGCCATCCATTTCCACCGAGCTGCTCACCACGGCCGATGGCGATCTGAATCGGGAACTCGCCGCGTTTCTGTTAGATAAGCCTTCCGATCCCACCCTGCTTGCAGGAAAGAGGATCGCCATCTGTTGCACGAACGGTGTCGAGGAGGTCGAAATCATCGGCGCGCAGCGCTGGCTGTTAGAGCACGGAGCCACAGTGCACGTCGTTTCGCCGCGCATCGGGGAATTCCATCCCACCCTCGGCCTGCGCTTCCCACCCATCGCCGCCACGCATGTCCTCGCCATCCGTCTGATGGAAAACGCCGGGTGGATCGCGATCGATCGCTACACTGATGAGGTTTCCGCCGCCGACTACGATGCCATCATTCTCCCCGGCGGTTGTTGGAACCCCGATGCCCTGCGCATGGATGAAGCAGCTCGCGAACTCGTTCGGACGATGCACGCGGCCGGCAAACCCACCTGTGCGATTTGTCACGGTCAATGGGTCATGGTGAGTGCCGGCATCCTTCGCGGCAAGCGGGCCACGGCGGTTTGGAACATCCATGTGGACCTCGCCAATGCCGGTGCCATCGTTTCCGATGAACCCTGCGTGGTGGACGGAAATCTCATCACGGCCCGTTTCCCCTACGATCTCCCGCGGATGGTCGGGGCACTCGTCAAACAGCTCCTCGATTAAGCGCCGGGGCGCTCATTCATGCCAGGGGCAGACTGCTGTCGGAGCGGCAATACTCGTCGTGAATCCGTCGGATCTCTTCGGCCTCGGGATGAACCTGAGGGCTGCCCAGCCTTTCAACAAACCGGCATGAGGCGAAACCTGGCGAAAGCCTGTCGTATCCCTCGATCCACTTTTCCCGACGGGGCAGGTCTTTATCAGGAAAGGGCCATTTCGATTTTGGCAGCGACTCTGCGGGACGATAACCCATCCGCCAGTATTTCGGGCTGATCCTCGCGCGGAAGCAATTTTGGAGGGCACACAACCGAACAAAGCGGGGGTCGCTGTTCATGGCATGAAGCATCGAGCCTGTGGCCTCATCCCGCGGATCGAAGACCCCGTGCATGGCGAGCAGGCGGTAACCGGCCACGGTTTCATAGATTCGGATGTGCCAGTCAGGATTCGCCTCGCTGAAGGCGCGGATGGAAGCGAGACCCTCGGCCTTGGCCTGCTCTAACAGACGCGGATGGCGGCGCTTTCGGACAGCTTCGTTCACTTTGAACCATAGAAACGGCAAACCGATCCCCACCAGCGCTCCCAACCACAGGGACTTCATCAAAACTCCAAGGAGAACACCTGCCAGCATGAGGCCCGCACATCCCCAGGGAGGAACCCTCAGCGGATCCCGATAGGATCCATCCACATCGGCAAAAAGCACCCGCGGGGTATTGAGGCAGAGCGCGCCATAGCGGTTCCTCGTGATCGCCGCATGCGGAAAGGCTTTCACCAGCTCTTCACGGATCGGCATCCCATCGCCGTTTCCATAAGTCTCTGCTTTCTCCCGCCGCGAAAGCTTCTCGCCCGACCAGACCCTTGCCATGGCCTCCTTGCAGCGGATCTCGGCCAAAGCGCGGGCCGCGTCATCACTCTGGTCCGACCAACCCCAGCGCCGCACCGTCACCTGTCGGCCATCCCGCTTTTCCTGAATGCGATGTTCGGCCCAATACCGCGGAATGTTCATGCCGGAATTCTCAAACATCCCGGAGCCGAAGTCCATCCCGCTCCGACTCATGGTGAAACCAGTCGGAGCGGGATCGAGATATCGAGAGGCTCAGGGAGCCACCGTGACTTTCAATCGGGCAAACTTCCGGGTGTCCGTGCCCTTGGAGACCGTCACCGTGATGGTATCCGGATCCGTGCCGTTTTCCTGAACGGTGACGCCGGCGGTGGACGATGCCGTGTCCGCGCCAATCGTGTAAACCGTCGGCCAAGCACCAAGGGTGGTGCCCACCTCGACGGTGACGGTGACATCGGGAGTCTCGGAGGAATCCACCCGATCAAAGGTGAACACAAGATCCGAACCGCTGGCGTTCGATTGAGGAGTGCCCACTTGCGAGGAAGCAGAGGGGTCACCGCCGGTCACATACTCCACGGCATTCGCAAGACCGTCGTTGTCCGGGTCGGCATCGGCACCAGGATCTCCAACAGTGAAGCCACTGATCCATGAGGTGAAACCACCGGCGGCAGCGACAAGTTTGATCTGCTTGTTCGCCGAATCGTAATCGAGCGAGTAGCCAGAGGGCAGGGCAGGCGAAACGGCAAAAGTGCCGGTCAAATTGCCCGTGTAAGTGGCGATGACGTAGGTGGACTGGGTGGCCCCACCCCCGAGAACGGAAACGGCAAGCGTGGCACCCGTGATGTCGAGGTCACCATTCACCACGAGTTGGTCATGGCTCGCTCCGTCCAATTCACAAGCATAGGTTCCGGTGATGGAAGTGTTTCCCGCACTCAGCGTGCCGGCCGAGTTGCCCGGCGCGACCGTGCCGGCCACCGCCAAGGTCGAACCCAGCGTCGCGTTTCCTCCGAGCGTGCCGGCCGATGCCACAGTGACAGCCGATTGGGTCAGAGTTCCATTCACTCTCAAGGTGCCATCATTCACCTCGGTCGGACCACTGAAGCCATTGCTGGCCGCACTCAGAACCCAAGTGCCTGCACCGGACTTCGTGATGCCAAGCTTCCCGCCATTGGCGGCATCGGCCAGCGTGGCGGCGACTTCATTGCCACCGGTGTTTGAACCCGTGAGAGCAAGCGTGCGGTCGAACACACCTGTGGCCGTGCCCGTGTTCACGACGACCGAAGCTGCCGTGGTCGGAAGGTCGATCGTCACCAATCCCGCCTGATGATCGATGGCGGTGATCTTGTTTCCAGGAGCCAATCCGGTCACCCCTCCAAGCTCCATTCCCACACGAAGAAGCGTGGTGTCGTTGGTGGCGATGGTGTTGGCGCCGGTTGCGAAACTGAATTGAATGCCCGTGCCGCCTCCATTGGCGGTATCCACGGCACCGGTGTTGGACATGACCAGCGCACCCGTGCCCGAGGCATCGATCGTGGCACCTGCGGCACCGATCGTGAAGAGTCGGTCGCTGCTTTCCCCACCGCCACTGTAGCGGAGCGTGCCGCCATTGAGGTGAAGATTTGCCGCAAGGTTCGCGGCCGTGCCCAAAGTGGCGGAAGTGGCCGCACCGTTGCCGATACCGGTGACATCCAAGGTGCCTTCAAGAATGCGGACACCTCCGGAGAAAGTGTTCGCGGGGTTCGTGATGCTCCAGGTGCCGGGTCCCATCTTGTCCACCCGATGCGTGATGTTGGCTGCTTGCGTGATCAGCCCGCTGATGACTCCAGTGCCGTTGCCTTGGATGTTGGTGATCCGTAAGGAAGCGGTGGGCGAAGCCCCGCTTTCCCGAAGCTCTCCGGAAAGCGTCAGCAACCCGGCATCCGAGGAAATCTTGGCCACCGCGCCACCCGTCACGCCATTGATGAGACCCGTGAGAGTCGTATTGCCCGCGATGTTGTTGAAAGCCGGTTTCATGCCCACCGCATTGTTGGCCACAAGGGACGCACGCATGTTGAGGGTGAAGTTCTCGCCGATCGTCAGATCTCCGCCCGAGGCATCAAACTGCACCACACCCTGATTCTGCCCCGCACCGCTGGTGGTTCCCGCTGTGGTGGCACCGAGGCCATCCGAGCGCTTGATGAGCAGATTGCCGCCATTGACCGCGACACCGCCCGTGAAGGTATTCGCACCGCTGCCCGAAACTTCCAGAGTGCCGCCATTGGCAGTCAGCCCACCGGTGCCGCTGTGACCACCGGTGAGAATGAGGGAACCCCCACCATTTATCAAACCGACGCCCCCCGTCAAAGGTCCCGTCATCAAAAGGGTTCCGGCGTTGGACTTGGCAAGATTGGCCACACCCGCACCGGTGTTTTTCACGCCCCCCGGAATTTCCACGACGTTGGCATCCACACGCACCGTGCGGCTGAAGCCGTTCAGATCGATGGGGTTGATCAAGGTCAGATCGCTATCCGAGGTGCCCACGTTCAGCACCAGCGAATTCATGTTCACCGTGGATGGGCTGCCTTGCGAAGAGACCACCGCGGCGGTCCCGGCCGAAGTCACGGCGTTGCTGATCGTGATCGTATTCGTGCCGACTGCCGTGATGGTCGTGTTGGCGGGGATTCCCGTGCCAGAGACGGCCATTCCGGGAAAGAGATTCGCGGTATTGATCGCGGTGATCGTATTGGGGGTCGCCAAACTCCGTGTTCCATTCGTGGAGGAGAAGGGATAGAACTTCAGGTCGGCTCCGGATCCACCGAGATTGACCGTGAGATCCCCTCCGCGAGCGCTGAAGCCACCGGCACGGGAACCATTCTGCACCGTTTGCCATTGCACCTGATTGGCAAGATTGCCGACCGCCCGAGTGAAGCTTCCGCTGGTTTGCAAAACACCATCGCCCGACCCTGCCAGGATAAGATTCGTCGTCGTGGGCAGCGCCCCGGGCTCGAACCAGAGGGTGCCTTGCGAGTTGATCGTGTTCACCGTCCATGCATTCGAGGTATTGGTGATGTGGATCCCCTCGTTGTCGGCAACCCGGAAAAGAATGCCATCTGTGGCCACGGAGGTGTAATTTTGAGTGATGGGCCCGGTGATATCAAAGCGGGTGGCTCCGGCGTTCGCAATACGGGTGCCATTGGTATTGAGCGTGATCGGCCCTGCCACCGAGTTCACTCCGCTGCCGCTGCTCACCAAGGTTCCGTTGGGAGCCGAGTTGCCGCCTTGTCCGAAGAGATTGAAGGCAACACTGGCTGGCACCTCGATGCCGGTCCCGGCCAAGCGGAGGAAACCACCCGAAGTGGTAGTGCCATTGAGGTTCACCGTGGTGATCCCCCCCAGTGCCCCAAGCGAACTGAGAAAGACACCGTTGTTGTTCGTGCCCGTGACATCACTGACGGTCAAAGTGCCGGACAAGCCCGAGTTGTCCCCGGAAAGGGTGAGCGCCTGAGTCCCGGCTTTGGTCAATCCCGCCGTGCCTGCTAGATCGGCGGAAATCGTCGCTGCGGAAGCAGTGGTAATCACGTTCGTCGCGCCATTCAGAGTGAGAACCCCTCCACTGCTGATGTTGTAGCCTGCGGCATTGAAAGTGATATCGTTCGCGGCAATCCCGGCATCATCAATCAGGATCGTGCCCACTCCATCGGCAGCGAAAATCGCATCATTGTCGGTTCCGGTCGAGGGCCAGAACGTCCCTGCCCCCCAGTTATCCGTGGTGGTGTTCCAATCGAGGCTGTTGAAGCCATCCCAAAAGAAGTCCACGGCATGCGCGGGCAGGATGGACATGCAGGGAAGAAGGCAGATGACAAGGTTCTTGCGTGTGGGTTTTTTCATAACTCGGGAGGTCGGAATTGGGGATTTGATCCGGATCAAGGTTCCGGGCTTGGGATTTGCTCAGCAACGGCGGCGACGTGACAGCAGGCCAAGAAGACCGAGGGAGCCGAGCAAGGCACTCGTCGGCTCTGGAATCACCACCAAGGCAATGTTGTTTCCGCCAAAAGCATAATCGATGGCATATCCCGCAGGCGCAGAGCCGCTGGAGAAGGTGCCGACCAGCGAACCATAGGTGGCAAAGATATAATTGCTGGTTCCATCGAGATCGCCCGCAAAGTTGATGAAGGAAACAGTCGAACCCGTCAGATCAAGGAGACCGGTGACATTGAGCATGTCGATGGACGTCGGGCCATATTCCACGAGCAGGGTGCCGTTGAGATCAACACTGGCGGCATTGAGCGTTCCGATCGAGTTCCCCGGCGCGAGGGAGCCGAGCAAGCCGACCGTCACTCCACCACCGATGTCACTGCTGTTTCCACCGAGCGTGCCACCATTCACCGTGACTGCGGAGTTGGAAAGCGAGCCATTGACGTAAAGGGTCCCGGCGGAAACCGTCGTGGGTCCTGAATAAGTACTGTTTCCACCGAGCACCCAGGTGCCAGCACCCGACTTCGTGACGCCCAGCTTTCCACCATTGGCGGCATTGCCGAGGGTTCCTGACAGGGTGTTGAGTCCGGTGTTCGATCCGGTCAGTTCGAGAGTGCGGTCAAAGACCCCGCTGGCGGTGCCGGTATTGGCGACCACACTTGCGGCCGTGGTGGCTGTATCAATCGTCACCAATCCAGCCGAGTGGTTGATGGCGGTGATCTTTGTCCCGGGTTCCAGACCCGCCACACCACCGATGTCCATGCCGACACGGAGTTGCGTGGAGTCGTTGACTGCGACCGTGGTGGAAGCATTCGCGAAACTGAACTGAATTCCCGTGGCTCCGCCGTTCGCAACCTCGATCGCCCCGGTGTTCGAAAATACGAGAGCACCATCTCCAGATGCGTCCAAAGTCGCACCGGCAGCTCCGATGTTGAAGAGTCGGTCACTGGTTTCCGCCGAGGTTCCCACATAACGCAGAGTGCCCCCGTTCAACTGCAGGTTCCCCGCGGTGCTGGAGGCAGTGCCGAGCACCGATGCTGTGGCTCCACCATTGCCGAGCCCGGTGACTTCAAGAGTGCCTTCCACGATACGGACTCCGCCCGAGAAGGTGTTGCCGGCGTTGGTGAACCTCCATGTTCCCGTGCCCATCTTGTCGAGTCGGTGAGAGATATTCAGGGCTTGGGTGATCAAACCGCTGATCACGGCCTGCCCGCTTCCCTGAAGGTGGGTGATGCGGGTGGAAGCGGTGGGAGTCGCACCACTTTGCCTCAGTTCATTGGAAATGTTGAGGAGTCCTCCGTCCGAGGAAATCTTGGTCACGGCACCGCCGGTCACTCCATTGATCAACCCCGATAACGTGGTGTTTCCACCGAGATTGTTGAAATGCGGCTTCATGGAACTGGCCGAATTCGCGACAAGCGATGACCGCATGTTCAGAGTGATGCCCTCCGCCACCGTGAATCCCCCGCCCAAGGCAGCGGATGAGTCGAACTGCAGTGTGCCCTGGTTTTGGGCTCCACCGATCGACGTTCCACCCGCAGTAGACCCCAGCGCGTCAGCCTTGAGCACGAGAACATTCCCTCCATTGACAATCACGCCACCCGTGAAGGTATTGGCGGAGGATCCGCGAATCTCGAGGGTCCCTCCATTGCTGGTGAGTGCGGTGCCCCCTGTAATCGCGCCCGAAACCACCAGGGTTCAATCGCGCCCGAAACCACCAGGGTTCCTGCGCCGGTTTTGGTCATGGCGAAAGTTCCGGTGGAGTTCTTCAGTCCTCCGGTCAGTTCCGCGACATTGGAATCCACCTGGATGGTTCGCCCCGCCCCGTTCAAATTCAAGGCGTTTGCGAGGGTCAACCTGCTGTCAGCCGTGCTGTTGTTGAGAACAAGGACGCCGGTACGGATCGCGGTGGCCGCGGCACCAGCGGTCGTGTCGAAATTGACATCAGCACCACTCCCCCCGAAGTTGATGTTGAGATTGCCCCCACGTGCGCCGAAGCCCATGGCCCGGCCTGCACTCAGGGTGAACTGGACCTGATTGGCTGCGGTGCCCAGGGCACGGTTGAAGGTTCCAGAGCTTTGAATGAAGCCCGCATTGCTCGCAGCAATTTGCAGGTTGGTCGTCGTCGGCAGCGCACCGGGATTGAACCACAAGACGCCTTGGGAATTCACGGTCTGAACCGACCACGAATTCGAGGTATTCATCAGTCGCACGCCCTCATTGTCCGCAAAGCGGAAGAGAATCTGATCGGTCGGGGCGGATGTGTAACTCTGGGTGATCGCACCGGAGATATCGAGCCTCGTGGCACCCGAGTTGGAAATCCGTGTCCCATTCGAGTTGAGGGTGATGGTGCCGGCAATCGAATTGACCCCCGTGCCAGCGCCGACAAGCGTTCCAACCGGTGCCGAGTTTCCTCCCTGACCAAAGAGGTTGAAGCTGACCGAGCTTGGGACGGCGATCCCGGTTCCAGCCAAACGGAAGAAGCCACCGCTCGTGGTGGTTCCGTTGACATTGACCGTCGTGATCCCACCCAAGGCAGCGAGCGAGTTTACGATGACGCCATTGCTGTTGGTGCTCAATGCATCATTGATCGTCAGAGTGCCACTCAGGGCACTGTTATTGCCCGAGAGCGTAAGCGCTTGTGTGCCAGCTTTGGTGAATCCATTGGTTCCGGCCAGATTGGCGGAAATCGCTGCCGCCGCATTGGCCGTGATCACGCTGGTGGTCCCGTTGAGCGTGAGCACTCCCGGTCCGCTCAAAGTGTAACCCGTCGCATTGAAAGTCAGATCATTTGCCGAAACTCCAGCCGCATCGATCCCGATCACACCGGCACCGGTAGCATCGAAAACGGCATCATTGTCCAGACCGGCACCCGGCCATGACAAGCCCGTCCAATTGATGCTGCTGGTGTCCCAAGTGGAATTGGCGGCCGAGTTGTCCCAGGTGAAGGTCGCGGCTTGGGAAGCGGTTCCTGCGATGAGGGTCGTGGCAAGGAAATGGACCGTACGCTTGGCACGGCCCGAGGGATTCGGGTTTCGCATGATCGGAGGGTTTTGGGGTTTTCCTCGGAGACACAAACTCCCCAAGGGTCCTTAACAGCACGCCTGCTCCCCTCTTTCGTCAATTCCCATTCCCGCCCCCGGTATCCCGTATTCACGGGAAGGCACCCCAATGAGGGCCACTTCATCCACAGCCCCTGTGGTGACAAGCCTCTTTCCGCGGGAACGTCGCTGGAGATCTGGCCTCCCTGAAAAACCATCCAATCCGAGCACGATCAGCCGCCTATTCGGCACACCGGGCGTCTTGCCAGCCTTGTCAATCATCCAGGATCTAGAGCCCGGAAAGCAGCTCAATGGCCACCTCGTTCTTGTGCTCCTTCGCCAGATCCAGCGCAGTGACGCCCTGCTTCGATTTCACCTTGGGATCCACCTTGGCCTTGAGGAGAGTCTCGATCAACTCGCGACTCCCGCCCACCGCCGCTTCATGCAAAGGAGTTCCCCCAAGCTCACTCAAGGTCATGGGATTCGCGCCCCCATCAAGCAGAGCCCGGGTGGTTTCAAGCTGGTTCTTCGCAGCAGCGAGATGGAGCGGTGTCCAACCGCCATTGTCGCGCTCGTTTGGCTTGGCACCCGCCTTGAGCAAAGCGGTGATCACCTCGGGCAGGTTGCGATTCACGGCATGATGAAGCGGGGTGTTTTTTGATCGGTCCGCCCGGCTCGGATCGGCACCTTTTTCAATCAACAGGAGGCTGATCTCCTTGTTCTTGCGCAGGATGGCGAGATCCAGGGGGGCACGGGCCTTCGGATCCTTGGGGTTGAGGGATTCAGGATCCTCCGCAAGGTGCCGTTTCACCTCGGCCACATCTCCGCGTGCGATGGCCGTGACCAAATCCGGGGTCGCCTCCGCCATGGCATTTCCTCCCGGAACGAAGTGAAGGAAAACGGCGAGAAAAAACGCCAGTCGCGGAAGTGGAATGGATTTCATGCCACTGCCTTAGCGCGGATTCCGGGAATGCCAAATCGATTGTTGCAGGCGCGCTCCCTCTGGCTCCCTCACTTCTTCGGGATGGCGAGGCCCGCCTGGAAATCCACTTGAACCTGCACCTCTTCCTTGCCGGTCCATGATTCCAGGGCCAGGACCAGCTCCGTGGGTTCGGCCTTGAATTGATAGGTCACCTCACCCGATCCCTTGCCACCAAAACTCATCCAACTGGATCCGCCGGACTCAGCTTCCAGCGCCTTGCCATCCTTGTCGTAAAAACGAACCCCGGCGAAGCCATCCATCTGCATGTTGGTCGAAAAGGTGATCTCGAATGCCGCATCGCCAAAGTCAGGCTTGCCGATGGATTTCACCTTCAATTCCGGCACCCCTTCCGCATCGGATGGAAACACGACCTCCGCTCCCACCTTCACCGCCATCGGCTTGGCTCGCAGTTCCTCTTTGCCACTGGCCAAAGTGACGGGTAAAACCCCTTCGATCTTCAAGCGCCCCTGCTCGTCGAGCTTCACCTCATCGGAGGTATTGAACTCCAGCTTCATGGACAACCGGTCTTTCGAAAACGCCATGTTGCTGAAGAAGCTGCAATCCGCCTCGGCTCCGCCCAGAGTGATCTTCACGTTCTCTTCATCGAATCCCACCATCGTCTTTTCCGGGCTGCGCACGATCAAGGCGACGTTGTAGCCGCTGCTCATGTTGAAGGTCTTGAAACCATCGAAATCCTTTTCGCCGTCATCCATCACGACCTGGAGTCCGGCCAGGGTCACCGTCGGTTCACCCGCGGATAGGACCGGGAGAAAGGCAAGCGAGAGAGCAAAGGTGTTTCGGAGCATGCACAAGTCTGTGAATTCCATGACCCAAGGTCCAGCCAATCCGCAGCCTTTGGGAAAAGGGGTCCCCTCCGACCCCGCTGTTCCCGGATGGGCGTCTCGTTTCCTTTGCCAAAGATGGCTTGCCGACTGGGCATATCGGGCTTAGGGACACCATCGATCGATCCCGCAACCCTTCGATTTTTTCCCACGATGAAACTCCTCAACTTCCTAATCGCCGGATGGGTGTTCGCCTCCACCTGGGCCATGGCTGATGACGATGCGCCGCGCGGCTATTTCTCCACGTCCGAGCTGACAGAAGCCCTTGAAAAAGCAGCCGGGAAAAAACTCGTCGTGCTGGTCGTCAAGGGAGCGGATGACAATTGCCCGAACTGCGTGGCTGCGATGGAAAATGGAGAGCGCGCCGTCGGCTCCGGAGTGGTCAAGGTCTTCGCCCGCGCCGAAGGCATCCGCAATCTGCCTCAAGACGATTTCACCGAAACCCTCAAAAAGCGGATCAACCAGGCGTTTTCCACCGGGGCGTCGGTCACCTTTGTGGTCTTCAATCCCGACATGACAGAAATCATCGCCGAGGCCGGTCGATCGGAACTTCAAAACGACAAGAAAGCCACCACCGCGTTTCGCAAAAAGGTCCAGGCGGCCAAGAAAGAGTTCCGCTGAGGCCCGGGAGATCGGCCATCCGACCTCAACCCGGGGAACTCGAAATCCCCGGCCCGCCGAACCGGTTCGCATTTCTCTTCTGAACGGCATCTCTGGCCCGGGCTTTTTCCGCTTTCCTCCCCGTGTCCCCTGCCCTATCTCCCCCGGCACATGGACGCCGCCCAAGCGATGCACCCCTACGAGACCTTGCCGCTCTTCGGCACCGGCCTGGCGCTCGGCCTCGCCCTGATCGGCGGCCACTTGCTCATGCTCCTGCGTCCCGAGCCGGTGCAGAAATTCCTGCGTCGTTTCCCACGAAACGAAAAGCTCGGCCAAATCCTCATCGGTATCGGCCTCGTCTGGTTCTGGTTGCTGGTCGCCAAGCCCGGCAATGGGCCACTCAACGCCCTCGCCATGGACCTCGGCGATCAATTCAACGCCGCCAAACCCATCCTCCGCCTCGCCGTGCCGGCGCTCATCATTCTACTCAGCATCGCCATCAAAGAGTTTCTCGCCGTTCGCGCCCTCGGCTTGCTGGGACTGATGGTCGCCGCCCCCCTGCTCGAATCCGCTTTCCTCAAGGAGCCCACCTCCCGCCTGCTCATTCCGATTTACACCTACGCGGTCATCGTCGCATCCCTTTACTGCGTCGGCATGCCCTACTTGTTCCGTGACCTCATCACCTGGGCCACCGCCCATCAAGGTCGCTGGAGGACTCTCGCCACCGCTGGACTCGGCTACGGCATCGCCGTCACCGCCTGCGCCTTCCTTTTCTGGCGCGGTTACTGAATGATCCCGCACCCCCTGCTTCTCGCCCTCGCCGTCGCGGATCCTACCATCGATTCCGCCGACACCCTGCCCCCCACCATCGTTCTCGCGTCCCGGGTCGATCCCACCCTCCGGCCCATCGCGATCTGGGAGGAAAACGATGTCCGCGATCTCGCCCCGCGCAGCCTCGACGAACTGCTGGCCACCGATCCATCATTCTCCCTCTACCGGCCCACCTCCGGGATTTTTGCCAATCCCACCGCCGCCGGAGTCAGCCTTAGAAACACCGGTGCCACCGCCGCCTCCCGCAGCCTCGTCACTCTCGATGGTATCCCGCAAAATGATCCCTTCGGCGGCTGGGTCGATTGGACCCGCATCGATCCCTGGACGCTCGAATCCGCCTCGATCCTCCCTTCCTCCCAATCCAGCCTCTGGGGAAATCTGAGCGCCGCAGGATCCATCCAACTCAACAGCCGGCCCATCTCCTCTTCCCGCAGCCTGCTCAGACTCACCGCCGGCTCCCACGGCACCCTCGGTGCGGCCGCAGGAACCGAAGGCATGCATCCGGATCTGCCACTGGGAATCTCATTTCACGGTTTCACGCTGCAGAGCGATGGCTTTCATGTCGTTCCCGACTGGCAAAGAGGCCCCATCGACCGCCGCCTCGATACCACCCTCGCCGGAGCCACGCTCCGCGCCGAGTGGTCACCCGCGCCCGATCTCGTGATCGCGCCGAGCTTTTCTTTCTACGAGGAACATCGTGGCAACGGCACGCCCCTCGCCGAGAATCGCACCGAGGCGATCGATGCCTCCCTGCGCATGACCTCCGGTGATGAGTTCAATTCCTGGCAACTCCTGACCTACTACCAACGTCGTAGTTTCTCCGCCCTCTTCCCATCCGTGAACGCACCGCGCACCGCGGAAACCATCGCCCTGAACCAGTTCCACGTCCCAGGCGAAGGCATCGGCGCGGCGCTGATCCATCGGCGCGATCTCCATGATGCCCTCGCCCTTACCGCTGGCACCGACTTCCGCTTCCTCAGCGGGGAAACCCAGGAAGACGTCGGAACTTTCCGCCGACGCCGTGCCGGCGGCAACCAATCCCTCGCCGGACTGTTCGCCGCACTCGATTGGGAAAGCTCAGAAAACACCCGCATCGACGCCTCCCTGCGCATCGATCGTTGGCGCCTCAGCAAGGGTCGCCGCATCGAAAGAGCCCTCTCTAACAACGCCCTGCTGCGCGCCGATTTTCCTGGAAATCGGGATGACTGGGAGCCCTCCGCCGCACTGGGCATCGAACACCGGGCCCATGTCGATTGGCTGCTTCACGCCGCCCTTTCCTCGGCCTTCCGCCTGCCGAATCTCAATGAACTCCATCGCCCTTTCCGCGTTCGGAATGATGTCACGGAGGCCAACCCGGCTCTGTTGCCCGAAAGGTTCTTCAGCCTCGAAAGCGGGATCGAATGGACGCCCACCGATGAGCTGACCATCCGCTTCGATGCCTTTCATCATTGGATCGACGATGCGATCGCCAACGTTCCCGTCACGGATCCCGCCATGATCGCCGCGATCTTCGGCCCCCTCCCGCCCGGCAGCTCGGCCACACTCCGGCAGAATGTGGCCCATGCCAGGGTCGGCGGGGTCCAACTCGGCCTCAATTGGCAAGCCAGCGAAAACTGGGATTTCGGTCTCGACCTGGTCGCCTCACGCACCCGATTCACTTCCTCCCCCGCCCAGCCTCTTCTCGAAGGGAAGCCCTTTCCCCTCGCACCCGAACTTCGGCTCATGACCGATGCCCGCTATCAGGCCTCGGATCGCTGGTCCTTTTTCACTGGTCTCGAATATGGCGCATCGCGCTTCGATGACGCCCTCGCCACCCGGGAGCTGGGCTCCTACACCACCGTCCGTGTGGGCTCCTCGTGGCAGGTCAGCGAAAATCTCTCCCTCCACGGCAGGATCGAAAATCTTTTCGACGAGGAAATCCCCACCGCTCTGGCGGGCGACGGCACGCGCTCCTACGGTCAGCCCCGGGCCTTCTGGGTCACCGCGGAATGGAATTTCTGAAGGCACCGCCTTCCGTCTCGCAAAGGGCATTTCTTCGAATACATTGCCATTGAAACTCGTCGAAATCGCAGCATGAAAAACCACCTCTTCAAATTCGCCGCCCTTCTACTGATCCCCGTTCTCGGTGCCTCCTGCATGACCACCTACGATGCCTACGGCCGCCCGGTCCAAAGCGTGGATCCCGGGGCTGCGGCCGCCATCGCCGTCGGGGCCGCCGCCCTCGGCGTTGCCGCCGGTCGCAGACACCGCGGCCACGACGTTTACTACTACCACGGCCGCCCCTGCTATTACCATGGTGGCCATCGCTACTGGATTCGCTGAGCAGGCCTCAACCGCCCGCCGCAATCCGGCACAGCACCTCGGCACCGGCCCGCAGCTTGGCTTCGGGCACGGTGTAACACATCCGGAAATGGGTATCCTTCTCGCTGAAGACACCGCCCGGAATGATCAGCACGTTGTTGGCGATGGCCTTTTCCACGAAACTCGTCCCCGTGAAACCCTCGGGCGCTTTCGCCCAAAGGTAAAAGGCCCCGTCCGGCGGACCGATCTCGAATGTCCCGCCTAACAGACCCACCATCAGGTCCCGCTTTTCACGATACTGATCGATGTAAGGCTCCAGCACGACTTCCGGCGCCGCCAAGGCCGCCCACTGGGTCACCGATGGCGCGCAGACAAAGCTGTATTGCTGAACCTTCGCCATGGCTCCGATGATTTCCTCGGAGCCACAGGCATAGCCCAGTCTCCACCCGGTCATGCCGTAGGCCTTCGAGTGACCCGCAAGAACAAGCGTGTCCTCATACACCTCGGCCATCGACACCATTTCCGTGTAGGCAAACTGACGATAGATCTCATCGCTGATCACCAGCACGCCATGTTTGCGACAAACCGCTGCCACCGCTTCCAACTCGGCCCGTGAAAGAATGCGGCCAGTCGGATTCGCAGGGGAATTCAACAAAAGCATTTTCGTCCGCGGAGTGATCAGGGATTCCAAGCGCTCCGGATCGATCCCGAAATTCGCACCATAGGTATCGAGATACACCGGCTTCCCTCCAAAAAGGCGCACGAGATGTTTGTACATCACGAAATATGGATCCGGAACGATCACTTCGTCGCCATCGTCCACCAGGGCCAACAAGGCGAGAAACAATCCGCCACTCACTCCGGAGGTGATCAGCAGCTCGCTCTCCTTCCAATCCCTGCCGGTGAATGCCTTTTCATCCGCACGCAGCATGTCGCGCAACTCGGCAAGTCCCTGGGTCGGCGTGTAGGTGTTCCGCCCGGCATCGATCGCCGCATGGGCGGCCCGCTTGATTTCCGGCGGCACATCGAAGTCCGGTTGGCCGATCGAAAGATTGATCGGATCCTTCATGTGACGGGCGAGATCGAATACCTTGCGGATGCCCGAGGCATCGATGAGCTGGGTTCTGGCGGCGAGGCGTGACATGAGCAGCTCACTGCCATGGCCGAACCGTCATGGCCAGCCCAACCCGCACGCTCACGATGAAATCATCGCTCCGCTGTGTATCGCAGCAGAGCTTCCTCGAGAAATCGATGATCCGCCGCCCGCGCCTCACGCCATGCCGATAGCTCTCGTTCGACCTCCCTCACCCGCTCCGCCACACCGCTTGGTTGCAGTTTCACGCCGAAATCCCCGGGACGACCCGCGATCCGGTCCAGCACAAGGCTGCCCAAGCGTGGAGTCGCATGGAAGGTGTCGATCCACCATTCAAAATGCCCTTGCCCCTCCGGCATTGCCTCGGTGCTGATCTCATGCCCATCCAGAAAGTCCCAAACCTCCACGCCCGGGCCCGCATGCCTTGCCAGTTCCTCCCGATCCCACGCAAAATACGGATCACTCCCCCCCATGACTCCCGGGCTGGCCTGGAAAAGCGCATGATTCGGCGTCAGCAAGAGCACCAAGCTCACCCCTCTCTCACGGCATTGTCGGACGACATCTTCAAGCAGCCTCCGCTTCTCCATGTCCACACCCCCACAGCGATCCCGATCTCTCACCAATCGCACCGTGGTCGCGCTGTAGAGGCCCGAGATCAGCCCACGCGTGTCTTCGGGAAAGGGACTCTCCCGGCGGAAACCTCGGACTGTATGGCTGCCCGGTTCCTTGCGAAACGCGCGCCCCAAAGTCTCAATTGATGCCTTCAAAGTCGATACCCCGAAACGATATCGGCATTCCCGCTCCACCGGTGCCGCGGAAGGGTCAAGGGGCGAAAGCGAAAAGTCCGTGGGATTGGATTTCCACGGCTCCGTGGTGAGATCACCCGGGTCGATCGCAAAAACCACCAAACGCGGTTTGGAAACCTTCATGAACTCATCGAAAATCCGCTGATTCTCCACCAGATTCGCGGCGTTCAATCCGAGATTCACACAGCGCATCCCGTCGAACAGCGGATGCTCCGGATCAAACGCGATGTCCACACGCGATGACCCGAAAATCGCCGCATCCCAATCGCCAGACCTCAGCAACCCTGCCTTTGCAGTCCGATTCCAGGCATTGTCGATCGTTCGGAATTCATCGAGCTTGGCCGATGACCAAGGCATCGGGGTCACCCGCCAGGGGTTGACCCAGGTATTCAGGAGAAATCCAATCACCACCAAGCCCGCGACAACGCCAAGCAGGAACTTCATCTGTCGTTGCAACGCCTTCATCGCTCGTTAAAACTGGAAATAGATGAATTCGCTAACCTTGTCGAAATTCAATCCGACCACCAACAGCAAAACCAGCGTGGCTACCGTAAAGAAGGGGCTAGGCCGCCAATGCCACCAACGCCGGCCGGCGCGAGGAAGGCGTTCATGACATGGCCGATACCGGCGGAAGATTTCCTGCGTGGAAGGAAGAAGGAAACAAGCCAGCAATGGAATGATGACCAAAAGCGGATCCCGACTCGCGATGACCCGCGAAGCTTTGTCCGGAAGTCCGGACAAACCTTCCGCGCCAAACATCGATCCAAGGATCGCCTTCGTGGCAGCAAGGGCATCGCCCGTGGAGCCCTCTGCCCTCAGCTCGAAATTCCCTGCGCGAAAAGGAACCCAGGCCACCAGGACCGCGAGAAAGGTCAGCGTCTGCCCGAGCCCTTTCGGCAAAGCCCGCCAGGACATCCGCGCCCGGAGATGGCTCCAGCCATGATTCACACAAAGACAAATGCCATGGAGAAACCCCCAGAGAAGAAAAGTCCACCCCGCACCGTGCCACAAGCCGCCAAGAACCATGGTCAACAGCAGATTTCCATATCTCCTCACCACACCATGCCGATTCCCCCCCAGTGGGATGTAAAGATAGTCCCGCAGAAATCTCGACAGCGTGATATGCCATCGCCGCCAGAAATCAGCGATACTCGCCGCCTTGTAAGGTGACGCAAAATTCACCGGCAGGCGGATCCCGAACATCCGGGCCGCTCCGATCGCCATGTCCGAATAACCGGAAAAGTCGAAATAGATCTGCATCGCATAAGCTACCGCCGCCGTCCATGCCTCCACCATCGTCAGCGGTCGATCTCCCGATGCAGCGAGTTCAAACAAAGGATTGGCGATCTGCGCACAAGGATCGGCCACTGCGATCTTCTTGAACAAACCCACCAGCAGAATCGCAAAACCCACCGGGAAATGCCGCGCCCAGCCGATACCCCGCCCGGAATTGAACTGGGGCATGACCTCCTTGTGGTGCACAATGGGCCCGGCAATCAACTGGGGAAAAAAGGTCACAAACAGAAGATAGTCGCCGAAGCGGTACTCCGCTGTCTCGCCGCGCGAGGCATCCACGAGATAGGCGATCTGCTGGAACGTGAAAAACGAGATCCCCAAGGGCAGGATCACGTCCGGCAAGCCCGCATCTCCCCCGGTCAAGGCCAACCAGGTCTTGTCGAAGAGTCCGGCATACTTGAACCATGCCAGCACCGCGAGGTTCACCACGACCCCGATCACGAGCATCGGTCTGGACCCAGCCCCCTTGCCGGAAATTCCCCTCCCCAAAAGAAAGTTCACCGCGCAGGAGGCCAAGATCAGGAACAACCAAAGGGGTGACCACGGCTCGCGCGGATCGGGATTCCAGGACCCGTAGTAAAACAAACTCGCCACTGCCAGCCACCAAACCCAAGCCCTCCCGGGCAGACGTCGCAACACGAGAAACCCCGCCAACACCACCGGCAGGAAAAGCAACAGGAACGTGTAACTGTTGAACAACATCGGCTCTTAATCCCGCCCACCTTCTCCCCGTCGACCACTTGCATGCATGGCTCGTGCTGCGGCAGGCATCAGCCTCTGAGACAGATGAATGCCATCAAGGAAACACTCCGGATCCGTGCCCGTTCCCTTTCGATTTCCCTCCTCGATCAACGCAAATGGCAGCAGCTCGCTCATGCCTGAATCGTCCATCCCGGCGCCAGCCATCCATCTCCCGCATCGCGGCTCACCAACACCAGATCCACATGCACCCGATTCGGGTCGCCATGAAGTTTGGGCAATTCCTCGAACCTCTGGATCTCGCGAAGTGCCTTCGCCTTGATGGAGACCAAACGGTAGGTTCGGAACCGCTGCTGAAGCCAGCCCAGATAATCGTTCGGATCCTCACCCGCCCATCGAATGTATTGCCCGTCGAACTCAATGAAGCCCACGGCCAGCGATACCCGCTCAAGCGTTTCAACAAACCCCTTCAAGGCACGGCTCTCGTAGCCCTCGATGTCCATCTTGAAGAGAAGCCTCGCACCAGCCGCCGTTTCCGCGGGAACCACTGAATCAATGGTTCTTGCCGGCAACTTGAATTCGATCGCCTCCGGCCTGTCGTTCAGCTCCCGAACCGCCGATGAGCTTCCACTCCAATCCGGGTTCACCAGAAAGGGCACGTCATCGGCCGCCACATCTGAAACAAGACAATTCGTGATCTTCATCCGTTCACCCGCTGGATGGCTCTCGCGGCTTTTTTCCAGGTGGGGGATCAGGCGGGGGTTGGCTTCGAATCCAAACATGCGGACCTCCGGTCCGTAATCCGTCCCAAAGAGGCACTCACCGTAATTGAGGCCGACATCAACAATCAGATTCGGCCTCAGATGAGCGGTGAAATCCCGCCAGAAAACCAGATTGTCCGAGACCTTTCCACGCAGTGGTTCATGAACCACCTTCTTGATCGCACAGGGATCACTGGGATCGATGTAGATCCAATGCGGACTCCCATGCAGCCGCGCCTTTTGCGGGCGTAGCGTGCCGTATCTCAGCAAAGTCAGAGGGGTGAGATAGGCCTCCTTGAAGGCTTTTTCGAAACGTTTGTAGAGGCTCACTTTCATCGCTTCCCGTGCGCCAATGGTGCCGACAGGGAGGAAGCGTGCCAAGGTTCAATTCGAAGGACTCCTCATCCTTAACCGCCCGCCACCATTACCGAGGGCATGCTTCTTCACTCGCTGGAAACTCCCCCAGCCTTTTCAAGATCCGTGCCCATCCGTGCCCATCCGTGGTTCCATGGCAGCTTGGGGGCAGATTGAGACCCGCTCCCTTTCGTCGATTTCGATCCTTTCGTCGTTCCCATCGCTCCGTGCGGGGCAATGACCGTGCAGGGCAATGGAAATCCTTCCGATCCGGGCAAAAAAAGTGCCCGGCACCTTGTTTCCAAGATGCCGGGCATAGACCTGGCGGCGTCCTACTCTCACAAGACCTATCGTCTCACTACCATCGGCGCTGCAGCGTTTCAC
>JALOTY010000125.1 GCA_025457665.1 Akkermansiaceae bacterium | reverse complement strand
CGGGGGGTGGGGTGGGGGAGAGGCGGCGGCGGGGCCGAAACCGGGGTCACTGAGGGTTTTCAGGAAAGCGATGAGGTCGGACTTGTCCTGATCCGTGAGGCCGAGTCCGTCGTGTTTCGATAGATTGGGATCGAGACTGGGGGAGGGATGGATGCCGGAATCGTAATGCTCGACGACTTCCTCGAGGGTGGCGAAGCGACCATCGTGCATGTAGGGCGGCGTCAGGGCGATGTTGCGCAGGGAGGGCGTCTTGAATTTTCCGAGGTCGGCCGTGTTTCCGCTGATAGCGGCGAGGCCGGGGTCCTTGGAGAAATCGGAGTCGAGACCGTTGTTGTGGAAGTCGTGATTGGAAAAGAGCGCGCCGCCATGGCAATGGAAACAATCGGCCCCGCGCAGACCCAAGGCAGGATCGTTTTCGGTGACGAACAGTTGGAAACCACGACGCTCGGAATCGGTGAGCTTCACCTCACCCCTCATCGCCTGATCGAAGCGCGAATTTTGCGACAGCAAGGTGAGGAGGAATTGCTCGAGTGCGAGGGCAAGTTTTTCGCTGCTGACTTCCGGGCTGCCAAAGGCGGCGGCGAAACGATCGGCATGGGTTTCCTTCAACGCCGAGACCACTGCATCAAGGTCGTGGCCCATTTCATCGGGATGCACGATGGGATGAAGAACCTGGTCGCGCAGGGTCGGGGAGCGACCGTCCCAGAAGAAATTCTTGTGCCATGCGAGATTGAACAAGGGCATGGAGTGGCGATGGGTCGTGCGGCCATCGATGCCCGGGCTGAAGGCTTTCCCGGGATCCGCGAAGGCGGCGGCGGGATGGTGGCAGGAGGCACAGGAAACGCTGCCATCGCGGGAAAGGACGGGATTGAAGAACAATTCGCGGCCGAGAGCGACGCCCTCGCGGGTCAGCGGGTTGTCGGCAGGCAGGCGCACTTGCGGAAACCGATGCGAGATTTCCAAACGCAGGGGCGTGGTGCCCGGCGGTGCATGAGTGGCCGGTGCCGAGGTGTCGGCCTGATAGTAATCCGCACGGGTGCCGAGGAAACGGAATGACTTCGTGGCCAGGGTGGCGATGCGCGGAGCGAGCGGGTCGCCATCGCGTGAGTGCGTGGCTGGGGCGGCATTCGCCACGTCGAAATCCAGCACGGCATCGAGATCGAGGCCGAGTTTCAAGGTGCGATGATCCGCCGGAAGATCGATCGGCACGGTGACTTCGAGGTGGTTGGCATTGTTGCCGATGTGATAGGAAAAGCCGCGCTCCGGTTTTCCGCTGCGGACCAGCCTGCCTTCCACGGCGAGGAAAATGAACCCGGTCTGCCATTCCCAATGCATGTTGTGGCGGGCGGGATTGAGCGGGTCATCGGCCGGAAACGAGGCCGGATCGGCGTGGTTGATCTCCGGCGGCGTGCCCAACCGGAATCGCACGGCTTTCATCGGCTCCTCCGGCAATCCCCGCAGCAGGGGAGAAAAGTCCTCGCCCGCTGCGCTGAAATAGCCGTCCCAGCGGGCCGGCGGCAGCCATGAGCCGTCTTCCTTTTGGAAGCTCACCTGCGAAAGGATCAGGTCGGCACGGCTGATGGCGATGTCCTTTTCGACCGCGGAAGTGAGCGGGCCGTTAGTACGCAGGAAATCGAGTTCGATCCGCAAGTCCCGCCCGTCCGCGGCAGGCGCGGCTTGGGTGATGAGCAGGAGTGGAAGGAACCGTCGGGTGAACAGCAGCAGGGTGGGGGTGCCCGGCACAAGCGCAAGACTACCCCCCCTGTCAACCCACCCCGGGAAAAACAAAAAAACCCGGCGGCTCCGCAGAGAGCAACCGGGTTGGGAAATTCTTTCACCGCAGGAGGATCACTCCTCGATGAACTCGCCGTGGCCCTTCTTCTTCACATCGCGAAGGGCTTGGACCAGCTCATCCACCTTGGCCTTGTCATCGGCGAGGAAGGCGGCCTCGATCTGGCACATCATCGTCAGCGCCTGGGCGATCTGGGTGCGATAGGACGCCATGGCCTTTTCCTTGCCGTCGGGATGTCCGCCCTTTTCGACGAATTCCGGAGTCAGCGAGAAGGACTTCAGCAGCGCCTCCTGGGCTTCGCGGGCGAGCTTGGCACCCTCGGCATTGTCCTGCACCCGACGCATCGCCTTGTAGGCATCGTTGAAGGCCTCCATCTCCTTGCCCAGCGGAGTGTCATCGGCGGAAACAGGGCTCACGGACATCAGCGCCACGGCAAACAGGGGAAAAAGCAGTTTCTTCATACGCCGGAACTACACATCCGCCGCCCCCGACCTGTCAATCCGGGGCAAATTTCCCTCTGGCATTTCCGCCATCGCCTCTTGGCGAACCGCGCCGGGGCGTGCAGTCTCGCCGCCGATGTCCGGCACGCAGCTCACCCCGATGATGGCGCAATACCAGAAAATGCGCCGCTCCCTGCCTGCCGACGTCCTCCTGCTCTTCCGCCTCGGCGATTTCTACGAGATGTTCTTCGAGGACGCCCAAACCGCCGCGCCCATCCTCAATGTCGCCCTCACCCGACGGAATTCCGTGCCCATGTGCGGCGTCCCCTATCACGCGGCCGACAACTACATTTCCCGACTCGTCAAAGCCGGCAAACGCGTCGCCATCGCCGAGCAAACCACCGAGCCCGTCCCCGGGAAACTCGTCGAACGCGAAATCACCCGCATCATTTCCGCCGGCTCGGTGATCGAGGAACACCTGCTCGACGATTCCCGCCCGAACCACCTCGCCGCCGTCTTCTCGCTCGGGAAAAAACTCGGCCTCGCCTGTGTCGATCACACCACCGGTGCCTTCAGCGTCGCCGAGTTCGATGCCCGCGGCGCCCTCATCGATGAACTCGCCCGCATCACCCCCTCCGAGCTGCTGTTCTCGGATGAACAGCACGATTCCTTCGGCGACTTCCGCGCGGGACAGGCCTACGATGCCTTCGCTTTCCTCCCCGAACCCGCCGGGCAGTTGCTCTGCGATCACTTCCGCGTGCATTCGCTCGATGGCTTCGGCTGCCATGGCCTGCACGCCGCCATCGGGGCCGCCGGAGCCATCCTCCACTACCTCATCCACCAACTCCGCCGACCCTGCGATCACCTCCGCAGCCTCAAGGTCCGCGAGGATGCCCGCACGGTGCTCATCGATGCCGCCTCGCAGGCGAACCTCGATCTCATCGATTCCCGCTCCGGCCGCAAGCACACGCTGTTAGGCGTGCTCGATCGCACCCGCACCCCCATGGGCGCGCGCCTGCTGCGCGACTGGATCCTCCATCCCCTCCGGGAAATCGATCCCCTCCGCGAGCGCCAGGATTTCATCGCCGCCTTCCTCGCCCAGCCCTTCCTGCATTCGAAAATCCGCGAGTCCCTCCAAGGCATCCGCGATATCGAGCGCACCAGCGTCCGCCTCTCCCAGGGAGCGGGAAATGCCCGCGACCTTCAGGCCTTGGCCACCTCGCTCGACCACATTCCGGCCCTGCGCGAGGATCTGATTTCCCTCGGTGCCTCGACCCTGGCCGGCAGACTCCACGATTTTTCCGATCTCACCGCCCGCCTCGCCGCCGCCCTCGCCGATGAACCGCCTGCGAACCTCAAGGACGGCGGCATCATCCGCGACGGCCACCACGCCGAACTCGATGAACTCCGCTCCGCCTCGCGCGATGGCAAGCACTGGATCGCCAAGCTCCAGGAAGACGAACGCCGCCGCACCGGCATCGATTCCCTGAAGGTGAAATTCAACAACGTCTTCGGCTATTTCATCGAGATCACCAGCGCCAAGCTCGGCACCGCGAACATCCCGGCCGACTACACGCGCAAGCAAACCATGGCGAATGCCGAGCGCTTCATCACGCCCGCGCTCAAGGAAATGGAAAACAAGGTCCTCGGGGCCGAAGAACGGGCGAAACAACTCGAATACGAGATCTTCCTCCAACTCCGCCAGGAAGTCTGCACCCACCTCGATCGACTCCAGGAAAGCGCCGCCGCCGTGGCCGAAACGGATGTCCTCGCCGGCCTCGCCGAAACCGCCAGACTCCACAATCACTGCCGACCTCGCCTCGAGGAAAGCCGATGCCTCGAAATCATCGATGGCCGCCATCCCGTGCTCGAACAAACCCTCGTCGATGAAAAGTTCGTGCCCAATGACAGCGCTTTCGATCCCGAGGACTCGCTCGTGCAGATCCTCACCGGCCCGAACATGGCGGGCAAGTCCACCTACATCCGCCAGGTCGCCCTCATCACCCTCATCGCCCAGATCGGTGCCTATGTGCCCGCGGCCTCAGCTACGGTGGGCCTAGTAGATCGCATCTTCTGCCGCGTGGGCGCTTCCGATGACCTTTCCCGCGGCCAGTCCACTTTCATGGTCGAGATGAATGAGACCGCCCTCATCCTCAACCACGCCACCGACAAGAGCCTCGTCATCCTCGATGAAATCGGCCGCGGCACCGCCACCTTCGACGGACTTTCCATCGCCTGGGCGGTCGCCGAGCATCTGCACGATCAGATCGCCTGCCGCACGCTTTTCGCCACCCATTATCACGAACTCACCGACCTCGCCGAAACCAAGGCCTCGGTCGCGAACTTCAATGTCGCCGTGCGCGAGTGGAACGAGGAGATCATCTTCCTGCGCAAGATCCTCCCCGGAGCGGCCGACAAGAGTTATGGCATCCAGGTCGCCCGCCTCGCCGGTTTGCCCGCCCCGGTGATCGACCGCGCCCGCGAGATCCTCAGCCATCTCGAAATGCATTCGGCCAAGCCGGATGCCAAGAAACGTGGCCCCAAAGCGAAGAATACCCGCCCCCAAGGGATGCCCGAACCGAACCCGCCGCAGTTGGATCTTTTCGGCTGATCGAGGGATTCCCCCGCTCCCGGCTTGGCGGGGGCGGCAGGCCTGCTAGTTTCCGGCCGTGACGACTTGGGAAACGGCAGTGGAAACGGTGATGGCGTGCCTCGACCACGGGGTGCGGGAATTCGTGGTCTGCGCCGGGGCGCGAAATGCCGCGCTGGTGGAAGTGCTCGCCCAGGCCGAAGCCGCCGGCCTCGCCGTCGTGAGAAGGCACTTCGAGGAAAGGTCGGCCGGATTCTTCGCGCTCGGCCGCACCATGCAGGGCTCGCCCTGCGCGGTCGTCACGACCAGCGGCACCGCCGTGGCGGAACTTCTGCCCGCCGTGATCGAGGCCCGCTATCAGGGCCGACCTCTCGTCCTTCTCACGGCCGACCGCCCCGCACGCTTTCGCGGCACCGGTGCCCCCCAGGCCATCGTCCAGCCGGGGATCTTCGGCGACCATGCCGCATCCGGCGATTGGCGGGAATGGGATGGCCGCTCGCCATGGCATGTGAATGTCGAACTCGAAGAGGATTTCACCCCGGCCCCGGTGGACTTCTCGCTCGCCGCTCCTGCATCGCCACGCCCGGTGAAATGGCCGCGACTCTCCGTGGCCGATCTTTCCCGCTGGCTGCAGGAGGATGTCTATCGCGGCCTCGTCGTCATGGTCGGGGAACTCGAGCCCGAGGACCGCGAGGACGTCTTCCACTTCCTCCTCACCCTCAAGGTCCCCGTGGTGGCAGAGGCCACCAGCGGTCTGCGCGAAGCCCTCGGCAGCCTCGTGCTTGCCGATGCCGATGCCGTCCTCCGCGCCATGCCTCCGGGGAAAATCCTGCGCCTCGGCGCCGTGCCCAGCGGGAGATTCTGGCGCGACCTCGAAGACCTTCCCCAGGTCGAAGTCTGGAACGTCACCCCCAGCGGCTGGCCCGGGCTGGCGCGCGAGTGCAGGACTCTCACCGCCGAAGTCGGCCGCGTGATCCGCGCCCTGGGCGATGTGGAGGAAATCGATGATGCCCTCGAACACCTCGATGGCAATTCACGGCGCGCCGCTGTCATCGATGAGCTGTTAGAAGCCTTTCCCGACAGCGAGCCGGGCATGCTGCGGACACTTTCCCGCTACGCGGCGCTGGGCACCTGCCTGTATCTTGGAAACAGCCTGCCCATCCGCGAATGGAACCAGTATGCTCAACGCGATGAGCCCCAGCCGGAAGTCCGTGCAAATCGCGGAGCCAATGGCATCGATGGCCAGATCTCCACCTGGCTGGGTTGGACCGCGGAGTTGACGGAGGCCTGGTGCGTGGTCGGCGATCTCACCGCGATGTATGACCTCGCCGCCCCGGCCATGCTCGGTCAGATCGAACAGTCAGGACGCGTGCTCGTGGTCGTCAACAACGGCGGCGGCAGGATCTTTTCCCAACTCCCCCGGCTCGATGCCATGAGCGACCGAGCCCGGGAGCTGATGCTCAATCCGCACAACATCTCCCTCGAAGGCTGGGCCACACTGTGGGGCATGCGTTATCTCCGGATCACCCGCCAGGAAGACTTCGATGCCCTCGAAACCGAAGGCCCCACCCTCCTCCTCGAACTCGTCCCCTCCGAAAAAGAAACCACCGCCTTCCACGCCCGCCGGCGGGGGTGAGACCACGATGCGCTCGACAAGCCGAGAAATGGCCACTTCCGGGCTTTTTAAGTAAGCGCCCCACAAATGAGAGTGGTGTGGTTCTGGCGGGCGGAGTATCGCTATCATCCACAGGTGTGGATGTTTTCGACGCCCTGTGATCGGGCGGTCTTGCCGAGGCGGCGCGCGGAGTTCGATGGCAGGCAACCGGATGGCAGTCGGAGAGATGCTTGTGGACGTTCGAAACATCAGACCCCATTTCCCGATCCGAAAAATTGCCTCTACCTCAAGAGCGGTTTAATTATTTTGAAAAGACTGAACTAAAAGTTGAAATGAAATATGTGCCTATCAAGGATTTAGATGCGTATCGACTGCTGGATGAGCCCCACAATACAGGGACTGGTTCGCCTTTTGAGCCCGAGGAGTGGCACGCAACCATCCATCAGCTTAGACGCCTTCTTGATCAATTCGGAGAATCGGATGCCTTTGGAGATGGCGATTACTATCTGCCCGATTCGGCAAATTCATCGAGGGTGATTCCGGTGGTCTTCACATCTCAGAAAATGGTGATGCCTCATGTGATCGAGGAAATTGTCAGATTCCTCAAGGGGCTCAGGGAAGACTACAGACTCGATGTGACCCTTTCCTCTGATTTCGACTACTTCTTGTTTCTTTCAAAAGCCGAGATCCGTGGCTGGTGCCCAGAAGAGCTTGAATTGAAGGCTGGACTTGAACGTGTCGGCGATTGAACTCACAAGCTTCGATGGCATGGCCGACGCATTCAGACAGACGAAGTCCATGGGGCTTCTAGGCTGCGGATCCAACGTGAAAGATAAGAGCACAACGAAAGGAACGAAATCGACGCAATTTCAGGGATTGGAGTCAAAGCGATGCTTGTTCCCAGTCGGCCCTTGCCGCGCTTTTGGCCCCCTCTGATTTTCGCAAGTTTCGCTGATTTCGTTGTTCCCAACTTCGTTTTGGGCTAAACCACCCCTGTCGTGCTTTCCCGCCTTGCCGTTGTCCTGATCCTCTGGATTTCCCTCCTCACAGGGATTTCCCGGGCGGACGACGAGGTAGCCTTCGAAGTTATCCACGAAGTTTCGTTCCGCGTCACCACCCAGACCTTCACTTCCGACCATGAAAACCGACTCATCGTCGTGGTTGATCGTCTGACGGGAAGTTTTTCTTACTCCTACGTTCATCGGCCCAGCGGCGTCTTGCCGAATGAAGCAGGAAGCAGAGGTGTCCCGCTTGTTGTTGCCAAGCTCAACCTCGGCGGTTGGGGGATCATCAATGGATGCGAGGGCAGCGCCACCAACCCCGCCGTGGAGACCATGCGCGGCAGTGACATGGGCGGTGGAGTGGGTGGGGTTCTCTACACCAGACTGGAGAATGGGCAGATCTCCTTCAACCACTACAACAGTCGCGGGGACCTGACGGCTCAGACCACTGGCCTCGGTTCGGTGAGTTGGGCCGCGTCCTACCGGGGCGATGGAACGCGCTCCGCCGAGGTCGGAAACGCCATCGGCCGACAAAGGGCCAACACCAAAGACGAAGACCCCACCGGCCTGCTCAATGAAGGCATGCGCTACCGGGATCTGGAGTTCGGCATCTTCCTGACCCGCGACCCTGCCGGGTTTGTGGATGGGCCGAATGTTTACACTTACGTCAGGCAGAATCCGTGGACGATGTTTGATCCTTACGGACTAAATGCCTTTGCCGATTATATGGGCGATGTGGGCATGACGGTCAAAGGTGTGGGCGTGGGCTTTAGCAAAACGGCTTGGAGCTCTGTAACTGGTTTTGGGAAACTGGCATGGCGTAATAATCCTCTTGTAAACCTTGGTCAACTGGTTAAGGGCAGCAAGACGGGGTATCAGAGCAATTGGGAAGATGGCAAAGCTGCTTTGGGAGTAGGTTACGATTTGGCAACTTCATCAGAAGCCAGAGCTGCAGCGGGTCAAGCGGTTGACGACTACCTCTACGAGGCCACCAAGAGTCCGGGAAAAATGGGGGAAATGTTGATTGGTCCTGGACTCGCATTTGCCGTAGAAGCTGCTGTAGGAGCAAAGGGGCTCGATAAGCTCGCAAAGCTTAACGCAGTCGACGATGGTCTAGGCGCTTTATCAAAAGTCGATGAGGCTTTGGGAGTCACCACGGCTCGGGAGACGGTCGAGGTAGTAGAAGCTATCCCAAAACCATCGGAGATATGGCAAGGCAACTGCTTCGGTTTGTATGATGTTAAAACTCTCTGAAGACCAGCTAGATATGCTTTGC
>JALOTY010000124.1 GCA_025457665.1 Akkermansiaceae bacterium | reverse complement strand
ACCTTCAGGAGCAGGCTGCGACAAGCATTCCCAACGACCGCACTTCCTTCCTCGATGCGGATGCCGATGGCCTCAATGACTGGTGGGAAGTCCTGTATTTCACCGATACCAACGTCGCCACCGCCTCCACCGGTGACAACGACTCCGATACCATCAGCAATGCCAATGAGTATCTCGCCTTCTCCAATCCTAACAATGTCGATTCCATCCCCGGTGACATCGATGGCGACGACGTTCCTGACACATGGGAAGATCGCTACTACGGCAACAACGATGGCATCGTCAATGACACCACCGCCGGCCTCGCCGAGCTTGCCCTGACCAATGGCACGGGCGATCCCGATAACGACGGCTTCACCGACCTTGTCGAATCCACCGCCACCCCCATCGCCTCCGCTCCCAACAATGCCGCCTCCGTTCCCGGAGATTCCGATGGCGACAGCCTCAGCGACACCTGGGAAATCGGTTTCTTCAGCGACGTGACCAGCAACAACGGGCTCCACGATCCCGATGGCGACCTCTACACCAACGAAGAAGAGGAAACGAATGGCACCGACCCCACGGACAAGACCAGCTTCATCGATTCCGACAATGACCTGATGAACGACCGCTGGGAAACCGTCAGCTTCGGCTCACTCACCGTGAGCGATGATCCATCGGAAGATACCGATAACGACGGTGTCCTCAACGAAGACGAATACCTTGATGGTTCGAACCCGAATGACGCCGACTCGATTCCCGGCGATATCGATGGCGACGGGCTCGATGACACCAACGAAGTCACCTTCTTCGGAGACATCTACACCTACGATGGCAACGACGATCCGGACCGCGACTACTCCACCAACCTGGAAGAACAAGTCGCCGGCACCAATCCGAACAACCGGGCCATTTCCCCGGATGACGATGCCGATGGTCTGGGCGACGGCTGGGAGATTTTCTCCTTCGGCAACCTGACCACCACCGAGGACCCGCTTGATGACAACGACTCGGACACCTTCAACAACGCTGCCGAATACGCAGCCGCCACCTCCGGCAACAGTGCCATCGACACTCCGGACACGGATGGCGACGGACTGCCTGAAGGCTATGAAGTCAGCATCTGGGGCAGCGCCACGACCCAGACCGGCGCGGATGATTCCGACAGCGACACCTTCAGCAATCGCTTCGAATATCTCGTCGGCACGAACCCGAACAACGCCGCTTCCCTGCCCAGCCCGGCATCCCTGACCACCGCCCTTGGCAACGGAGCTGATACCTATCTCACCAATGACCCGCTCTCCGGCCCCACCGTTCCCCACGGTGCCGAGCAGTCGTTCCAGGCCCGTGCCTTCACGATCCGCATGCGGATCGCCATGCTCCGCTTCGATGTTTCGACCCTCTCCGGCAATCTGGATAAAACGATGCTCCGCCTCAATGCCGACTTCATTGGCAACCGCACCCGCGACCTCGCGGTCTATGGGCTTGTCGATGGCGATGACGGAGAAGACTGGGCCGAAGCGACCACCAGCTACAGCAATGCCCCCGGCATCGTGGCTGCCAATGCGGGTGTCATCAACAGCTTCGCCCGTGATCCTCAGAAGCTCCGTCTCATCGGTCGCTTCCGTGTCACCGCGAACCAAACCGGAACCTACCTCTCGGATCCGAACACCCTCAACCTTCGTTCCTTCATCGAAGACGACAGCGATGGTCTCATCACCCTCTTCATCCATGAAGACACCCTGAGCAACGAAACCTTCAGCTTCCGCACCAAGGAGAACACGGCGGTGACCACCGATCCCACCCTGGCCCCCTCGCTGATCATCCCCTTCGGCACCGTCACCCCGCCATCGGATCCCGTGATCACCGGCACCTTGCTGAATACCGGAGCCGGCACCATCACCCTGTCCGTTTCCGGCCTTTCCACCGGCACCCAGTGGCATGTGGAGGCCTCCACCAACCTCGGAACCTTCACGGCCGTCTCGGGATCGACCTTCACGGCGACAGGCACCCCTCAAGACATCGTGGTGCCCACCAATACCACCACCGACCCCCGCCGCTTCTTCCGCCTGAAAGACGGAGCGGCTCCCTGAACCGACCTCGACATCGAATATCCTAGATCCATGATCTCACATCGTTCATCGACCCGTCCCCGTGGCTTCACCCTCATCGAGCTGCTGGTCGCCATCGTCATTGTTGCGATCCTCGCCGTCGTCGCCTTTTCCATCGCTGGAAAGGCGCGGACCCGGGCGAACTCCATGCAGTGCCTGCAAAACCTCAGGGACTGGAGCGTGGTGTTCAACTCCGCCGCGCAGGACCGCAATGGCCGCCTGCCTACTCCCATGAACTGGGCGGCGATCTCGAACACACCGTATGACCCCACCAAGCCGAACCCCGGCCGCGCGCCCTTCGTCGACTACTGGGATACGGACATCCAGGTCGCCTTCAGCATCCAGTTGCAGAAACGCGCCTGCCCCTGCCTTGATGAAGGTTCCACCCCCACCGGCAATCGCGCTCCCACCTACATGATGAACTGGCGCCTTTCGGACAAGCCCTCCTACCTCGAGTGCAATCTCGGCCGGGTGAAACGGGCTTCGAAGAAGATTCTGTTCATCGATGGCAACGTCGGCTGCACCCTCCGCCTCAACAACAAGTCGGACGTGAGCCGCTGGATCGGCCCCGCTGCCGAGGAACACGGCGGCAAGGTGAATGCGATTTTTGCCGACCTCCACGTCGAGCCGATCTCGCCGGCCGAGTTGGAAAACAACTGGAACACCTACATCTTGCCACAGGGCTGATTCCCCTGACTGCCTCCTCCAAACGCGCCGCTGCCGGAAGGGCCAGCGGCGCGTTTTTCATTTGGGGGCGGTGCACGACGCCAAAGGACGCCAGTCTTTCCGCTTTGCCCCCTGCACGTTCCCACCCTAGACTGCGCCCGGGAAACATGGAAATCACCGTCAACGAGCTCATCGACCGCTGCCGAACCGTCGGTCTCCGGCGCACCAAGGCACTGGAGCAACTGCTCTCCACCCTGCTGGAAAGCCCGCGCCCCATGACCCTTGCCGAACTCGCGGAATCCCCGCTGCTGGCCGACCAGTGCGACAAGGCCACCGTTTTCCGCCTGCTCCAGCGCCTTGAGAACCATGGCATCGTCCGCCGCCTCGGGCTTCACGAACGCGCTGCCTATTTCACGCTGCTGCTTCACGGACGCCATCACGATTACCTGATCTGCACCCGCTGCGGCTCGATCGAACCCGTCAAGGCCGCCTGTCCGGTCCACGCCCTGGAAGAGGAAATCCGCAAAACCACCGGCTATCGCGACCTTTATCACGAGCTTGAGTTCTTCGGCACCTGCCCCACCTGCGCCTGACCCCATCGCCATGCCCCGCCTCATCCGCATCGCCCTGACCTTCTTCGCCTCGGCCACCATTCTGGTCCTGCTGACCCGCCAACGCGCCGTCAACCTCCGCAGCCAACTCGATGCCGGTCTGGCCGATGAACTCGCCCGCGATGAATCCCGCATGATCGTCCTCGGCACCGTCCTCTCCGGAGCCCTCGGGCTTGGGGGACTCATCCTGCTCGCTCTCGCCTTCTTTCAAAGCCGCCGCAAGCCATGAACTGCCCCATGGTCGAGGACTTCCTGCGCTTCCTCGCCACGGAAAAAAATGCCTCGCCCCGGACCCTGGTGAACTACCGCCAGGCACTCGAAAAATTTGCCACCGATCTCGGCACCTCTCCGCCTCCCTGGCGTGATCTCGACCCCGAGCCTTTCCGTGATTGGCTCTATCGAATGATGAAATCCGGCCTCGCCAAGGCCACCATCCGCCTGCGTTTCGCCGCGCTCCGATCCTTCTACCGCCACCTCCTCCTCCGCCACGGCCTCGCCCGCAATCCCCTCGCTTCCATCCAACTTCCCAAAACCGAGAGGAAACTCCCGGTCGTGCTGAATCTCTCGCAGATCGATGAATTGCTCGCCCTGCCCTTGCAGTTGCCCCTCCCCCGGAACACCCCTCCCTGGGTCCCCCTGCGCGATGCCGCCATCCTCGAACTTTTCTACTCCTGCGGCCTTCGCATCGCCGAACTTCGCGATCTCGATGTGATCCACTTCGATTTCCTCAGCGAAACGCTCCGCGTCCTCGGCAAGGGCCGGAAAGAGCGCCTCGTCCCCATCGGCGGCCCCGCGATCGCCGCTGTGCAGCGCTACTTCCGCGAGGCGGCCATCACTTCCGGCGCCGCGTTCCTATCCAAGCGCGGCACCCGCATCACCCAGCAGTCCATCGATCTCCTGCTGCGCAAATACGTCGCCCATTCGTCCATCCCCTTCAAAATCTCCCCACACAAGCTCCGTCACAGCTTTGCCACGCACCTGCTCGATGCCGGGGCCGACCTCCGCTCCGTGCAGACCATGCTGGGCCACGCCTCCCTGTCCACCACCCAGATCTACACCCACGTCACCCGTGAACGACTGCGCCAGGCCTATGACCAGTCCCACCCGCGGGCC
This sequence comes from Akkermansiaceae bacterium, assembly GCA_025457665.1. GTDB lineage: Bacteria > Verrucomicrobiota > Verrucomicrobiia > Verrucomicrobiales > Akkermansiaceae > Haloferula. The sequence continues at coordinate 4,376 of JALOTY010000124.1, read as the reverse complement.
TGAGGGAGCCCGTGCAGGAACTCCTTGAGGATTTCACCTTGGAACCGCTCGCCAAGCTCGCTCGCCGCCTCCCCTGCCGCATCTCGGGCTGTCCCGAGGATTTTTCCCAGCCTTCGGTTCATGCAAGTGGTAATCCTCGGCCCTCCCCTTCTTCCGTCACGATAGGCCCGGATCTTGCCAACACTGGAGCACCCACCGCGCGCGGTCGGATCCTGTAAGGATAAAATGACCCGTCGCCCGGGCTTGTCAACCCCACCCGTTCACGAACACCCTGCGGGCTTCAAGACCCTCCCAACCCGATGTTTCCAACGCTCCAGAGCGATACCTTGGCAGAGATCCGCGCGCTTGCTTGCGATCTTGAATCCCACCTCAAAAAGCATCCCAAAGCCAACGAGACTCCTTTCGACCAACGACGCCTCGCTCTCTATCAGAAACATCTTGGCCGCGCACTCCCTCCGCCACCTCAGCCCCTCGCCTGCATCGGTGACAGCCATACCATGTTCTTCGCAGGGGCGGAGAACCTGAAGTTCCTCAGATACCGCCGCAGCGGCCTTCTGAGGCCCCATTGGATCAATCGTGGCCTCGACCTGCTGCCATGCTTCCGGGTCTTCCATCTCGGCCCCGCCACCGCCTGGAAGGCCGGGGACGAGGGGTCATCGACGAGGGCAAAAGAAAAGTTGGATATCATTCTGAAAAAGGATCTGCGCCCGGGCACCACGGTGATTCTCTGTTTCGGTGAAATCGATTGCCGTGTTCACATGCCGCGTGCGGTTCTCGGCGGCCGCTCGATTGACCAGGCCGCCAAGGATACGGCAGTCAAGTTCTGCCGCTTTGCCCAACTCATGGCCGCCAAGGGCATGAAGCCGGTCGTCTGGGGACCCGCACAGATTGTGCCTGAGGACGAAAGCCTGGGCCCGACCACCTTTCCGTTTGTTGGCCCCTGGGAACTCCGCCGTGATGTGACCGTGGCCTACACCGCACAACTCCGCGAACAATGCAGCCTGGCCGGGATTCCGATGGTTTCCATTCTAGGTCTTTACGAGGACATCTCGCAAAAAACGCCAAGCGACTTTTTCATCGATGGTGCCCATCTCTCTCAGCGTGTCATGCCGCTGGCCCTTGCAGAACTGCACAGGGCCGGGCTTCTATGAAGGGGCCAACCGTCCCCGAAAGCAAACCGACCCGGATTGAGACCCTCAAACGGGACCGACCGTATTGCCATTCCGGATCTCGATGATCGAAACCAGCCGGGCGAGTTTCGACGCACCGGTTTCGGGCACCCGCCCGGGACGGTCGAATGGCACCATGGATCCGAACACCGCAGGGACTTCCGGTGACGAGGCGAAGATGAATCCATCATGAGACGTCGTCTGAATGTCAAAGTCCGAAGAAACCTCGACCCGATATCCGGCATCCATCAACCGCCGCGTCACGGAGCCATGAATCCCCTGGGAATGCGTTGAGATGAAGACATAACGAAAGCGATGCTCCGCCAGCGCCAAGGCCTCTGCGTCCAGCAGAAAATCCTCATAGCCCTGAATGTCGCAATGAAGCAAAGTGAGTCTTTCGATCGCCTCTTTCTCAAGAAACGCGCTTACCGAAAACTGCCCGGGGCCCACAAATGCCTGGATGAATTCTCCGGTATAGCCGTGATTCCGGAAGTTCAGTCGGCCGGCATCGAGATTCGCTTTCTCAGGCTCCACCATCCAGGTGCGGGCACCCGGTCTGACTTTCTTCATCCACATACTGTAGTGCGCCCAATAGGCTCCGAGTTCCAGCATGGTCGGCTGGTCATCCTTGATCTCCTTGAGCACCTCCTGGAAAACATACTCCTCAAGCGGTTCGTGGACACCGCGGTTCAATACCAGAATCTCGCTAAATCTCCCGTAGTAAGAAGCGGCACCCGCAAGCGCGACGCGGTGTCCATTGTGGAGCATGACGCAGCCCCCTTCGACACTTCCGGCCTCCGGCACCCGGTCTATCAAGAGGTTCACCGGGTCTCCGATGATTTCCCGAAACCGCCCGAGCCAGTCATCTGCGTGAGCCTTCTCGGTAGCGATGCTTTTGAAATCCGCCGTTGGCGTGGTCTGCCCCCAGCCATCCGTTTTCCTGTTCTTCCTTCCCGGGATCAGTCTCATCAGCGCTTTGGAAATCGGGTTCATCGTTGGAATTGCATTGCGTGCTAACCGCCCTTCGCAAGCGGACCGGTCAGGCCTTTTCGGCAGGCTCACTTGCCCGCGAAAACCGGGGCCTGCCGAAGACCCCAGCAATCGCACGCGGTTCAAGGTAGCAGTCTCCCGGATCCGGTGATGCAAATCAGGCGGTCAAGGCCTGAGCCGTTAAGATCCCCCCCCTGCCTTGTCAACAGCATTCCGCCTGCGGATTGAGGGTCTGACCTGCCCCATCCACCCTTTCGACACCGGATCGACACCGGTTTTGACAAGGCCATCGAATTCGAATACTCCGCCCTTGGAATGCAAGGCCTTACCGCTCAATTTCGGCGTCATGCCCTCGCCCTTCTTGGTGCAGCGGGGTTTGTGATGCTCACCTTTGTGGCCTTAAACACGTGGATCAACCCGCTCTGGGTAAGCCCCGCGCCCTGGACCGATGAGACCTTCGCCGAATACCGGCCGATTTATCGTCACCAGCGGACAGGCAAGGCGGGCATCGCCCGGGCTCATGAATGGAAGGTCGGGTTCTTCGGTTCATCGCGGGTCGATATCGCCTTTGATCCCGCTCTCCCCGAGTGGCAGGGCACACCCGCCGTGAATCTGGCCGTCAGCGCAGGCTCTCTCCCGGAGACCGCCCCGATCCTTCGCTACGCTCTCGAACACGCACCCATCGAAACCGCCATCGTCGGAATCGATATCGGCGACCTTATGGGACCGGAGTCCCTTCACCGTTCCACAGGTTTCCTCGAATCGCCCTTCAATCCGCAAAGCAACCAACTGGAATTCACCCTCCGAGCCTATGCCGGGATCTCGACGTTCGAGACGGCGGTGCAAACGTTGATCAACCGCTCCAAAGGCAGGTTGCCTGAATACACCCCCCAAGGTCACCGCCTCCGACACCAGGAACCACCGGACGTGGCGGAAGGCATCCATCGCGATGCGATTCCCCATGCCCTGCGTGTGGCCAGACGCCGGATCGCCTTGAAGCCCACCGAAGGGCATCCATGGAAAATGGGGTTCCTCAAACAGATTTTAAGCGATACCAAGGCACACTCCTGTCGACTGGTGATCGTCATCCCCCCCAGCCACGCCACTTATCTCGGAGTTTTCCACCTGGAAGGCGATCCGGATCCTGCATTCCGCAAGGACAGGGAGGTGATGACCCGGCTTGTCGCAGAGTCGAATGCCTCCCATCCGGATGCGCCCGCCGCGGAGATCTGGGACTTCAATGATTTCCACCCCCTGAACTGCGAGAGCCTTCCGACCGACGGAGGCCCCATGCATTGGTGGCTGGACGGCACCCATGCCCGCCGCTCCCTCGGCACGATCATGTTGTCAAAAATCATGGGCTGGCCGCTCGATGGGCCAGGATCCGATTATGGTTTCCAGCTCAATGCGGGAAACCTCGATGAAAGGCAGAAGTCGATTATCGATGGCTACCAACGCTTCAAAACCGAGCAGCCCGAGCTTTGGAAATGGATGGCATCCGGCGCTGCCGATTACGAATCCGTGACCCCCTCCAGCGGTGGCGAAGCGCCTCCCCAATTCTGACTTCGTTGCTTCAACTTCATGAGTCCCGCTTTTTGACTCCCTTCACCTTATGCCCATCAACAGCATCATCAAATCCCTGAAGAAGCTTCGCCGCCGCAAACCCAAGCCCAAGCAGAATTACAGGGACACCGTGGTCGGAGGCGTTGTCGAAGTCTCTCCCAGAAACATCGAGGGCATTTTCCGTATTCCCGCCCGCTCTCACATCGCAGAGCGGATCATTCTCTCGGGGAATTATGAAAACGGTGTGATCGAAGGGCTGGAGACCTTGCAACCTCCTCCTGGCATCATGATCAACGTGGGAGCCAACATCGGTCTCATTGCCGTTTGGCTGGCCAGAAAATGGCAAAGAAAGGTGCTGGCCATCGAACCCAACCCGGAGGCATACGAGGCCTTGGTCGCGAACGTGGCAATCAATCAACTGGGCGGCTTGATCGAACCCGTTCAGGCATGCATCGGAGAGCAGGAGGGTCGCGTGGACTTCTCAATCATCGAGGGCAAACCGGAATACTCTTCCGTGGGCGGCATTGTTCATCATGCCGTGGTCGGACTTCCCCAGAAAACCATTGAGGTGCCAGTCATGCCTCTCGATCGCCTCGTCACCGATCAGAAGGTCTCTCTGATTTTCATGGATGTTGAGGGAGCTGAGGGGCTGGT
>JALOTY010000123.1 GCA_025457665.1 Akkermansiaceae bacterium | reverse complement strand
AGACCTTGGACCGGCAACGCACCTCAACCGTGCGCATCTTCCGCCGACCCTTGGCTTCCGGTCCGCAGAAGCGCCAAGTTCCAAGGGCCAAGTTCCAAGAAACAGCCGGACTTCGGCATCCGCCATCCTTCATCGAACCTCCGCCATACCCGTCCGGGTAATCGCTGGCATCTTATCCGCAGAAGTCGCTCAGTGAGCGGGACACTGAATGAAACCCGCTTCGTTCTCCGAGACTACCTCGATCCCGTGGCGATCCTCACCCCTGCCGGCGTGCTGGACGAGCGATATGACTACGAGGCCTTCGGCCCCGTGCGCGTGATCGACGCAAACTTCGCCACCCGCAGCAGCAGCACCTGCGCCCGGAACTGGCTGTATCACGGGGAGTTCCGGGATGGGGAAAGCGGAATGTATGATTACGGGTATCAGTTTTATCATCTGGCCTTAGGCCGATGGGTGCCTCGCTGCTGATTCAGCCTTGGATCGGTTTAGGAAAAACTCTCCGGAAACAATGCGAAACATTCATTATTTAGAGGTTCGTTGGTGGTTACTTGCGGGTTTCGCGGTGAGCCTGATTTCTCTTGCTTACGTTGGGTGGTGTGCAAGGCCGTTCTACTTATGCCCGCGAATTAGATTCTCCAGTAACGTGCCAAATGTGGCTAAAGATCGGATTCAAGACTGGTGGGAAACCTCTTCGAAGCCCGTTCCGATCGAGTGGGATCTTTTCAAAGTTTGCCTTATGAATCCAACTATCACAGATCCCATGACAGCACACGTGGTTCTCGAGGATGATGATCGAATTTTGATCTATATGGGCGCCGAAATCGATGAGTTTGGAAGATTTGGAGACGATTGGCGTCTCATTAAGTGAGGCGTAGAATGTGAAAGGATTCTGATTGGAATTGCACTGTATTAACGAAGTGCCAGGATACTGGGACTGAGAGGTGCGTGAGTCCATGGCCAAAGTTAAGATTAACGGCAAAGATCGGCAGGAGTTCGACAATGAGTAAGGTTTCCACTCGCTTCGTTGGTCCCGTGCTTCTGTGTGCGCTAATCGCCTTGGTTGGCTGCTCGAAGAACGGGAGTTCTGGGTCTCAAGACTCGGCCGATTCTGGAAAAAACCAAGAGTCGGACTCAATGGATTGGCTCAAAGGCCTTGAAGTAGGAACGACCCGATCCGAGATCATGCGAGATCCGAGGTTTGAACGGTTCGTTAGAGTCACCTACAGAACTCCTTCCTCAACGGAGGAAATTGTCGCCAAGGATGGGTCGTCAATCTTGGCAGTTTTTCGGGCCAGTCGATACGAGTCCGCTGGGCTGGATTCGTTGAGAGCAATCGACGCCGATGGTGACCGGGTGATTCCAGATCAGTAGTGATTTAGCGTCCATGAAATGGGGCATGGGCTATGGCGCTCATTGTAGTTTCGGTGAGGGTGTGTGTCCTTGTGTTTCGCAATTAGCTCCCAATTAAGGCATCAACCCCTGAACAGAGCACATCTTGCATTTTTGAGAGAGGTCTTAGAGTTCTCGCTCCTATGCAGTGGCGATTGCTTCGGCTCTGCGCGGATGGTTCTTGATCCAATGGGCGGGAAGAAGATGTGGGAGGTCTTCCTCCGATGGGTTGTACATGCGCTTTTCAAAGCCCCATTCCATTGCGGCGAGGCGGCGGGATGGTGGCACCCCTGCCGGGGTGCGAGGTGTCTGGGGATTGGGGTCCGGTGGTGTCACCTGCTGTCGCGGGTTCAACCACCGGCTACATGCTTGGATGCCTCCGGCATCGAGCCGCTTGGCACTTGGCACTTGGCACTTCCGCGCCGCGGACTCCGGTCAGCGCAGGAGATTCCAGGCGGTGACGAGGGCTTTGAGGCCGGCCATTTCGATGGAGGGATCGATGCCGCAACCCCAGAGGAGGCGGCCGTCGTCGTGCTGGAGCTGGACATAGGCCGCCGCGCTGGCGTCGGAGCCGCCGCGGATCGCATGGGAGCGGTAGTCGGTGACTTTCACGTCCTTGAGCCCGGCGCTTTCCATGGCGTGGACGAAGGCGTTGATGGGGCCGTTGCCGATGCCGTGCAGGGTCATTTCCTGATCGCGGAGGAGGATGGTGGCGGTGCAGTCCACGCGGCCTTTTTCGGTGGTGGAGTGAACGAGTTCGTAATCTTTGAGCGCGAGGGGGGATTCGATGTTGGCGAAGAGGCGATAGAAGGCATCGCGAATTTCATCGGCATCGAGTTCGCGGCCTTGCTGGTCGGCGAGGTCGTAGATGGTCTTGCCAACCTGCGGGTGCATGGTTTTGGGCAGATCGAGGCCGTGTTCGCGATCGAGGATGTAGGCGACGCCACCTTTTCCCGACTGCGAGTTGATGCGGATGATGGCCTCGTAGGAGCGGCCGAGGTCCTGGGGATCGATGGTGAGGTAGGGGACGCCCCAGGGGAGGATTTCCTGGCTGCCGCTTTCCTTGGCCCGGGTGAGTTCCTTGTCGCGTCGGTCGAGGCCTTTTTTGATGGCATCCTGGTGGGAGCCGGAGAAGGCGGTGAAGACGAGTTCGCCGGCATAGGGGTGGCGTTCGCCCACGGTCATGCGGGTGATGCGTTCGTAAACCACGCGGATGGCGGGGAGATCGGAGAAATCCAGCCCGGTGGGGATGCCATGGCTGTTCATGTTCAGGGCGACGTTGACGATGTCGAGATTGCCGGTGCGTTCGCCATTGCCGAAGAGGGTGCCTTCGACGCGATCGGCGCCGGCCATGAGGCCGAGTTCGGTGGCGGCGGTGCCGGTGCCGCGGTCGTTGTGGGTGTGAAGGGAAATCCACAGTGAATCGCGGTGGGCGAGGTGGCGGCCCATCCATTCGATCATGTCGGCATGGACGTTCGGAGTGGTCCACTGGACGGTGTCCGGCAGGTTGATGATCATCTTGCGCTCCGGGGTCGGTTGCCAGACATCGATGACGGCATTGCAGCACTCCAGGGCGAAATCGAGTTCGGTATCCGAGAAGGATTCCGGCGAGTATTGGAGGACAATTTCCGTTTCCGGAAGGGTGGGCACGAGGTCCTTGACCAACTGGGCGCCGGCGATGGCGATGTCGCGAATCTGTTCGCGGCTGGCGTCATTGAAGGTCACGCGGCGCTGGAGCGGCGAGGTGGAATTGTAGATGTGGACGATGGCCTTTTTCGCCCCGGCGATGGCCTCGAAGGAGCGGCGGATGAGGTGCTCGCGGGTTTGCACGAGGATCTGGATGGTGACGTCCCCGGGGATGCGGTTTTCCTCGATGAGGCGGCGGCAGAAATTGAACTCGGTATCCGCGGCGGAGGGGAAACCGATCTCGATTTGCTTGAAGCCGATGCGGCAAAGCAGGTCGAAGAATTCGAGTTTTTCCTCGATCGACATCGGCTGCGGCAGGGCCTGGTTGCCATCGCGGAGATCGACGGAGCACCAGATGGGGGCGCGGTCGATGACCTGATCCGGCCAGGTGCGGTCGGGCAGGTGGACGGGCGGGAAGGGCCGGTATTTCTGGATCGAGGATGGGTTCATACGGGCGGGCGGGTAAGGTGGATGGAAAAGGAAAAGAGAGAAGGGGCGGGAGTCCGCGGGAGACGCGGTGGCCGGGAAAACGGCGGTGGGAGAAGGAAAAACTCAGCGGGTGGCCAGCCCTAGAAGGAGGGCGGGGAGTTCAAGGAGGCCGCGGAGGATGAGAGTCATCGGCGCGAGAAATGAGGGAGGCGGCGGGCTTTGTCGAGGGGGAAAACGGCGTGAATCCGGGGTTTCCCGCCGGGGCGTGATGGGCGAGGATGGGGCGTGCGCGAACTCTTGCTCAATGAGGAGATCCACCAGCGGGTGATCGAAGGGATGATCCCGGAGGCGCGGAAATTCGTGTGGATCATCACGGCGGATGTGAAGGACCTGCATGTCATCCGCGGCAAGCGCTCGGTGCCCTTGCTGGGTGTGCTGGCGGAACGGGTGGAGGAAGGGGTGGCGGTGCGGCTGATCCATGCCAAGGAACCGGGGCCGAGGTTTCGGGAGGATTTCGATCGGTTCCCGGTGCTGCGCGAGAGCGATCTTTTCGAGCGGGCGCTGTGTCCGCGGGTGCATACCAAGGCGGTGATCGTCGATGGCGTGAAAGCCTTCGTCGGCTCGCCGAACCTAACAGGTGCGGGGATGGGGGCGAAACATCCGGACCGGAGGAATTTCGAGGCGGGATTCGTGAGCGACGAGCGGGAGGACATCCGGCGGCTGATGGACTGGGCGGACGAGTTGTTTCTGGGCGGCTATTGCGGGCGCTGTCGTCTGCGGGACCGCTGTCCGGACCCGCTGGATGATTGAGCGATTTTGGGCTTTGAACTTGGGCGGGCGGACGTAATTTCCCGGCCGTGTTCCAGATCGTTTTCAACGAAATCAGTGCGGCGGAAATCTCGCAGCTCGACACGCTTGAGCAGTTGGAACTTTTCGATCAGTTCAAGGTCTCGCAGGCCGACCTGGAGAATCTGGACGGCGACCGCTTCGGCAAGATCGATCGGGACGGCAAGGTGCTTTACCGTTACCGGGCCAAGGACTGGCGGATTTACTTCGAGGTCCGCGATGGCTCGGTGATCGTCCACCGCGTGCTGCACAAGGGGACCTTTTCGGATTTCGTCTTCCGCTCGAAGATCCCGCTGGCCGAGGATGAGGAGCTGGCGAAATCGAAGCATTTCTGGAAGCTCATCGATGAAGGCCGGGCGGCGCGGCGGGTGTGAGGAAATTTTTACCGGTCCCGCCCGCGGGTCCTGCCCTTCATGTCCACGGAAGAATCCAGTGCTTTTGTTTCCGATGCTCCGGCGGGCTTGCTGGGGCTGGCGGACAGCGATCGTGATCGGCTGGCGGAGGCGATGCAGGAGCTGTTAGGCAGCGGATCGATCAACGGTCTGGAGCCGAACCGGGCGGCGCTGTATCACTGGGTGAGGCAGCATGACGACTGGGTGCGGGAGATTGCCGGGCTGAGCGGGCTGGATGTGGCGGTGCACCATGAGGAGCGGCTGATCCAGGCGGTGCCGCGGGCGGCGGGTCTGCGATTGCGGCTGCACCAGGATGCGACCTTGGTGTGGCTGGCGCTGTGGTATGCCGGGGATGTGCGCTGGCGGGACGAGGGGGCGGATCAGGCCTTTCTTTCGGTTTCCGAGCTGGCGGACCTGCTGCGCGACCAGCTTTTGCCGGATCTGGCGCGTCTGATCACGCGGGGGCGGCTGCGGGAAATCCTGCGGCAGGCGGCGAAGCTCAATCTCATCCGCCTGACGGTGGCGGAGCCTTTTGAGGACAGCGGGATCGAGGTGATGCCGGCGATCCGGCGGGTGTTGCCCTTTCGTGAGCTGGCCCAGTGGCAGGAAACCGCGGCGAAATTCAAGCCGGAGGGCATCGATCCCGAGGACCTCGAAGCGGATCTGGCGGCGGATGAAGATGGGACGGGCGAGCTGTGATCCGGAGCCGACTGCAAGGCGGCCCGATTTCCGGCCGTAAGCACGAAGGTTGACGGGTCGGGTGAAAGTCGTTAAGAAAAATTAAGCAATCCAAGCTGATGTCCTCTGACGTTCTCCGATTCCCATGTCCTTCGTGCCGGACGGTTTTGACCATTCCGGCCACGATGGCGGGCGTGCGCGGGCCGTGCCCGGTGTGCACCGCGGAGATTCAGGCTCCGTTTCCTGAGCCGGTGGTGCCGCAAGTGATGTATCAGATCCCTGCGGCGGAGGCACCGGCATCGGCTTATGCTGCGCCGCCGCAAGCCCCGCCGGTGTACCAGGCTCCGCAGCCGGTGGCTCCGCCTGTTTACCCGGATCCGCCTCCCCTTGCTCCGCCCGTGTACCAAGCGCCCCCTGCGGCTTCATCGTATGGCGCGCCGATCCCGGGTGGCATGCCAGCGGCCTATGGCGAGGCGGCACCTGCGCCTCAGGCTTCGGCCGACCCGGTGGCTTACGCCCCGGCTCCGGCTTACGCTCCGCCGCCGCCGCCGTATCAAGCGCCCGTCCAGCAGGCCCCGGCGCAGCAGGCCCCGGTCCAGCAGGCGGCGGCAGTGGCCTCCGTCATTCCCCAACCCGCCCAAGCGGCACCGCCACCGGCGAAAGAGAATCTCGAAAATCTGCCGGAAAGGCCATCGGTGAAACCGGCGCCCCGCGGGATTCCGGAACCCCGGCCGCCCAAGGGAATCACGGTGCGACATCACACCTCCGATGTCCCGCCGCGAGGCCAGACCGCCGCCCCGGGGAACGCTCGGAGTCCGCTGGCGATGTTTGCCCGGCTCGTGGTGCCGATTCTGTTGATTTTCGCGGCCGGCACGGTCGTTTACATGGTCATCGATGCCAACCGTCGTGCAGGTGAAAACATGGGGGTGCCGCAAGCCCAGCCAACGGCGGGAGGGACGGGAGCGGAGACGCCGTTGCCATCGATCGATGCTCCCCCAGCCCCCACTCCGGCCGGGACTGGGAAGGTGGAAGAGGCACCGGTGGTGCCGCGGCCTGCGCCTGAGCCTGCCCCATTGCCTGCGCCCTTGCCGCCGGATCCGGCCGAGGTTTCCGGGGCGCTGGAAGCCACGCGTTTGGTGGAGAAATTCCTGACGACGACCTCCCTGGAGGAAAGGCTGCCACATCTGGAGCCGGATCTCCCTGCCAAGGATTTCGAAGGCTCATTCCTGACGGGAGTGCTGCCGCCGCATGAGGGCATCAATCCCGAATTGGCGCTGAGAAATCAGGCCGAGGGCTTCATCGATTTCCCCTTTGTCACCACCTTCCGGATGCCGGACGCCTCGGATCGCGAGCTGATGATCGTGGTGAGAAAGCGTGCGGAGGAAGCGCCGCGGATTTTGTCGCGGCCTTTCTTTGATCTTCTCGACCGCCGTCTGGACGCCTTTGCGGCGAAGCCGGTGGAGGGTCCGCCGCAGGAATTTCGTGCGGTGGTGGAGGCGATCCCGCGGGTCTTCGAAGACGGCATTCCGGACTCGGGCGACAAGTTCACTTACAAGCTTTCCTCTTCCGGCACCGGCCCGGAAATCCTGCGGGCCTACGCCAGCATGAAATCGCCTCTGGCGGAGAATCTCTATTCCCCGGAATCCCAACTGCGCTGGGGCATACGCCTGCCATGCACGGTGACGCTGCAATGGAACCTGAAGGAAGACCCGGCGCAGCCCTACGTGGAACTCAAGGAAATCCGCAGCGTGGGCTGGTGAGAGGCCGAGGGGAAATCAGCTTCCGGAGCGCCCTTTCGCTCCGGCGGCTTTCAGGGCGGGCAGGCCGCCATGGACGACCTTGATTTCCCCACCGAGAAGGGCCGCATGGTCGCGTTTCAGCCGCTCGGCCAACTCATGGCTCAGGGCGCAGTGGATGTCCCCACAATACACGGCGATCAGACTGGCGCCGAAAAGCGCATCGGCATGACGCTCAAGCTGGAGCACGAGGTCCTCATCGCTCAGCGGCGTGATGGAAACCGCGCCATCGATGCCATCGGCCTGCCATTCATCGACCCGGCGGGCATCGATGATCAGCACGCTGGCAGGATCCATGGCGAGCAGGGCGGCGGCCTCGATCTCCCCTTCACGCAGGGGGATGCGGGCGATTTCCTCCATGGGATCGCCGCTGGGCCGGCCTTGCGCGGCCCAGTGGATGCCGGATGCCGCGCAGGCGAGCCCGACGATCAGGGCCATCTGCGTGGAGGTTTTCATTCCTGAGCGGGTGCGGCGGGCTCGGTGGTGGTGGCGCGGGGTGTTTTCGGGCGAATCACGCCGAAGATGCGCTGGGTGGCCTGGCGCTCGATCTTGCAATCCGTTTCCACGGATATGACGGCGAGTTCGGGGCCGCTGGTGGACTTCGGTGTGACGGTGAGTTCGTAGCTTTTTCCTTCTTCGATGGTGCTGAGGGCGAGCTGGAAGACCTCGTTGCCGCAATCCACGGAGGTCACGCGGATCGGCTCGCTGTGGTCCATGGTGATCTTGAATTTCTTGGCGGCGGCGGGCTCACCGATGTCCCAGCTCAGCGTCTTGGGTTCGACGACGACGAGGACGGGAATGTGGATGTTGAAGCTGAGGGTCACCGAGGGTTTTTCCGGCGGGTCGCCGACGAGGAGGATCTGGATGGCTTTCTGGGTATCGCCGACGAAGTTCCGCATGTCGAAAGTGGTGCGCAGCACGCCGCTTTCTCCGGGGGCGTATTGGAGTTTCCCGCCTTTGACCTTCACGCCCATGCAGGAGCAGGTGGCTTCGTAGCGTTCGATGGTGACGGTCTTGTCCGAGGTGTTCTTGAAATCGATGTCGGTGGTGAGGACGTGCTGATCCGGTGCGGCTTTGAGTTCGCGGGTGGTTTCACCGAAATCGAGGCCGGCGGCGGCCAGGGGCAGCGGGAGCAGGCAGGCGACAAGGAGCGGGATGAACCGGAGCATGGCGGGAAACTAATCCCATCTCCCGCAGGGCGGAAGCGGAAAGGTGGCGCGGGCCGTGAGGGCGCTCATTTGCGCTTTTTTTCCACCGCTGCCGTCATTTCCGCGACGAAGCGGTGGAGGACGAGACGGTGATCCAGGCCGGTGGTGACCAGGGATTTGTCAGCCTTCAAGGCCGACTCCATGAGATCGCGCAAGGATTCGAAGCGGAAGGCTTCGGCTGACCCGAGGGCGAGGTAGAGCGGGTAAACATTCACCCCGCCGGTTTTTTTCTGCGGCAGGGCGGCGCGTTGCAAGGGCGCGAGGCGGTCGAGGGCGCGCATGAGGCCGATGGCGCTTTCGCCGCTTTCGAGCAGGCGGTCGATGAGTTCGATGGCCCGGGCGGCATCGCCGGTTTGGAGGGCTTTGCCGATTTCGAAAACGATGCCTGCGCGGCTCATCGGCACCATCACGCGGACGTCTTCGAGCGTGACCGTGCGGCGGTCGGGCCCGAGGAAAAGGTCGATCTTCTCCAACTCACTGCCGATCTGCCGGGTGGCCTCGCCGGCCTGCATGACGAAGAGTTCCATGGCCTCATCTTCGAAGCTCAGGCCGAGGTCACGGGCGCGGCCGTGGACGAGGGCGGCGACTTCCTCTTCCCAGCCGTCCTTGGTGGTATCGATCTTATCGAAGAGCCGGAGATTGGCGTGTTTTTCGAGGAATTTCCAGAAGGCGCGGCGCTTGTCGATGCCGCTGGCGCTGAGCAGGAAAGTGACGCCCGGGGCGAGGCCGGCTTCGAGGCA
>JALOTY010000052.1 GCA_025457665.1 Akkermansiaceae bacterium | reverse complement strand
AAAGCCCGCAGATCCATGTGATCGTAATGGCTGTGAGTCAGCAGGACCGCATCCACCGGGCCGATGTCACCGACCCCGCAGGGCAGCGGCACCAAACGCCTCAGGCCCGGCAGGGGAAAGGGCGCACAGAAATCGGCAAACACCGGATCGACCAGAATCCTGAGCCCGCCACCTTCTAACAGAAACGATGAATGCCCCAGCCAACTCCCCCGTTCCTCTCTCGGTCCCAGGCGGAGCTTCCATTTCAGGACATCGCGGACTCGATGGTCCTCATGCTCCCAAGGATGGCCGAAGCGTTTTTTCATCGATGGTTTCAATCTCCCCCACGCCTCCACCCATGGCAAGCGCGGCCTGACTCACGGAGTAGTGCCTCCCGTCCACAACAGCCGCAGTCCATTCAGACACACGAGCACGGTGCTGCCTTCGTGACCGATCACTCCAAGCGGCAGCGGCAGGTGGAAACCGAGGGTGGTGATGATCAGCAGCACGATGACAGAGGCGGCGAAAATCAGGTTTTGCTTGAGCACGCGGCGCGCACGACGGGCATGCTGGATGAGGAAAACAACATGGCCGATGCGATCGCCCATCAGGACAACATCCGCGGTTTCCATCGCCACATCCGTCCCCGCGGCTCCCATGGCCACACCGATGTCCGCGGCGGCAAGCGCGGGGGCATCGTTCACGCCATCACCGGCCATGAGCACGCTGCCGGACTTCTTGAGTTCGCGGATGGCATCGAGCTTCTGTTCGGGCAGCAACCCAGCAAGGACTTCATCCACCCCAGTCTTGCGACCGATGGCTTCCGCGACGTCCGGATGATCGCCGGTCAGCATGACCACCCTGCGGATGCCCTGCTTTTTCAAGCCAGCGACGACCTCCGCGGCATCGACCCGGATCGTATCCGCCATCGCCAAGGCGGCGCGAACCTGGATGCCGTCTCCAACTCTTTCCGCCAGCCAGATGCAGGTCTGGCCATCCGCCTGATGTCGATCCACCTCCGCACGGAGATCCTCGACTCCGGAGGCTCCCAGTTCCGTCATCCAGCGGCCGCTCCCAGCAAGGAAAGTCCGGCCCGTGATCGTCGCCTCCGCGCCTTTGCCGGTGACCGATCGGAAATCGGATGCTTCCGGCCTCTCTTCCGTCCATGCCTCCACCACCGCCTTGGCCAGTGGGTGTTCGGATCTCGCTTCGAGGGCTGCGGCGAAACAAAGCCATTGCCGCGCCTCGGCGGAGGCTTCATCGACCGTGCTCGCCCCCGCCGACGTGATCACTGCGGTGACCGAAGGACGTCCGACCGTCAGCGTGCCGGTCTTGTCGAGGGCGACGATTTCGATCCCGGCCGCACGCTCCAGATGCGAGCCGCCCTTGATCAGCACGCCTCGTTTCGCCGCGCCGCCGATGGCGGAAAGTACGGTGGCTGGCGTACTAATCACCAGCGCGCAGGGCGAGGCCACGACCATCACCGTGATGGCCCGATACACGGCATCGGCCGCGTTCATGCCAATGATGAGCCAGCCGACGAGGCCGACGAGAATCGTAAACCCGACCACACCTGCCGCATAAAACCTCTCGGCCTTTTCCAACCATGCCTGGGCCGACGATTTCTCCCGCTGCGCCTCCTCCACCAGTCGCGCCATCCGGGCCAGGGCCGAATCTCCGGCACGCCGCGTCACGCGGACCACCAGCCCGCCACTCTGGTTCATGGTTCCGGCGAAAACCTCATTGCCCGGCCCCTTGGAAACCGGCATCGACTCGCCGGTAAGGGTGGATTCATCGATTCCCGAATTTCCCTCCACCACTTTGCCATCGATCGGCACCTGTTCCCCGGGCTTGACCATCACGAGATCCTCGGGAGCCAGATCCTCCACCGCCACGCGCGAGGTCACGCCATCGCGAAGCAGCCATGCCTCCTGCGGACGCAGGTCGAGCAACTTCGAGATCGCCCGGTTTGTCTTCGCCAAGGCATGCTGCTGGAGAACATTCGACAAGCTGAAGAGCACGAGCAGCAGCGCTCCTTCAAAGGGCTGGCCGATCCATGCCGCGCCGATGGCGGCGAGGATCATCAGGACATCGACATCGAGCTTGCCCTCCCGCAGCGATTTCCACGCCTCCCGCAGCCCCGCCTGCCCGGCGAAAAGATAGGCCCCGGCGTAGGCTGTTAGAACGATCGCATGGGATACCCCCGAACGCTCGGCGATCCATGCGCCCATGAGACAGACCAACCCGAGCACACAGGAAATCGCACCCTCTCCGAACCACGATCCGGACGTCCGCTTTCCCTCATTCCCACGTTTCATCGGCACGACGTCATCCCATCCTGAAGGCGTCGATTTGGCAAGGGGCGAGCAGAATCCGCATCAAGGCAGCTCACGGATGCGGAGCTTGCGGAACTGGATGGGCGAGCCTTCACTTTCCAGGCAGAGATAGCCTTCGGCCGGGTCGCAACCGTTGCCGCCCGAGACTTCGTGTCCATTCACCCACAGGCGGACTTCGCCATTGATCGCGCGGATGTAGTATTGGTTCCACTCGCCGTGGCCTTTGGCATGGTTTTCCCGGGGAAAGCTGCGGCTGCCATTGGGCGAAAGTGGCGGGAAGGGGCTCATCTTGACACCCACCGCGAAGACATCGCCATGAGTTGTGAACCAGTCCGTGGCATGTCCGCCCGCTTTCGCGCGTTCGGTGTAGCCGTGATCGAGGATCTGGACTTCGATCCCCTTGGGCAGCCCCGGCTTGCCGGCATCGGTGAGTTCCTTGATCGATTCCGGAGTGGTCCACACAAAGACTCCGGAGTTGCCCGCGGGTTTTTCATGCATCCATTCCACCACCATCTCGAAATTGCGATAGGTCTTCGCCGTCCGCATCACGCTCAGCGGCTCGCCGGTGCAATGGAGGACCCCATCACGCCAGGTCCACGTCTCCGGCCGGCTGTTGACGGTGGCGAAATCGGCAGCGACGAGGTCGCGCCAGCCGGGAGCTTGGTCATCGATGACCGCACGCACGGCGGCGGCAGGCTCGGGGGTTTCCGCGGCGGGCGCAAAGGAAAGCAGACAAAGCAGCGTGGTCGAAAAGGCGAGGTGTTTCATGATATCTAACAGATTGGGGGATGAACGGGATTCAGCCGACGAGTGACCAGCCTTCACGATACCGACGGGAAAGATAGGCATTGGCGGATTCGTGGCTGGTGACTTTTCCACTAGAGGCATCGTAGGTGATTTCCTCACCGGTGCGGTAGGCGACGTGGCCGAGCAGCATCATTTCGATCATCCGTCCGGCGTAGTCGAAATTGCAGGCGGTTTCCGGCCCCCCTTTGCAGGCGGCGATCCATTCGGCGGCATGGTTGGCACCGCCCTTGGTGCCGGTGCGGCTGTGGCGGGCATCGCGTGCGACTCCGGCGGGGATCACGCAGAGCGAGCCGAAGTCGGACACCAGCGTGCCTTTTGTCCCCGTGAACATCGCGCCGTGGGCAATGCCGCGCAGGGCGGTATCGGTGGGCCCTTCCGGCATCGCCCCGCCCTGATGCCATGAAACTTCGATCGGCGGCCGCCAGTCGTTGGCCGGGAAGCGGAAGCGGGTGTGGAGTTTCACCGGGCTGACCTCGGGATGAAACGCATCGCCCTCGGCCCAGGCGCTGAGGGGCTGGCTGGCATCGATCGCATTCCACACCAAATCCATAGTATGCGAGCCCATGTCCCCCACCTGCCCGCTGCCGAAGTCCCAGAACATGTTCCAGTTCAGGCAATTCGACCCCGGGACGGTGGCCGAAAAGTAATCCGGATGGTAAGGATGCGAGGGAGCCGGACCGAGCCAGAGATCGAAATCGAGATGGGCCGGAACCTTGCCGCCGCCCTGCGGATGGCCGGGGCGGGGAATCTGCCGGTTGCCCCAGGCGTCCACCGACTTCAGTTCACCGATGGCACCCTCGCGCACCAGTTTCCGGACCTCGGCAAAGTGATTCAGCGCATGAAGCTGCGTGCCGACCTGCGTGGCCACCTTGCCACGCCGCTCCAGATAGGTCGCCCGCACCAAACGCGCCTCCTCCACGGTGTTGGCCAGCGGTTTTTCGCAATACACATGGAGACCCCGCATCATCGCCCAAATGGAAACCGGCGCGTGGGTGTGATCGGTGGTGCAGCATACGATCGCATCGAGCCCCGGGTGATCGAGGCATTTCCGCCAGTCCTTGTAATGCTTTGCCTTGGGAAAAGTCTTGCCCGCCGCAGCGAGGGCGCGGTCATCGACATCGCAGAGAGCCACCACATTTTCCCCGGAAACCGACCCGAAATGGGCCGTCGCCCGCCCGCCGGCTCCAATGAGCGCGATGTTCAGCTTCGAATTCGGCGTGGCCTGCCCGCGGAGGATGCCCGAGGGCAGAATCATCAGGCCGATCCCGGCGCTGGTGCGGCCCAAAAAGGAGCGTCGGGTGTGGAAAGTCGGTGAGCCATTCATCGGAGGAGGATCTTTCGGGGTTGGGTGCGCCGTGATGTTGAAAAACGGAGAGGCGCGGGCATTACGCCGTGAAACTTGGCCCATCATTCACATAAATCACATTTTCGATGATTTTCGGCGAATCCGCTCATCATTCATCGGATTTTCAATCCAATCAGGGTGCCTCATGGCCAACTTCCCCCATGCGGGCCTGCGCGGATTTTCCGAAAAACCGCAAGATATCACCAATTTCCCGCAATCCATCGTTAGCCGAAATCCTCAATGCCGGGGAGAGTCCGCCATCTCGCCGATGAAAGCTCTCCTCCTCACCGCCCTCTGCTGCCTGCCGCTGCAGGCCGCCCAACCTCCCGCTGCCGACCGCGAGGCCATCCTCGCGATGGCCGGGACTTACCACATCGATTTCCGTTTCCAGGAAACCGTGGCGATCGATCCCGAATACGACCTCGTGACCAAGCCCTACACCGAAGAGGCGCTTGAGGTCGTCAAGGTCGTCGAAAACACCCCGGAACGCATCGCCCTCCAGCACCTGCTGGTGGTCGAGGGAAAAGAGGGCAAGCCCATGGTCATCAAGCACTGGGCCCAGATCTGGACCTGGCAGGATACCCACATCCTCGACTATTCCGGGGAGGAAGAACTGCACGAATGGGACGTGCTCACCCTGAGCGCCGAGGAAGCCGCCGGCACCTGGAGCCAGCTTGTCACGCAGATCGATGACAGCCCGCGATACGAAGGTTTCGGGAAATGGACCCATGCCCGCGGCGAAAGCTCTTGGGAAAGCTCCCCCACCCGCCGCCCCCTCCCGCGGCGCGAATACACCGTGCGGGACGACTACGATTACCTCCTCGGCACGAACCGCCACACCCTCACCAAGGACGGTTGGGTCCATTTTCAGGACAATCGCAAGGTCGTGGACCGCGGCGGCGAGGATGCCCGCGTGCTCTGTTTCGAAGCCGGTCTGAACACCTACACCCGTCGCGACAGCGAACTCACCGCCGTGGCCGAGGCCTGGTGGGAAAAACACGGCGATTTCTGGGACGGAGTTCGCGCGTTTTGGACAGAATCGGGTGAAAGAGCGCCGACCTTTTTCGCTTACACCGAGTCCAAAAACGGCGAGACGCTCGGAAAGTTGATCAGTCGCCTCGAAAAGGACCATTCCAGCCCAGAATCCACCACCGCCGCTCTTGCGCCCTTCATCATCGCCAAGTAAGTCCCCGCGCCTTCGAAATTCCTCCATGAAACTCCGTCACCTCCTCTCCCTCAGCCTGTTTCTCTCCCCACTGTCGGCTCCGGCCGCGCTGATTTCCTTCCACACCGGTGCCACCCTCGTTTCAGGAAACTCCCTGTCGGGCACCGTGACTCACGAAGGCTGGGACACCCTCAACACCACCCGGATCAACAACAGCCCCGTCGTCACCGGCCAGAACGCCACCCGCCCCTACGGCTGGCACAATCTGACCAACGCCTGGACCTCGACCATCGCCTCCAATGTCGGCTCCGGATCCAGCGTCTTCGGGAAAACCGGGGGTTACGGATACGTCGCCGGGTCCAGTGTCCACCAGGGTGCCGCCACCTTCACCGTCCTGCCCGGCGGAAATTTCTTCCTCAGCGGCACCACGATCACCGATCTGGAAACCCTGGTCTTCCAAATCGTCGCCACAAACCGCGACGACGTGGTTTTCAACACCCTCCCGCAACTCGCGATCGGCGCCCAGACCTTCTCGCCCGACTTCATCGCCCTCCACAACCGCATCGACAATTTCTCCACCGGATTCGGCGGACAGGACATGGACTCCTACGCCTTCCAGTGGGACCTCTCCGGCGCAACGATCGCAGATGGAGCCGCCTTCAGCCTCACCTGGACCGGACTCGCCAACTCCGGGATCTACGAAATGCAGCTCAACCAAGGCACCAGCATGGTGCAAGTGGTCCCCGAGCCTTCCACCGCCCTGCTCGGCCTCCTCGCCGCCACCGGTTTCGCCTTCCGCCGCCGCCGCGCATGATCCGCTCCGCATCCATCGCCGCCCTGCTCGGTTTCAGCGCCATGACTTCCTGTCTGGTGGCCGCACCGGCGTTCATCGAGGAAACCTCGCAGGATCGGTGGATGTACACGTTCAACGCCACCCCCGGCACACGCGCCCAGGCCGCCACCTTCAGCCCGCTGCCGGATTTCGATGGTGTGGACGATCGCTGGGGATTTTTCCTTTTTGCCTTCGATACCGCCTCCGTGATCCCCGCCGGCCTGCCTGCCAACGCCTACCGGATCACCCGTGCCACGGTCACCGCCACGGTCGGTGCCGACGATGCCTTCGAATACGATCCGACTTACGATTCGTGGAACACGCTGGCCACGCCCACAACCCCGGCAGCGGCTCCCGATGCTGATGCCGGTCGGCCGATCGAACTTCACGGGGCCGGTTTCCGTGGCCCATGGACGGCGGCGAACTTCACGGAAACCTCGCCCTACGGCAGCGACATCCCGGGAACCCGCAATGCCTATCCGCTGGGATTCACGCCCGCCGGCCAAGCGAGGGACATCAGCAACAACATCCGTCAACAATTCGAGTCCCTGCCTTGGGCGGTGGGGCAGACCGATGAAGTCTCTCCCGGCGACCTCGTGCCCTTGGAAACACCCTTTCAATTCGAGATCGATCCAGCCCATCCCGGAGTCAGCTCCTATCTCGCCAACTCGCTCGCCTCCGGCAAAGTCTGGTTCTCCCTCACCTCCCTGCACCCCGCAGTCCAGCAAGCGGGCGAGTTCGTCTCGTGGATCACCCGCGACGATGCCATTCATCAGCTCTTCGGTGGTCTCGCGCCGACACTTGAGATCGAGGTCACCTTGAATGTCCCGCTCACCCTTCAGCGAAACGGCTCGAACCTGATCATCGGCTGGCCGACCTTTGCGGGATTCACCCACACGCTTGTGGCCTCGCCGGACCTTTCGGCCGACTCATGGTTGCCCGTCACCTCCCAGGCCGCCACCACCAACGGCACCGCCACCCACACGGTCGCAATTACCCCCGGGAAACGCTTTTTCCGCATCGAATACACCCCTACCCCATGAAACGCCAAGGTTTCACGCTCGTCGAACTCCTCGTGACCATCGTCATCACCGCCACCCTCGCTGCTGTCGGCGGAGTGGGAGTTGCCTCCTTGAAAAAACGCGCCGCCCTCGCCACGGAAACGAATGCCGCGCACCAGCTCATCATCGGCTATCTCAACTACGCCGCCGACCACCAGAACAAGGTGATGCCCGGCTACCAGTCCGATCCGGATGTCACGAATCTCGATGGCGAGCCGCTTCACGATCCCGTCAATGCCCGCTATCCCTGGCGCATCGCCCCCTATGTGCCCTCGGTGGAAGGCATCATGCTCTACAATGGCAATGAACGTTTCCTCAAGGATCCCCAGCGCGACTACCTTGTTTCCGTCCAGCCGAACCTCGGCCTGAACACCGTCTTCATGGGCGGACACTTCGGTTCCGGCTCGCCGCTGAGGCCATCGCCACGACTGATCGAAGCCATCGGTCCCTACTATGTTTCCCGTATGTCGCAGGCGGTGCGCCCGGAACTCCAGCTTGTCTTCGCCTCCGCCCGCTCGTCCACCGGTGCCTCCGGCCACTTCGAAGTCCGCCCGCCACGCCTTCTCGCCCCGAATTGGAAATCCTCGGACTTCAGCGAAGACAGCCTGCCCTCCGACCACGGCTTCGTCGATTTCCGCTGGAGTGGCCGCGCCGTCACCGCGATGCTCGGGGGAAATGTCGAACTCCTCGATGAGTCCGAACTCCGCGACATGCGCCGCTGGTCCCACCAGGCCGCACGACTGAACAATCCCGACTACACGGTCGGAAAGTAAGATCAACGCCGCGTCTCATGGCGCAGGCGGATCGATCTCCCTACCCCCATCGGGTTAACCCATGGGGCGGGGTTTTTGTGCGATCTTTGGCGTCCTTCGATGCCGCGCCTCTTCCAACTTGGGATCCTCACCGGATTTCTCTGCCTCATGGCGGACCCACTTTCCGCGGCCTATCCCATGGAGTATCTCGATCGCGGCCTCATCGCGATGCGCACTTCGCCCACCGCGGTCTCCCTCGGTTGGCGCCTTCTCGGCACGGACCCGGCGGACACCACGTTTCACGTCTATCGCAGCACCGCTGGCGGCCCCTATCAACGCATCACCGCCGTTCCGCTCAGCGGGGCCACCTGGCATATCGATAGCCCGCCGGCTCCGGGCAGCGATCTCTCCTATCGCGTCCGTCCCTTCTTTTCGGGAAATCCCGGCGACTTCAGCGAGTCCGCCAGTGTTCCCGCCAGCACCCCGCTCTTCAGCCATTTCACCATCCCGCTGGATAAACCGGCCGACCGCAGCGATCCCATCGTCGGCACCTACAGCTACGCGGCGAACGATGCCAGCGCGGCCGACCTGGATGGCGATGGCTCCTACGAGATCCTTCTTAAATGGGAACCCTCGAATGCCCGTGACAACTCCCAATCCGGATACACCGGCAATGTTCTCATCGATGCCTACCGCTGGGATGGCACACGACTGTGGCGCATCGACCTCGGTCAAAACATCCGTGCCGGAGCACATTACACCCAGTTCATCGTCTATGACTTCGATGGCGATGGCCGCGCCGAACTCGCTTGCCGCACCGCGCCAGGCAGCATCGATGGCCAGGGCAATCCCGTGGGCCAGGTCTCGAAATGGCAGAATGCCGGCGGCCCCGCCAGGCCCGCCTTTTCAGTGACCGACGACTACCGCAACAGCAGTGGCTATATCCTTCAGGGACCCGAATTCCTCACGCTTTTTGATGGCCTCACCGGCGGCGAACTCGTTTCCACCCACTACATCCCCTTTCGCGATCCCGATAACAACAACGCCTCACCCGGCACCACCCGCATCAACCAGGTCTGGGGAGACGGATACGGCAACCGCATCGACCGCTTTCTCGCCGGAGCCGCCTATCTCGATGGCTCGCGTCCCAGCCTGGTGATGTGTCGTGGCTACTATACCCGAACATTTCTCGCTGCATGGGATTGGCGGAATGGCACACTGAGCCGCCGCTGGCTCTTCGATAGTGCCACTCCGGGAAACAGCGTCTTCGCCGGTCAGGGTGCCCACAGCCTCTCGGTGGGCGATGTCGATGGCGATGGCCGCGATGAAATCGCCTACGGTGCCTGCACCATCGATGACAACGGCACCGGGCTTGCAAGCACCGGCATCGGCCACGGGGATGCCACTCACCTTTCCGACATGGATCCCACCCGCCCAGGGATGGAAATGTGGATGGTGCACGAATCCCCCGCCGCTTACGGCACCCATGGTTCCGCCCTTCATGATCCCGTGACGGGAGCGATTCTCTTCAGCGTGAATGCCACCGATGACGTCGGTCGCGGCGTGGCGGCCGATGTCGATCCTCGCACCCTCGGTTATGAGGCATGGTCCTCCCGTGCCGTGCTTCACAACATCCAGGGAAATCCGGTGAGCACGACACGCCCGGGATCGATGAATTTCCTCTGCTGGTGGGATGGCGACCTGCTCCGCGAATTGCTCGATGGCACCAGGGTCTCGAAATGGGACTGGCTGGCAAACACCACGAACACCCTCCTCAACCCTGCCGGCATTTCCTCTAACAACTCCACCAAGGCCACCCCCTCCCTGAGCGCGGATCTGCTTGGGGACTGGCGTGAGGAAATCCTCTGGCGTGAATCCGACAACACCGCCCTGAGGGTCTATTCGTCGACCATTCCCACCACCCATCGTTTGCCCACGCTGATGCACGACCGCCAATACCGGCTTGCGATCGCCTGGCAGAATGTCGGTTACAACCAACCGCCTCATCCCTCCTTTTATCTCGGCGAGGGCATGTCCACTCCGCGACGACCACCCATCACCGTCGTCGCCCCGGCCACCGCTCCGCCGCCCATCGCCAGCCGCTTTCCCGCCTGGCTTGCGGCCCATGGATTCCCTGCGGATAGCGATCCTGCGTCAGATCCCGATGGCGATGGCCGCAGCCTCTTCCATGACTATGCCTTCGGCACCCGCGAGGGCATGGCGATGACCGCAACCCACTCGAACGGCATCCAGCAGCTTGTGCTTCCCACGCTGCGCTCGGAGCTGGATTACACCTTGGAATCCTCCGATGACCTCACCCATTGGACCAGCGCCGATACCTATCTCGGCGGCAGCCCGCTCACCCTTTCCCTTTCTCCCTCGGCGGGTGCCCGCTTCCATCGCCTGCGGACCGTGACCCCTGGTCCAGGATTCGTCACCCGCAGCCTCAGCTTTCAGGCGGAGGCAGCCAGTTACAATGGCTCGCTCGACTCGAATCACAGCGGCTTCCGTGGCACCGGATTCATCAACTCGGCCAGCAACGGCAGCTTCATCGAATGGTCGGGCATCGATGGAGGCATCGGCGGTGCCTCCACCCTCGTTTTCCGTTTCGCTCTCGGTGCCACCGCATCCCGCACGGGCCGATTGGTGATCAATGGCGTGGCAAGCCCCATCACCTTCCCGGTTACCGGTGCGTGGAACTCCTGGCAGACCCTCAGTGTGCCGACTCATCTCACAGCCGGAAGCGTCAACACGATCCGCCTCGAGACCACCGGCCAGGACCTGGCGAATCTGGATGAAATGACCGTCACGGTGACCGCCACCGCCCCTTGATGGCAGGATCACTCCAAAGCCATCATCACCTGGCAATCGTAGTCGATGAAGGTCCGGTAGCTTCCCCGGAACCACAGCACACAGGTCTTTCGTCCATGGTTTTCCGGCACGTAGGGGCGGAGATTGTCGGCCGGTGAATCTTGGGTGATCGCCGTCCACGACCAGGTCCCGTCGGCAGCGCGCCTCCCTTCATAAATTTCCCGCTTCGGCGTGGCCGCCCCACCCCTGGGGTCCAGCGCAGTGCTGATGAAGACACGGTTGGTATCCCCGCTGTCGAGCACGATGCCGCCAGCATAGTCGTTCTCCGATTTGAACAGTCTCTCTCCGCCTTTGGCGATCTGGACCGATTTCCATGTCTTTCCCGCAGCATCCCAGGTCGCATGGTAGTAGCGCAGGTCATCCGGGTCATTGGTGAATCGCACGGTATGCGCGATCACCGGACTACCATGTTCATCGTAGTTCAAATCCCACACCCAGGCCCGGCCTTTCGGATGATCCCGCCCGAAACGGTAAACACAGGTCCCCACTTGCGGATCAAAGGGCGGCCCGCCTTCCAACAGAGCCCCATCCGACCGATGCCATTTCCCGTTTTCCAGATAGATATGATAAACCGAGTTATCGACCATGCGTGGGTGGCCTTCGGTATAAGTCACATCGATGCGACCTTTGCCATTCGAGGCATATTTGAAATAGGGCCGATCCTTGTGGCGGATGAGATGGGTGGGTTCCGACCATGTCTCGCCCTGATCGCGGCTCACCGTGAAGGTCGGATTCCAGTTGATGGCCCGGCCGAAGAGATACAACTCATCCTTCCCTGCCTGATAGAGATTGCAGTAAGTCCAGCCGCCGCGGAATTTGCCGCCTTGGGTGAGGTCGACCGTCTGTTCCGCCCCCCAATCCTCCGGCCCGCCGGGATTGCGGCCTTTGGCGATGCGGAAGTTCCACGTTTGTTTGGTCCCGTGGGTCGCATAAGCGGCAAGAATGCGCCCGTCCGGCTGGATCCAGAAACCCGGGTTGTCGTGATCGTCTTTTTCCTTCCAACTGCTCAATGGCGTTTCCACGCCCTTGCGAGTCTCCGGATCATAACAGGTCACCGCCACCTGGCCATCGCCCCGCACATAGCCCACCTGGATCCTGCCGTCCTGCCAGATCGCGCGCTCGTCGTTGAACCAGGTCCAGGCTCCGTCCGGAGCAACTTCATGGATTTCCAAGGCGGCAAGGGCGGAAATGGGGGCCAGCACCGTCGCCAGCGCGGCAAGGATGGGATACGCTTTCATGGGCAACCCCCACCCTGCCATACCCCCCCCTTCCTGTCACGTTCCAAAGCTCCAACCAACGCAGATACGGGATGCTGCCGAAATCGCCCCATTTTCGAAATTGCGCCGCCCCTAGCGAGTTTGTTAGAATACCACCGTCGCCGGATGTTTCCCCCCTGATCACTTCCCGGCCTCTTCGATCCCTCATCGTTCCCACACCATGCGCTCCTCCCCCCTGCTCACCGCCGCCTTCCTGCCGCTTTTCGCCGTGATTTCCAATGCAGCCGAAACCCCAGAGGGAACCCACCTCTTCCGCGAAATCGGCAAATGGAAGGTCCATTACACCGTCGATGCCGATGGCAAATACGTCTCCTCCGATCTCACCGAGACCGATGCCAAGTCCGACAGCTTCATCCTTTCGCTCACCGATCAAGGCACCACCGTTTCCTTCAAGGGTGCCGGCCTCGCCGCCAGCGAAGAGGCCATCCCGCTGACCTACAGCTTCTCCGCCGAAGCGAAACCCACCGCCGAGGAAACCGCTGCCGCCGTCACCACCACGGCCGATACAATGGCCGAGGGCGACACCGTCTGGGCCGTGTTTTCCGCAGCCGATGATGCCTCAGCCGCCCTCATGACTGGATTTTCCACCTCGGGTTTCTGCCACATCGAGGCCGGGGAGAAGAAATGGACCCTCAACCTCGACACCTCCCGCAACGCCGTCGAAGCCCTGCTCGAATGCCATTCCTCCCACGGCGGTCTCGCTGATGCCGCCGCTGCGGACGAAGGCGGACCGGCCGAAGAATTCATCGATATGGCCAAGGAGGGCCCCGCCATCAAATGGGACGTCACGGTCGAACCCGGCGACACCAAGGTCTATGTCTTCGAGGGCAAAAAGGGCCAAACGCTGAAGCTTCATTTCCTGGAAGACAGCGGCACCGGCGTGATCGATCTCGACAAATACTCCGCCGAAGAAGGGCCGGAAGCCGGGATTGAATTCCAACTTGAGGAATCCAAGCGCTACCGGATCTCCGCCGGAAACACCGGGGAAAAAGCCCTGACCTACACCATTTTCCTGAGCCTCGAGTAAGCCCATCTCCTTCTCTCGGATTTTACGCCCTCTCGGCCGACCCATTGCGTCGCGGAGAGGGCTTTTTGCTGGCATCCTCCCGGCCTTCCCCCGAACCTCCCGGCCATGCGCAGCGCCCCACTGGGCTTTTTCGATTCCGGCGTCGGCGGCCTCACGGTCGTCCGCGCCGCACAGGAACTTTTGCCCCACGAAGACATCGTCTATCTCGGCGACACCGCCCGTGTCCCGTACGGCTCGAAGTCTCCTGAAACCATCCGTCAGTTCGCCACCGAGGACGTCCAGTGGCTCCTTGCGCAGGGCGTGAAGGCCATCGTCATCGCCTGCAACACCGCCACCGCCCACGCCCTGCCCCATCTGCGCGAGACCTTTCGCGTGCCCATCATCGGCGTCATCGAGTCCGGTGTCGAAGCCACTCTTGCCGACAAGGACACCGAACGCGTTGGCATCATCGCCACCCGCGGCACGATCCGCTCGCACGCCTATCAGCACGCCCTCGCCCTCAAGCGCACCGGCCTCATCATCCACGAACAGGCCGCGCCCTTGCTGGTTCCCTTGGTTGAAGAAAACTGGCTCGATCACCCCGCCACCCTCGCCGTCCTGCACACCTATCTCGATCCCATGGTGGAAAAGGGCATCGATGCCCTGCTGCTTGCCTGCACCCATTACCCGCTGCTCATCCCCACCCTGCGCGGCATCCTGCCTTCGGACATCCGCCTCATCGATTCCGCCACCACCTGTGCCGAACATTTGAAATCGGAACTAACCCGGCTCGACCTCCTTCATCCCCCTGAACAAGGCGGCCAATTGCAGATCCACCTCACCGATCTCTCCGAGCAATTCGAAACCCTCGCCAAACGTTTCCTCGCCCGCTCCCCCGGAAAAATCCGCCGCGCCAGTCTCTAACATCTCGCAAGCCAGACTTGGAAAAAGACACAAGATATCAAGACGCAAGACGCAAGACCGGAGGAACAGCCTATGCTCCGCTCGAGCTATCAACTTTCAATCATCCACCTTTCGTTCTTTTCGTTGTTAGATAAACCTCATCAACCTTTCCGTGTCTTCAGCGTATTCCGTGCCCCCCTCTTCCACGACATCATCCACCTTTCGTCCCTTTCGATTCTTTCGTTGTTAGAAAACTTTATCCACCCTTCCCCATCGCACTGCCTAACAGCGTGACGGCGAGGATCCAGAGGGCGATGCCGAAGGTGCGGTCGATCCATTTGGCGCGGCGGAAGTAGGCTTCACGCAGGGGGCGGGCTTGGAGGGCGAAGACCCAGGCGAGCCAGAGGAGGAAGCCTTCGATCACGATGGTCGCCCACAGCAGTTGGGGAGGCAGGGATTTCGTGCTGAGGAAGGGGGCGGTGACGGCAGCGAGGAAGATGGCGACCTTGGGATTGAGGAGATTGCAGGTGAGGCCTTGTCGGAAGGCGGAGGACCCGGCCGCAGCGCCCCCGGCTTGCGCCGCTTCCACGCCCTGGGATTTCAACAATCGCCAGCCTAACAGAAGCAGATAGCCCGCTGCCAGGAAGGCCATGACACGGGAGGCCCAGGCGCTTTCCGCGAGGACCAGCGCCACACCGCCCACGGCGAGGGCGGCATGCAGCGCCAGCCCCACGGCGATCCCCGCCGCCATCCGACATCCCGCCGCCGCTCCGGCGGAGAGGGAGGTCCGGGTGATGAGCACGAGATCCGGTCCCGGACTGAATTGACCCAGGGCCATCACGCCCACGAAGCCGAGCCAGGGGCCGAGATCGATTCCCAGGAGTTGCATGGGCTCCGGGGGCTTGAGATCAGTCTTTGCCGCCCTTGACCGCGATCACATACGCGAGAACTGCCTTTTCATCGTCGGTGGAGAGCCCGGCGTGACCGATCATTTCCGGCACGGCGTCCTGCCATTCATCGATGAAAAGGTCTTTGGGCAGCATGTAATTGTGGCACTGCCCGCATTGCAGCATGTAGGTTTCGTGGCCGCGTTGCAGCGTCGCGAGGGACTGGCCACTGGCCTTGGCCATTTCCGGCGTGGGATTCGGGACCTCGGAAATCCCGCCGACCTCGCCATCATCGGCCGCCAGGTCGCCCATCTCTCCACGGGATGCCCCCGCACCGCCTCCGGCACAACCGGCGAGCAAGGCCACCAACAAAAACCCGAGCGCGTTTCTCATGCGCGGAGGCATAGCGCCCCTCCGGCCCCCGGCCAAGCACCGACTCGATTTCACCGCGATCATTTTGGCCAGCAAACCGTGCCGATATGGGCTGGCCAGCCCGCTGCCGGATGTGCAGTCTCGCCCCGCCCATGACGAAAGATGAAATCAAGGAGCAGCGGGAAAGCGCATGGATCGGCGATGCCGTCCTGGCCCTCTACGCCCGGAACTGGGTCCTCGGGGAGCGCCACAAGATGGATGGCGAGTGGTTCACCGCGCTGACTTCCAACGATTTCCTCAGTCAATTCGGTGCGCCCACCGCGGTCGAGGCGAAGATCGGCGAAATCTACCGCGCCGAGGGCCTGAGCGGTGCCTTTTCGTGGATCGAGGCCGAGCTGATCCCGAAGTTCCGCCAGCGCATGGCGAAACGGCGTTGAGACCGGGTTTTTCTCCCCCGACCGATGAGCACGAGCCGCACGCCCAAGGATTTGGGGCGAATCCGGCAGGGTTCGATCCTGCCGAGACGAAACTTTTTGTGGCTTTCGCCCCCATGGCGGTTTTTGAGTATTGCCTGATAATTAGGATGTATTGCATACTTCGCTCACGTTGCCCGGCGGGACACCGGTCGACGAAACATCGGGACACATGGAAACAAAGGGCGTCGGGCAACCGGGGTTGGTGATCGCGTGCGGCGGCACGGGGGGACATTTGTTCCCTGGTCTCGCCGTCGCCGAGGCGTGGGTGGCCGCTGGCGGACGGGTCTTGCTGCTGGTTTCCGAGAAGAAAATCGATCAGGAAGCCACGCGGAAATACCGCGAATACCGCTTCGAAACCATTCCTGCGCTGCCAAAGCCGCCGACCTTTTCGCCGAAGATGCTGCCCTTTCTGTGGAGCCTGTGGCGGACCATCGGTCGCTGCCGTGGCCTGCTTGGTGATTTCCGTGCGGATGCGGTCCTGGGCATGGGTGGCTTCACTTCGCTGCCGCCGGTGGTCGCGGCGAAACGCGCTGGCATCCCGGCCTTCGTCCACGATTCGAATGCCCTCCCCGGCAAGGCGAACCGAGTCACGGCCCGCTGGTGCGACCGTGTTTTCATCGGTCTTTCCCCCGCCGCCGCCCATTTCCCCGGCAAGCCATGCATCGAAACCGGCACGCCGGTCCGCAAGGAACTGTCCTCCCTGCCGGACCGCGCCAGCGCCGCCGCGAAATGGGGCCTCGACCCCAGCCGCCCCATCGTCCTCGTCATGGGGGGCAGCCAGGGTGCCCGCAAGCTCAACGCCCTCATGGCCTCCGCGCCTCTCGATCCCGGCGTGCAGGTCCTTCACATCGCCGGGCCCGGCGAGGAAGCCACGGTTTCGGGAATGGTGGCGGATTCAAACGACTACCGCGTGGTGGGTTTCTGCGATGACATGGCCTCGGCCTACGCCGTGGCCGATGCGGTCGTCGCCCGCTCCGGGGCATCGAGCCTGACCGAACTCGCCCACGCCGGTTTGCCCTCGCTGCTGGTGCCATTTCCCTTCGCGGCCGACGACCACCAGACGGCAAATGCTCAGGTCTTCGAATCCGCCGGGGCAGCCCTGCTGGCGCAGGAAAGGGATCTGGATGCGGAGAAACTCGCCGCCCTCGTGGCCCGCATGCTGGCCCCCGGAACCCGCGAGGAAATGGCACGCAAGGCGGCCTCACTCGCTGTGCCTGATGCCGCCGAGCGGGTCGTGCGGGAGATTCAAAAACGGCTTGGAAACCAGGAATGAAGGAACTTTCCCATCGATTGACCGATCTGTCGCGCCCGCTGCGGGTGCATCTTGTAGGCGTGGCCGGATCCGGCATGAGCGGACTGGCCCTGCTGCTGTTAGGCATGGGCCACCGGGTCGGTGGGTCCGACAAAGTCACGTCCTCGGAAACCGAGCGCTTGCAGAAACTCGGCCTGCGTTTCTCCTCACCTCATACCGCCGAGGCGGTCGATGGCGCGGACCTTGTCGTTTACTCCTCTGCCATCCGCCCGACCAATCCCGCGCTCGCCGCAGCGCGCGAACAGGGCATCCGCCTCATGCGCCGGGCCGAGTGCCTGGCCGCGATTCTCCACACCCGCAAGGGCATCGTGGTCAGCGGCACCCATGGCAAGACCACCACTTCCTCCATGGTCGCCCACGCCCTGCGCGAGGCCGGTTTCGAACCCAGCCACTACGTCGGCGCGGAAATCCCCGTGCTCGGCCAGAACGCCCGCTGGAGCGAAAAGGGCGATTGGATGGTCGCCGAGGGCGATGAAAGCGATGGCACCCTGGCACTCTATCAGCCCGCCTGCTCCATCGTCCTAAACATCGAGGCCGAGCACCTCGACCACTACCGCGACCTCGATGAAATCAAGGAAGTCTTCCGCACCCTGGTGAGACAGACCTCCGGGCCGGTGGTTTATTGTGCCGAGGACCCCGGCGCGCGCGATGTCTGCCGCGGTGGGGAGAGGGCCGTGGGATACGGTTGGGCGGATGCCGACTACACCGCCCGCGAAATCCGCGAGCTGCGCGGAGCTACGGCATTCACCGTATTTCGTGGCGAGGAGAAACTCGGTGAAGTGGAACTCGCCATCCCGGGCCGACACAATGTCCTCAATGCCCTCGCCGCCATCGCCACCTGCGATCAGCTCGGCGCGGATTTCCAACTCGTCTCCCGTGCCCTGAACTCCTTCGCCGGTGCCCGCCGACGTTTCGAAACCAAGTTCCTCTCGTCCTCGCTGCGCATCGTCGATGACTACGGCCACCACCCCACGGAGATCGCCGCCACCCTCCAAACCGCCCGGCAGCTCAAGCCCGGCCGTGTGGTCGTGCTTTTCCAGCCCCACCGCTACACCCGCACCAAGGCCCTGGCGGATGATTTCGGCCGCGTGCTTGCCGAGGCCGATGAGGTCTATGTGACCGATGTTTACGCCGCCAGCGAGACGCCCATCCCGGGCATCAGCGGCCAGACGATCGTCGATGCCGTCAAAGCCCATGGCGGAACGATCGTCGAGTACCTGCCGAATCTCGCCATCGCCCACCATCGGGTGGGCAACCAACTCGAAGCCGGCGATCTCCTCATCACTTTGGGCGCAGGGAACGTCCATGAAGCCGGCACCGCCATCGCCCGCGATCGCAAGATCCTTGAGGAAATCCTCATGCAAGCACCGCGAGACAGCGTGGATGCGGCCCTCTATGAACCGATGCGGCGTCACACGACCATGCTTGTCGGTGGTCCGGCGCAATTCTGGCTTGAGCCAAAGACCTTCGAAGCCTTTGCCGCCGTGGCGGGATACTGCCGCGAACGTGGCATCGCCGTCCGCGTCGTCGGTCGCGGATCGAACCTGCTGGTGCGCGATGGCGGCATCCGTGGAGCGGTGATTCATCCCAAGGGCGGGGAGTTCGATGATTGCCATGTGAACGCCGCTGGCCACGTGGTCGCCGGAGCCGGAGTTCGCCTGAAAAAGGTCGCCAGCACCGCGCGTGCGGCCGGGATTGGCGGCTTTGAATGGATGGAAGGCATCCCCGGAAACGTCGGCGGCGCGCTGCGCATGAATGCCGGAGCCATGGGCATCGAAACCTTTGATCAGGTCGTGGAAGTGACTTTCCTCGATGAGGACGGCGTCATCCGCACCCGCCCGCGGGCCGAAATCACCGCCCACTACCGCAACGTTCCCGAGCTGCGCCGGAACTTTGCCCTGCAGGCCGTTTTCCAAGGCGAGCCGGACAGTGCGGAGAACATCGACCGCCGCTGGGAGGAGTCCCGCATCAAACGCCGCACCAGCCAGCCCGTGGCCGCCAGTGCCGGCTGTGTTTTCAAGAACCCCGCGGAAATCCCCGCCGGCATGCTGGTGGACCAACTCGGCTTCAAGGGCGAAGGCGAAGGCCAGGCGGAAGTCGCCACCGAACACGGCAATTTCATCGTCAACCGCGGCGGAGCCAAAGCCGCCGAAGTCCTCGGCCTCATCGAACGCATCCGCAGCCGCGCCCGCGCGGATCGCGGCATCGAGTTGGAAACCGAGGTCAAGGTCATCGGCGAAGATGAATGCACTTTCTAACACCCCCACACGGAACATCCCATGAACTCCCCTTCCACCCCGCCCCTGCCCGGCCTCACCGCCGTGCTCATGGGCGGTCCCGGCTCCGAACGTGAGGTCTCCCTCGCTTCCGGCCGCGCGGTCGCGCAGGCGCTGCGCGAAGGCGGCTGCGAGGTCGCCGAAATCGATGTCACCGGCCCCGGCTTCGAGCTGCCCGCCGGCACCACGCTTGCCTTCAATGTCATCCACGGCACCTATGGCGAAGACGGCACCCTCCAGGAGGAACTCGAATTACGAGGAGTGCCGTACACCGGAGCACGCCGGGAAAGCAGCCGCGTGGCTTTCGACAAACATCTGGCCAAACAAGGTTTCCTCGCCGCCGGGGTGCCGACACCCGCCGCGGAGACCATCGATGTCGCCGCCGGTGAACGTCCGCAAATGCCTCTGCCTTACGTCGTGAAATCCCCCTGCCAGGGATCGAGCGTGGGCGTCTAC
This sequence comes from Akkermansiaceae bacterium, assembly GCA_025457665.1. Taxonomy (GTDB): domain Bacteria; phylum Verrucomicrobiota; class Verrucomicrobiia; order Verrucomicrobiales; family Akkermansiaceae; genus Haloferula. Next base: position 9,490 of record JALOTY010000052.1, on the reverse strand, counting down.
ATCGTTAAAACCCCGGAGGAGGCGGAGGCCGCCTTTGCCGATGTGGTGCAGTTCGGCCCTATCGCATTGATCGAACAATTTGTCTCCGGACGCGAACTGACCGTTGCGGTGGTCGATGGCGTGGCCATGCCCATCGTCGAAATCGTCGCCCCCGGTGGCGTCTATGACATGGCTAACAAGTACCCCTGGCTGAGTGGCTCGCAGGGCAGTCAGTATTTCTGCCCCGCCGATCTCGACGAGGAATGCACCCGCCGCGTGCAGGCAGCCGGAGTGGCGGCCCATCGCGCCCTGGGCATCGAAATCTACAGCCGCGTGGATGTCCTGCTCGATGCCGCCGGACAGCCTTATGTGTTAGAGGCCAACACCATCCCCGGCATGACCGCCACCAGCCTGCTGCCGAAGGCGGCGGCTGCGGCTGGCATCGGCTTCACCGAGCTTTGCCTGCGCATCGGCCACCTCAGCCTTTCCACCCGTCCCGACTGAAACCTTCAACCCCGTCACCGGTTTGTTCAAGAAACGCACCAGCAAACACCGCCGACGCCGCGAGGTGAAAACCCTGCACGCGCAGGTGATTTCCCCGCGCATCGCCGCCTATGATGCACGCAAGGCCCTCGGCCACTGCTGCCGCATGCTGGCGTGGCTGGGCGTCATCGGTGGTGTCGCCTTTCTCGTCTGGACCGGCCTGAACCGGGCGCTTTTCCAGAATCCCGAGTTCCAACTTCAGGAACTGGTGCTCAATGATAACCCGGTGGTCGATGAAGCCCGGCTGTTTCAGGTCACCGGCATCGAGACCGATGCCAGCCTCTTCCAGCTCAATCCCACGGTCATCCGTGAACGCCTGCTGGCACGCCCGGAAATCCTTCACGCCAAGGTGACCCGCGAATTTCCCGGAAGACTGGAAATCGTGGTCGCCCCGCGCCGCCCCCAAGTCTGGATTTCCTGCCCTTCCGCCGGCGTCCAGCCCCGCGATCCGCTCTCCGGCCTGCTGGTGGATGCCCATGGCAAAATGTTCGGCTGCCGCCCCGGCATGCTGGCGGAAGCACGGATGCTGCCGGTGATCGAGGTCTCCGCAGACGGCCCCGCCCTCGTCGAAGGCGAGGAAATACGGCATCCCTCGTACTTGCGCGGGATGCGTCTGCTGCGCCAGGCCCAGGAAATCGATCCCGGCGCCGCAGGCTGGATCGATGTCATCCGCCAGCACAAATCCTGGGCCAGTGAAATGATCACCCGCGCCGGAACCGTGGCCACCTTCGGGCACGATGAGATCGACAGGCAGATGCGGGATTTCCTCGCTGCCCTCCGTCACTCCGAGGAAAGCGGTCGCCAACTCGCCAGCATCCAGCTCATCGGACGGCGCAATCTGCCCGTGACTTTCCAGGGTGAAACGCCTCCCGCCCCCCCCGCCGCGATGGACCAGCCCGCTCCTCCGCGGGCGATCCTTGTTGACGAAGGGGCATCGTCCACCGACGAACAAGCCACCGGGGATGCGACTCCCCCGGTGGAAATTCCGCGTCCACGAGTGGATACGGATTTGCAGGAACTTTTGGAGCGCTAGGCATCACGTTTCAAAACATCAATATGGCACGCAGCAAGATCCATGTGGGACTCGAGATCGGCACCAGCAAGATCTGCATGGTCGTCGGCGAGGTGAAGAGCGATGGCTCGGTCAAAATCCTCGGCGTGGGCCAGGCGAAATCCGTGGGCGTCCGCAAGGGCGAGATCTTCGATTTCCCGCAAGTCCGCGCCTGCATCAAGGAAGCCCTGGTCCGCGCGGAAGATGAAAGCGATGTCGAAATCGGCAGCGTCTTTCTCGCCGTCACCGGCTCGCATTTCACCGGGGTGAACCATCTCGGTCATTTCCGCCTGCCGGATGGCCAGGACACGATCGAACCCCAGCACGTGCGCGAGGCCAAGGAAATCGCCCGCGCGGTCTCCATCCCGCAAGACCACGTCTATCTTCACCACATCGTCCGCCGCTTCGGGGTCGATGGCTATCACCACGCCAGCAGCCCGGTAGGTCTCAGCGGACGCAAGGTCGAGGCCGATTTCCACGTGATCCACGGCATCCGCTCGCGCATTGAAAACCAGATCAAGTGCGTCCGTGAAATCCCGCTGGATGTCGATGAACTCGTCTTCGCCCCCCTCGCCGCCGCCCAGGTGGCCTTGAATTCCGAGGCGCGCCAAGGCGGTGCCCTGGTGATTGATATCGGCGGCGGCACCACCGACTATGCGCTGTATGCCGATGGCATCATCGAAGCCTCCGGCTGCATCCCAGTGGGTGGCGATCACATCACCAATGACATCCACCTCGTCACCGGACTGCCCTTTTCCAAGGCCGAGCAGCTCAAGGTCCGCGAAGGCGATGCCTCGGGCGACCCGGCGCGATCGGTCGGCGTGGTGAAGCTCACGGATGAAAAAGGGTTTTCGGAAGCGACCGTCAAACGCGAGTTGCTCAATGAGATCATCCGCTCGCGACTGGAGGAAACGCTCAAGCTCCTCATCCGCAAGCTGCCCGAGGGGGCCTTGGACCGGGTTGGCACGGGTATCTTCCTCGCCGGCGGCACCAGCCTCATGCGCGGTTTCGGCGAACTGGCCAGCGAGGTCTTTCAAAAAGACGTCTATCGCCCCGAGCCTCCCGAACTGAGCGGCGCGCAAGCCAGCTACAAGGATCCGCAATTCACTACAGCCCTCGGCCTCATCCGCTACGCCCAGATCGTCGAAAGCGACCGCACTCCCAAACGCGGTTTCTTCTCGCGCCTTTTCTCAATTTTCCGCTGACTTCCCTGAACCCTTGCACCCACTGCCATGATTGAGTTCCCCAGAGATCCCCAAAATGTCATCCCCACCTCGTCGGTGAAAATCGTCGGCCTCGGCGGGGCTGGCACCAACATGCTCGACCGCGTGGCGCTCGATGGCCTGGAGGGTGCGGAAATTCTCGCGCTGAATACCGACATCCGCACGCTGTCCGGATCGGTGGCCACGGAGCGCATCCAGCTCGGCCGGAATCTCACCAAGGGCCTCGGCACCGGCGGTGATCCCGAACTCGGACATCAAGCGGTGGTCGAGGCGGAAGACGAAGTCCGCCGCTCGATGAAAGGCCGCAAGATCGTTTTCATCTGTGTGGGTCTGGGCGGCGGAACCGGCTCCGGCGCGGCACCCATCGTCGCCCGCATCGCCCGTGAGGAAGGGGCTTTCGTGGTGATGTTCGCCACCATGCCTTTCGTTTTCGAAGGCCGCCGCCGCCGCGAGCAGGCGGAAACCGCGCTGAATGAACTCGCCGTGCTTTCCAATGCGCTGGTCACTTTCGACAACAGTCGCATGGGCGAACTCGTTCTCGCCAAACAAGGCATCCACGAGGCTTTCGCCGCGGCCGACCGGATGATTTCCGAAAGCATCAAGGCCGTCATCCGCCTCGTCGTCCGCCCCGGCCTGATCAACATCGGCCTGGACGACCTGATGAGCGCCCTGCGCACGACCCGCTCGCGCTGCCTCTTCGGTTCCGGCATCGCCCGCGGCAAGGACCGCGCCCAAAAGGCCCTCCGCGGAGCCCTGCAAAGCCCTCTGTTAGACCAAGGTGCCCTGCTTCGCGATGCCGAGTCCGTGCTCGTCCACCTCTGCGGCGGCCAGGACCTGACCTTGTTCGAAATCGAGATGCTGATGGAGTCCCTCAGCAAGTATGTCCCGGAAAAGGCCCATGTCCTTTTCGGCGCAGCCGTGGATCCGAGCATGGATGACCAGCTCAGCATCACTCTGGTGAGTTCACTGCCGGAAGAGCGCCTGCGTCGCGAGCCCGGAGTGCCCGCCGCCGTCGCCGCCGGGCTCGAACCCAGCGTCGGCTTCGCCGCCGAGGAGGACGAAGACGAGGAGCCCGCCCCACCCGCCAAGCCTGAGCCTGAAACCGCCGCCATCGAAAACCCTTTCGCCGGATTCGATGATCTTGATGCCCCCGCAGAGGAAGCTCCCCAGCCTCCAGCCTCCTCAATCGCCGTTGCTGAGGAAATCGAGGAAACCGGCGCTGCAAGTTTCGCCGATCCCATCGAGGAAATCACCGCCAGCGCCGAAGTGGCCGATGAAGCTGCCGCAGCCATGGAGGACGGAGCGAAATCCGAGCCGGTCATCGATCCTTTTGCCGAGCCTATCGAGCCGCCCATCGCCGTGGAGCCCGCCAAACCGGTAGAACTCCCTCCCCTTCCTCAGGCTGCCGAAGAAAAACCGGAGCCCGGCGAACGCACTGTGGAAAAAGCGGTCGAAGCCGCGGTGAAGGCCGCGGAAGCGGAAGGCGATGATGCCCCCTTCGCCGAAGCGGGCTTCAAGCGCCGGCCTCCATTCCAAGCCAAACGCCGGATTCCGAACAGTAGCGATGATTTTGCCAAGACCCCGGACGATCTCTTCGGAGCCGATGCGGATGCCACAGCGGCCACCCCGAAAAAGAAAGGCTCAGGTCAGACGGAACTCAGCCTCGATGGCGGTCCCAAGGGCCGCTTCGAAGGGGCGGATCCCAGCCTGATCGATGGTGAGGATCTCGACGTGCCTCCCTTCCTCCGCCGTCGCCGATAAGGGTGTCATAACCCACTTGGGTGAAGAATATTCATGCAACTGGGCCAACCTTCGTGGGGTTTGGCCATAGGCTCAGAGTACTCCAACACCTGCGATTTTGCGGGTTGTGTCCACGGGCGGATTGCATAAGAGTTAAGAAAAACCCCACGAAACTGTGTTTGATGAACCATTTTTTGATCTAACCGCTGCGATTCACAACGCCGCGGACTACGGCGAGTTGGCAGACTTTATCGGCAAATCCCTGCCTTCCCTGATCGGAGCGGATGTCGCCCTCGTCCTGAACTTCGTCTCCACCGGCGCCCTCGAGTCCATCCTCGGCAATCGAGAGGTGTCCAACCGCCTCGCGGTGGAAGGGGCGGTCTATGGTTCCATTTCTTCTTCCGTCATGGCGTCGATCGACCCCGGAAATCCCCGCCAGCGCGGGCTTTCCCTGCACGACGAGTCCCTCGCAGGAAACAGCCGCCTGCGCGACTTCGTGGCGCTCATCGAACCCGGTCATGGCTGTGGCGATGCCTTCTTCGGAGCCGTCTGTCACTGCCAGAGCCGGGCATCCATCCTTCTGGCAACCAAGCGCAGCGGTCGATTCACGCGGGAGGATCGCGATCTCTTCGACATCATGCTCTTCACCGCCAGGGCCGCCGCTCGCCGGATCGCGATGACGAATGTCGAGACACAGGTGAGAAAATTCCATCTGAGTTGCCCGCCCTCCGCGCCAAACGCGTGGTTCATCGTGCACCCTAACAGCGAGGTGCTGCCCTTCAACTACGAGGCCATCCAACTGGCCGAACGCTGGTGGTCGCAGGACGAGGCCTTCCACGAACTCGGGAAAGAGAAATACGAAGCCCTCCGCAACGCCCTGACCCGTGCTTGGAAAGACCCGCTCATCGCGGAGTTCGCCCCCGTCGAACTCGATCTGGGTGGTGGTTCGATGTGTTTCCACGGCCTGCCTCGGCACGATGGGGAGATCATCCTTCTTCAGTCCGCCCATGCCCGCGCCGCCCGTGGCGAAGCGATGCTTTCCTCGCTGCTGACCAAACGTCAGCAGGAAATCATGAACTGGATCGCCGAAGGCAAAACGAGCGCCGAAGTCGCCATCATCCTCGAGATCAGCCCACGCACGGTGGAGAAACACCTCGAAGCGGTCTTCCAACGCCTTGGCGTGGAAAACCGCATCGCGGCGGTGCGGCGTTACTTGGACCTGAAGGCAGGGGATATCTGAGACTGCCTCAGTATCCCAGCCATGGGCCCAACCATTTCTCCGCTTCCTCGATGGTCCAAGCCTTGCGCACAGCGTAATCTTCCACCTGATCCTTCTGCAGCTCGCTGAGGGCGAAATAGTGGCTTTCCGGATGCGAGAAGAGGAGGCCGGAAACGGCAGCACCGGGGTGCATGGCGCAGCTTTCCGTCAGGGTCACTCCGGTTTTCTCCGATGCTTCTAGTAGATCGAAGAGGATCGGCTTCTCCGTGTGGTCCGGTTGGGCCGGGTATCCCGGTGCCGGGCGGATGCCGCGGTAGAGTTCCTTGATGAGTTCGTTGTGGTTGAACTCGTTCGGTCGCTCATAGCCCCACTCAACCCGTGCCCGGTGGTGCAGCAGCTCGGCAAAGGCCTCGGCCAGGCGGTCGGCCACGGCCTTGATCATGATCGATTTGTAGGGATCGGTCTCTTTCTCCGAAACCTCCTGCGCCCACTCATCGGCCCCGTGAATGCCAACCACAAATCCGCCGACGTAATCCCGCCCGATCGGCGAAACGTAGTCCGCCAGCGCGACGTGCGGTTTGTCGGTTTCCTTGGCAAGCTGCTGGCGCAGGGTGTGAAGCCGCGTGCGTTCGGTGCTGCGGGATTCATCAGTCCAGACGATGATGTCATCGCCGCTGGCATTGGCCGGGAAAAAGCCGTAAACGCCTCGCGCGGTGAGCCGCTTGCTGGCAATGACTTCCTCTAACAGCAGCGTCGCATCCTCGTAGAGCTCCTGGGCCTGCTTGGCACCATCGGCATTCTTGGTTTTGAGCGTCGCGGTCTCGCGATCCCACACGCCGCGGATTTCCCAGGCATGGAAGAAGGGGGTCCAGTCGATGTATTCCGCAAGCTCACGCAGCGACTGGCCATCGATCACCCGTGTGCCAAGGAAGGAGGGTGAGGCGGCGGTGTAGTTTTCCCAATCGAACTTCGGCGCATTCGCCCGCGCCTCGGCCAGCGAGATGGTCGGCTTGTCCTTCTTGTTGAAATTCTCGCGCAGCTTGATGTGGCGCTGCTCGTTTTCCTCGATCAAGGCCTTGCTGCCATCTTCCGACAGCAGGGCCGTGGTCACAGGCACCGAGCGCGAGGCATCGAGCACGTGGATGATGGGGCCGCTGTAAAATGGCGCGATCTTCACCGCCGTGTGGGCGGCCGAGGTGGTGGCACCGCCGATGAGCACGGGAAGCTTCATGCCGCGGCGCTCCATTTCCTTGGCGACATGGATCATTTCATCGAGCGATGGCGTGATCAGACCGGAAAGACCGATGACGTCCACGCCGCGCTCGATGGCGGTATCGAGAATCTTGTCGCAGGGCACCATCACGCCCATGTCGATGACTTCAAAGCCATTGCAGGCCAGAACCACGCCCACGATGTTCTTGCCGATGTCGTGCACGTCGCCCTTGACCGTGGCCATCAGGACACGTCCGGCAGTGAGCGATTTCTCCGCTGTGATGCGCGCCGCAGCATCGGTGAGGGCGGGATCGGACTCCTTCAATCGGGCGATGATGCCGATGATCTTTTCCTCCTTCTCCTTCTCCATGTAGGGCTCGAGGTAGGCCACCGCTTTCTTCATCACGCGGGCGGATTTGACGACCTGAGGCAGGAACATCTTGCCGGCACCAAAGAGGTCACCCACCACGCCCATGCCATCCATGAGCGGGCCTTCGATGACCTTCAGCGGCCTGCCATACTTCTGCCGGGCTTCCTCGGTGTCCTCGTTGATGTAACTGTCTATGCCCCGCAACAAGGCGTGTTCGAGTCGTTTCTCCACCGGTTCATGACGCCACGCGAGGTCTTCGACCTTGGCCTCCTTCTTCTGACCCTTGAAGCGTTCCGCGAAGTCCAGCAAACGCTCCGTGGCACCGGAGTCGCGATTGAGAAGGACGTCCTCGACGTGCTTGAGCAACTCGGGATCGATCTCATCGTAAACTTCAAGCATGCCGGCATTGACGATGCCCATATCCATCCCCGCCTTGGTGGCGTGGTAAAGGAAAGCGGCATGCATCGCCTCGCGCACCGGGTTGTTGCCACGGAAGGAGAAGGAGACATTCGAAACGCCGCCCGACACCTTTGCCCCGGGGAGGTTCTGCTTGATCCAGCGGGTCGCGTTGAAGAAATCGACGGCATAATTATTATGCTCCTCGATGCCGGTGGCGACGGTGAGGATGTTGGGATCGAAGATGATGTCCTGGGGATTGAAGCCGACCTCATCGACAAGGATGCGGTAGGCACGCTCGCAGATGCGGATCTTGTCCTCATAGGTCGCCGCCTGGCCATTTTCATCGAAGGCCATGACCACCGTGGCCGCGCCGAACTTCATGATCGTGCGTGCCTGTTCCTTGAACTTCTCCTCGCCTTCCTTGAGCGAGATCGAGTTCACAATGCCCTTGCCTTGGAGGCATTTCAGACCGGCTTCGATGATCTCCCATTTCGAGGAGTCCACCGTGATCGGAACCTTGGTGATATCCGGCTCGGACTGCACGAGATTGAGGAAACGGGTCATCATCTCCGCGCCATCGATGAGACCGTCATCGAAGCAGACGTCGATGACGGGTGCCCCGTTCTCGACCTGCTGGCGGGCCACCGAGAGCGCGTCCTCGAGCCGACCTTCCTGGATCATTTTCCGGAACACGGGTGAACCGGCGACATTGGTGCGTTCGCCGATCATGAGGAAATTCTTGTCCGGCGTGTGGTTGTAGGCATCGGTTCCGGCCAGTCGAAGTACGGGATCGATCGTAGGAAGTTTCCGCGGTGCCACCTCCTTGACCGCCCGGGCGATGGCGGCGATGTGTTCGGGGGTATTGCCGCAGCATCCGCCGGCCAGGTTGACAAATCCAGAGCGCGCGAAGTCTCCCACGAGGCGATGCATGTCCTCGGGCAGGTAGGGGAATCCGGTTTTCGACAAGGGATCCGGCATGCCCGCATTCGGGTAGCAGGAAACGTAGGTGCCGCAGATGCGCGAAAGTTCATCGATGAACGGCCGCATCTGCTCGGGACCGAGCGAGCAATTCAGGCCCACGGCGAGAGGTTTCACATGGGCCACCGAATTCCACAGGGCCTCGACCTTTTGGGCGGAAATCATCGTTTCCCCACCCAATCCGACGGCCGCGGAGATGATGACGGGCATGCGGAAGCCATCCTCCGCGAAAACATCTTGCACGGCCACGGCGGCGGCCTTGGCGTTCAGGGCATCGAAGATCGTTTCGATCATCAGGATGTCCACCCCGCCTGCCACCAAAGCGCGGATCTGGCGTTTGTAGTCCTCGTAAACCTGATCGAAGGTGACCGAGCGAAAACCCGGGTCGTTCGGGTCCACGGCGGAGTTGTTCAGGCCCACGGTGAGCGGTCCGATCGCCCCGGCGGCATAACGCGGAATCCCGGTCGCCTCGGCCATGCGGTCGCAGGCCTCGCGGGCGAGTTGGGCGGACTTGAAATTGATCTCCCAGGCCAGGTCCTTGAGGAAGGGATCATCGAGGACTTTTTGGTAGAATTCCGGGTCCTTGCGGCCCTTGCCCGATTCGCGCGGGTCTTCCACGAAGAACTCACTCTGAGCGATGGATGTGCCGGAAAACGAGTTCGTTTCGATGATGTCCGACCCGGCTTCGAGGAAACGCCGGTGGATGTCCGAGATCACGTCGGGCCGCGTCAGACAAAGGATGTCGCCGTTGTTCAAGAGGTCCTTTTCGGTCTTCT
>JALOTY010000051.1 GCA_025457665.1 Akkermansiaceae bacterium | reverse complement strand
GGCGCCTACACCTTCCACCTCGCCTCCGACACCGGTGCCCAACTCTGGCTACACGACAGCCACGTGATCGACGACGACTTCAACCACAGCGGAAACGCCACCTCCGCCCCCGTCGAACTCGCCGCCGGTCTCCATCCCTACCGCCTCTACTACAGACATCGTACCGGCACCCGCAACCTCACCCTCGAATGGACCGGCCCCGGCATCCCGCGACAACAAGTCCCCGCCTCTGCCCTCCGCATCGAAGCCCCCACATCGCCCACCGCCAACGACGACAACGCCGCCACCCAGCTCAACCAATCCATCCTCATCGACGTCCTCGCCAACGACGCCGACGATGGCCTGCCATCTCCGCTTGCCATCCAAAGCGTCACTCCTCCCGACCACGGCAGCGCCGTCATCGAGTCGGGAAAAATCCGCTACACCCCGCCCACCGGCTTCCTCGGCACGGCCACCTTCACCTACACCATCTCCGATGGCGCATCGACCGACTCCGCCACCGTCACCGTCACCATCACCGACGATCCCTACACGCCGCCCCTGGCCAAGCCCGACTTCGCCTACGCCCGTCCCGGCGCCGCCACCTTCATCCCGGTCCTCCTCAACGACCTCGACGACGGGCTCCCCGCCGCCCTCTCCATCGCGTCCCTCACCCCGCCCGCCACCGGCAGCGCCGCCATCCAAGGCAGCGGCATCCTCTTCACCGCCCCCGCAAACTTCACCGGGCACACCACTTTCACCTACACCATCACCGATGGCGGTACCACCACCTCCACCTCCACCGTCACCCTCGTCTCATCTCCCGCCAACGAATGGTGGCTGCCGCTCGACGAAGCTGCGGGAAATACCGCCACCGACGCCACCGGAAAAACCACCACCATCACCAACCCACCCACCGCCCGCTGGACCCCCGGCCGCTTCGGCTCCGCCCTCACCTTCGGCGGCACCGCTGGAGAACACATCAATCTCACCGGCTTCACCGGCATCACCGGCACCGCCGCCCGCACCGTCAGCGCCTGGATCAAGACCACCGGCTCCGGACAGCTCCCCATCATCGCCTGGGGACCGAACATCAACGGCAACAAATGGACCTTCCTCGCCCAGAACGGCCGCCTCCGCATCGAAGTCACTGGCGGCTTCCGCGAAGGCTCCACCCTCATCAACAACGGCCAGTGGCGCCACGTCGCCGCCACCTTCACCAACGACGGCACACCCGATGTCCTCGACGTCCAGCTCTACATCGACGGCGTCCTCGAAACCACCTTTGCCACCCAGAGCACCCGCACCCTCGCCACCACCGCCTCCCTCGACGTCCGCGTCGGCTCCGACGTCCAGGACCGCTTCTTCATCGGCACCATCGATGAACCCCGCATCTTCCCCCGCGCCCTAAGCCCCGCCGAAATCCTCACCCTCTCCACCGCCACCAGCGCGTCCACCGACTCATCGCTTTGGCACTACCGTCTCTTTGCCGATGCTGCACCCGACGCCACCGACTGGAACCGCGACGACGACAAGGACGGCTTCAGCAGCTTCCTCGAATATGCCCTCGGCGGCTCACCCCACATCGCGGACCCCTCGATCACCCCCTTGCTCGAAAGCAGCGGAAACACCTACGACTTCACCTTCAACCGCCGTCGCACCGGTCTCTCACCCTCTTCCTACATCGCCGAAAGCTCCACCCACCTCGAAACACCCGCCTGGCTCCCCCTCGGCGCACCCACCGTCACCCCTCACCCCGACCTTCCCGAATACGACCGCCTCCGCGTCGCCGTCCCCTCCTCCGACACCCGCCGCTTCGTCCGCCTCCGCGTCGACTTCTGAGCGCCCGTCACGTAATGCTTTCCCTATCGAAGTCATTTCCCTCCAAACCCCTGTCACCCCAATGGCCTCGATCAATGTCGAATACCTCCAGCTCGTGACCCGCCACCAGCCTGCCATCTACGGCTACATCCGCAGCCTCGCCCCCGGCACCGACATTGAAGACATTCTTCAGGAAACCAACCTCGTCCTCTGGGAAAAATCCTCATCCTTCGAACCCGGCACCAACTTCAAAGCCTTCGCCTTCCGCATCGCCCACTTCAAAACCCTCGAAGCCCTCCGCTCCAACCGCCGCCGCCAGTGGCTCGTGTTCGACAGCGACCTGCTCGAATCCATCGCCGAACACCAATCCGACTCCCCAAACCTCGCCGACGGTCAACAAGCCGCACTCCGCCACTGCCTCCTTCATCTCACCCCCGAGGAAAACCAACTCATCCAAGCCCGCTACTCCCACCGCAAAACCGTTCGCGACATCGCCCGCGAAACCGGCCGCACCGAAGGTTCCCTCCAACAACTCTACTTCCGGTTGCGAAACACCTTGCGAACCTGTATCGAAACACGACTCGCCCGACAAGGAGGTGCCGCATGAAACGCGAAACACTCGAACGCATCGACGCCTGCCTCGAAGGAACCCTCGACCCAGCCGGCTTCGACGAGCTTCAGCGCGAGCTGCGCGATGACCCCGCCGCCCTCGCCCACTACTGCCACCAAGCCGCCCTCCACGGCCGCCTCGAATGGGAACTCGGTGAGCCCGCCCAGACCCTGATTCGCGAAAGCTCGCGCCCCGTCCTGGCCCCTGCCCAGGCTCGCACGCGCTTGCCGCGGTTCGCCATGGCGGCCGCCGCCCTGGTGCTGCTCGTGCTCGGCATCAGCCTCTGGCCGCAAGACCGCTCTGCCCCGGTGGCCGTCGCGCCAATCGAGCCCCCCCCGGCCGAAGAGCCGGACTATGTCGCTCGCATCACCCGCAGCGCCGACGCGGTCTGGAAATCGCAAGCAATTCAGGCCGGTGATTACCTCCAGCCGGGCACCCTCGAACTCGCCGCCGGCTCTGCCGAAGTGACCTTCGACTGCGGTGCCTCCGTGCTACTTCAAGGCGGCTCCTCGCTGATCCTCACCTCTGCCACCCGTGCCCGCCTCGAAAGCGGCAAGGCCACCGTCGAGATCCCTCGCGAAGCCCGCGGCTTCATTTTCGAAACCCCGTCCACCCTTCTCAGCGAGCACAACTCCCGCTTCGGCGTCGCGGTTGATGGCGATGGCAGCGCTGAGATCCACGTGTTGGAAGGCCGCGTCGAACTCAACGGCAAGTGGGGTGATCTCGCTTCGCTCATGCTTGGCAAGAACAAGCCCGTCCGAGTCAACCGGGAAGGCATCCTCCTCGCCGGCGAACGCTACCGGCCCGATCAGTTTCCCGTGCGCCCACCCGCCGGACCGGAACTCCTTCCCGAGTGGTTCCTCCACTGGTCTTTCGACTCTGCCGCCACCTCCCGCGAAACTTTCCGTGAATCCGGCCACCGCCCTCCCGGCATGCCTGTATTCCCCGCCGAAGTCCGCCTCAATGAGGAAAAGGCCTCCGTCGGCCTGATCCCCGGGCGCTTCGGAAATGCGGTGCAACTCAACGGCGAGGATGCCTTCCTTGCCACCGGTTTCCCGGGCATTGCCGGCCACGCACCGCGTTCCGTCGCCTTCTGGATCCGCCTCCCTGCCAACAGCTCCGAAATCTTCGCCTACTCCATCCTCTCCTGGGGCTCCCCCACACCCGGCAACAAATGGCAAATCGGATGGAACACCGGAACCGACAGCCGCGGAACCCGTGGTGCCATCCGCACCGAAGTCCAAGGCGGATACAAGGTCGGCTCCACCAACCTCCTCGACGGACGCTGGCACCACGTCGCCATCGTCTTCCTCGGCGGCCCCGGAGCCGCGACCGATAGCCACATCCGCCACTACGTTGATGGTCGCCTCGAACAAACCACCGCCGTCAAATCCCACCCCATCTCCACCGGCACCAGCGGCCCCAAAGCCCTCCCACTCTCCATCGGTCGCCGCATCGAGTCAGACACCCACTTCCGCACCTTCAAAGGCGATCTCGACGAACTCTACATCCTGCCCACCGCCCTCACGCCGGAGCAGATTCAGGTGCTGTTCCTTGAGAACCGCCCTCCGACCGTCCGCTGAGGCGGGCGCTGCCACCCTTTTTGCGTAATACCCCTCTCCCCTGGGTCATTCATCGGTGGATCCACACAGTGTGTCCGCAAAATCCCAGCCGATGAAAACCCCTTCATTTCCTTTACGGTTCCTCGCCTCCCTGCTAGTCGCCGGTGGCCTGCCATTGATCTGCCCTGCGGCACTCATTCACCACTGGACCTTCGATGGAACGCTTTCTGACAGCGGTTCTGCGGCCAACCCGCTGGTTCTCCAGACCAATGCTTCGCTTGACAGCACCTGCGCCCCTCTTGGAAGTGGCGCCCTCTTCCTGACTTCCGCCGCCGCCCCGCTTGAGGGCGGGGCGCAGACCGCCGCTCCCACCACCTGGAGCTCCTTCGCCAGCGGCGACATCCGGACGGTTGCCTTCTGGATGAAAGCCACGCCCAACCAAGAAGCCAACGCCACCATGTTCGGCGGCGGCACCAACCTGAACGGGACCCGCTTCGACATCAAGGTCCTCAACAACCTCTTGCGAGTGGAAGTCCAGGGGGCCGGCCAGACCACCTCTGTCCGTGTCGATACCGGGCGCTGGCACCACATCGCCATCGTCCTGCCAAACACCGCGAGCACCATCCAGAACATCCAGTTCTTTGTCGACGGTGCCAGCGTCCCCAACGGCAGCACCAGCACCGCCGCCATCAACACCGCCAACGGCATCACCCGAATCGGAGATAGCTCCAATGCCGCCTTCGACCGCGATTTCAATGGCCACCTCGACGACATCCGGGTCTACGACAACGCCCTCACCCCCACGGAAATCCAGAACATCTTCAATGCCGGCCGCCTCGCCCGCTGCTTTAGCACCGATGACCAGGAAATCATCATTGGCAGCTCCGCCAACCTCTCCTGGGAAGCCGCTCACCAACGCACTTCGGTCTCTACCGGCACCGCCGACAACTTCACCCTCGGCTCCAACCAACTCGGCGCCTCCGCCTTCAATTTCGCCCTCCTCACCTCCGGCCCCACCTACTACCTCCGCGCCAACTCCGGAACCTACCTCGGTCGCCTCTTCAAAATCACCGCCTACGACGACCTCGCCAAAACCTTCACCCTCGAAAACGGCGACCTCCTCGCCGCCAACGGAACCGCAGCCCTCTGGAACGGTGCCTTCGACCTCTACAGCTACACCCTCAACTACGAAACCCTCACCCTCACCAACAACCAGAACGCCACCGTCATCGACGCCGCCGCCCTCTCCACCGCGGGCCTCGGCACCCTCCTGGTCACCCCCTCCGTCACCACCACCTACACTCTCACGGCCACCGCCGCGGGTGGCACCATCGTGGATACCCGGCAGGTCACCATCAACGTCAAGACCGCGCCCGACATCAACACTTTCATTGCCACTCCCACCTTCGTCTACGGCGTCGGTTCGCCCGCTCTGAACTGGACCAGCTCCGCGGCGAAACGGATCGAGATCAGCAATGGTGCTGCCACCCTCGCCACCTACACCTTGTCCGGCAACGGCCAGCCGTTCCTTGATGCAGGAACCTTTGCCGCCCCGGCCATCAACGCCACTACCACCTACACCCTCTCCGCTTGGCTCGAAGAAGCAGGCACCGGCACCCCCGCCACCCTCCAGTCCACCGTCACCGTCCAACCCGCGCCCGACTTCACCCTTCATGCCTCGCCAGCCTTCACCACCGCCGGCACGCCGGTCACGTTGAATTGGAATGCCACCGTCGTGAAGACAAACGCGGCCACCGGCACCTTCGAGCTTTTTGCCGCCCTCCCCTCCGATCCTCTGACGGACTCGGACGTCGATTTCAACTCCATCCTCCAATCCGGAACCACCTACTACCTCGAAATCACCAACGGCAACATCGCAGGCTCCACCACCACCATCACCTCCTGGCTCAACAACGACCTCTTCGTCTCTAACAACTTCGCCGAAGACTCCTCCTGGACCACCTACCGCATCTTCACCCAATCCGGCACCAACCTCATCGTCATCCACGACGGCACCTCCACCATCGCCACCATCACCGACCCCCTCCAGATCGCCTCCGGAACCCTGGTCCTCGACCCCGGCCCCTCCGCCACCACCACCTACACCGCCACCGCATCCATCACCGGAGCCACTTCCAACGCCGTCGATACCGCCACCGTCACCGTCGGCGGCCCCACCACCACCTACCCTGCCACCGTCCTCGCCGCCAACCCCGTCGCCTACTACCGCTTCGAGGAAAACACCGGCACCCCCACCTTCTACGACTCCTCAGGAAACGGAAACCACAGCGTCTCCATCCTCGGTTCCATCACCCGCGCCGTCCCCGGCCCCCTCGGCACCTGCGCCGACTTCAACAACAACGCCACCCTCACCACCCCCGTCACCCTCAACCCCCAGGACCCTGACGGCGACGACACGGTCGGCGACGTCGACCCCGACGCCACCGAAGGCTGGACCCTCGAAGCCCTCATGCGCCCCGAAGTCGCCGCTCGCGCCGCAGGAAACCAAATCATCTTCGCCAACCAGGACGCCGGCGGCATCGGCCGCAGCATGTTCTTTCTCGACGTCAACGGCAGACTCACCTCCTTCGTCGGCAACACCACCAGCCCCAACGCCCTCGCCACCTCAAACACCAACCAAAAAGCCGGAAACCTCGACTGGTGCCACGCCGCTCTCACCTGCACCTACAACGCCGATCCCAGCTCCTACACCTTCCGCTTCTACCTCGACGGCTCGCTCGTCTCCGAACAAATCATCCAAACCCCCGGCGGCATCCTCACCCCGCCCGAATCCTCAACCGGCCGCTGGGTCATCGGCTCGCAGAAAATCCGTCAGGTCGGCAGCTTCTTCGACGGCCAACTCGACGAAGCCGCCATCTACAACCGCGCCCTCAGCCCCACCGAAATCGCCGCCCACAACGCCGCCTTCCTCGCCAGCTCCTCCGGTGCCCTCGCCCTCGATGGACCCATCCGCATCGCCCGCGGCCAAGGCGGCGAACTCCGCTACAAAACCGGCGGAACCTCCTCCTCCGCCTCCATCGACCAAGGCATCGGCTCCATCCCCCTCGGAACCTCCGGCACCATCCCCATCAACCCCTCCTCCAACACCACCTACACCCTCAACGTCGATGGCCAAACCCTGACCTTCTCCGTGGAAGTCATCGAAGCCGCCTCCATCACCGCCATCGGCACCGACAACGGCACCGGCTTCCCCTTCATCACCGCCGGCGGCCTCACCCAAGGCATCAGCTACCGCCTCCGCGCATCCGACGACCTCCTCACCTGGACCAACATCGGAACCCCCATCATCGGTGGCCCCTCCGGCACCGCCACCTTCACAGACAGCTCGACCTTCGATCCCATCCTCCGACCCAAGCGCTTCTATCAGATCATCTACATCGAGCCCTGACTCGCCGTCTTGAGTGGGGGGCGTTGGATCGACAGGCTGGCCTCCGGTTTCCGAAAACCCGAACCCTGCGAGCCTCGGAACGACCATGCTTGCCTCGTCGCCATTCGAGCTTCACAGGAGAGAGACCCCGCTTCAAATGGTCGGCACCATCAAACATCGGAACCTTCATCCTCCTCATTCGGAGGTGTAACCAAGGTTGTCCCGCCGCGCTGGCGTAGGGCATGATTTTCATTCTCTTGGCGGGTGCAACGCAAGCGGTCAACAGAACCCAGCCACCGGCCCCATCATCACGAGCGACAGAAGTCCTCACAGGCTCAAAGGATCGAGGCTCGGGGAGTGCCACTCGGTGGTTCCGGCAAGAGGGCTTCGATTGCTTCGCAGGTTTCTCGAATCCACCTTTCCACTTCAAAGTTCTTGGCAATGTCCCGGGCTCGATCGCGGAATTCCCTTTTTTCTAACAGTTCATTGAGTGTGGCTGTGATGCGTTTGTCGTTGAATTTCGAGGGAGGAAGGCCCAGTCCGACGCCGAGGTCGCGGATTCGGCTGAGGGTTTCGTGCTGATCGTGTGCCATCGGCTGGATCAAATGGGGGATTCCGGCTCGAAGGGCCTGCGAACAGGTTCCGATCCCGCCATGATAGACGATCGCCGCGGCGCGGGGCAGGACCTTGCTGAAGGGGATGTAGGAGAAATGGCGGACGTTATCCGGAAGCTGCCCGGGCACGGAGTCTTTGAACGGGGTGAGCAGAATGCCGCGCCGTCCGGATCGCGTCAGGGCCTTCACGGACTCGCGAAAGAAAGCATGTCCATGGGCCATGGCGCTCCCCGGGGTGAAGATCACCGGAGGATCCCCTGAGGACAGGAAGGCCTCCACTTCCTCAGGGACCTCGCGAAGCCCGGCTTCATCGAAGAGCGGGAAACCTGTGAGACGGGTTTGCTCCGGCCAATCCGGTTGTGGGGCCGCAAACCATTCAGGAAACAAGGCCAGCACGCGGTCGGGCGAATGCCATCCGCGCCGCAGGAGATCGTGAATCGGAGGCAGTCCATGGAGGCTGCGGAAGCGATTGAGATCCGGAGCCGCGATGCGGTCCACGATCTTGCTGGCGATTTTCCACTGCAGGGCCTTGAGAAATCTCGGAGCGCTCTGACCGAAGACGATCCCGTGAATGATGGGTTGCCGATAGGCACTGACAAACAAGGCAGGCGAGAGATGGACGCTCACCATGGGAATTCCTAACAGATCGCGCACGTTCAGCCCGCCGAACGCCAGCGAACTCCCGAGTAAAACCGTTTCTCCCGGAACATGGAGTTCGCGGGAAATGTCGAGGATGGGCTGGTAGGTCGGAGCCGTGGCCTTCTTCAGCACCACCCAGGGTCCCTTTTGCGGGTGCCAGAGATCGGCATCGGACTGGAGGCTTTGGAAATCCTCCCATGTCCCGAGGGGGTGGAAGCCAAGCCCGCATTTCCGCGCTGCCTGCTCGAAGTATGGACTGGTGATCAGGATGACCTCATGGCCACGCGACTTCATGGCCGAACCGATCCCAAGGAAGGGATGGACATCTCCGGCACTGCCGATGGCAACGATCAACACACGCATGAACACGGGAAATTGCTGCGTGATACGGGATCCGCAAGGAATCATCACCAGCGGGGAGTTCGCAAGGAGCAACCTTGTCCCTGATGCGTCAGCCAGCGGTGCGCCTCATCCGTCCGCACCCTTGGCAAGATCTTCGGTTTCCCCTAGCCGAGAGTGTTCGCAAGGTCGCGCGCGGTGGTGAGGAAATCCGGGAAACGCGGCTGCCAGCCGGCGGAGAGAAGCTTTTTGTTAGAGAGCTGTTTGTGGGTCCAGCCGCGCTTGCGATCGAGGTCGCGCGGGGCGGTGGGCGGAAGGGGGAGGGAAAAGATTTCGGCAAGGCCTTGGTAGGTGTCCCACTGGCTGCGCGGGTGGGAATCGGTGACATTCCAAATGCCCGACGGCAATGGCGCGGTGGCAGCGAGGAGGATGGCCGAGGCGGCATCGTCACGATGGATCTGATTGAGGAAACGTCGGCCATCCTCCTCGATGACCGCCTCGCCTGTGAGAAACTTGCGGAGGATGATGCTACGATGGGGGCCGTAGATGCCGGAGAGGCGGAAGACATGACCGCCGGAGGCAAGCACGAGGTCCTCGGCGGCGCGGAGGAGGTGACCGGTTTCCCGATCCGGCAGGGCAGGGCTTTCCTCGGTGACGATGGAGCCATCCGTCTGCGCGTAAACCGAGCTGGATGAGGTGAAGAGCAGGGGAGTGCCGGGGAAGCAATCGATGAGGTTTTGGCAGCCCTGGAGATAGACCGCACGATAGGCCTCCGCCCCGCCGCGGCCGGAGGAGGCGCAGTGGACGATGAAATCGGGGCGGGGGATGTTTGTGGCCAGCGTGGCAATGCTGGCGGCATCCGAGAGGTCCGCGGTGTGGAGATCGATGCCGGGGCAGGGGGCTTGAGGGGGGATTTCCCGGGAGACCGCGCTGACCTTCCAGCCAGCAGCGGTGAAATCGCGTGAAACTGCCTGGCCGAGGTAGCCGTGGCCGCAGAGGAGAAGGTGCATGGCCGAGGATGGACCCAAGGAGTGGTGCCGTCCAAGGATAAGAGTCTCAGCGCGGGATCTCGTTGAGCGTGTACCAGGCTTCGGCGTGGACGAGGGCGGTGCCGGTGGTGGACTTGATGCCGGGGGCGGCGAGGTGGTGGACGTGACCGCGGACGCGGCCATCGATTTCCAGTGAGACGCGTCGTCCATCGCCCGAGACGGTGGCTTTGCGGATCACGGGTTTGGCTTGATCGACCTCCGGCGAGCCGTATTCGGATTGATAGATGTAGGTCCACGCATCCATCGAGTAGGATGCGGGATTCGCGGCGGAGGCGGGATCGACCGGGGCGGTGAAAGTGAGATCGAAGCCGGCCTTGGTGGCGGACATCGTATGGATTTCAAAGGGAGTGGTGCCGTTCCAGCGGACGCGTTCGAAGGTGAAGGGTTTCGATCCGCGTGAGGCCCAGCCGCGGTTGGTGCCGCCGATGAAGAGGGTGCCATCCGCAGCGAGGCGCATGGGGACGATGCCGGCTTGGAAGCCATCGAGGAAATGGAACACGGCGCCTTGGTAGAGGCCGTTGACTTTCTCGAGACAGACGCGCTGGACCTGCGAGTGGGTTTGCTCGCCGACGAGCATTTGGCCGGTGAAGGGGCCGAAGCGGCCGTCGCTTTCATCGGCAATGACGGCGGTGGGGGACTGGCCGACCTTGCCGTGGGGGAAGATGACGGCGGGCGGCATGAGGTCGGGAAAGCGTTCGCGCTCGGTGACCATGCGGGATTTATCGGCGGGCTCCGGGGGTTTCGGGAGTTTGGCGAGTTCGTGCCAGCGGTTGCCGGTGGGGTTGCCTTGGAAGGATCCGGGCTTCAGCCATTTCAGCGATGAGGAGCCGTTCCAGACGCCCTGGTTATCGGTGTAGAAGCAATCGCCCTGCGGATTGAAGCCGATGCCGCCGGGGGAACGGATGCCGGGGCAGGTGGGGATCATTTCGCCCTTGGGCGTGACGCGGACGCACCAACCGCGCCAGGGGCACTCGGAGGTGAATGAGCCGGTGAGGCAGAGGACGACCCAGATGTTGCCCTCCTTGTCGGGAGTACTGCCAAAGGCGTACTCGTGGTAGTCGCCCTTGATCTGCCACTCGGCGCAGATCGTTTCGAAACGATCGGCGAGGCCATCGGCATCGGTATCCGTGATGCGGGTGACTTCCGGCCGTTGGGTGACCCAGAGCGAGCCCTCCTGCCAGAACATGCCGAGCGGTTCGTGGAGGTTGCGGGCGAACTTTTTCCAACGCACCTGGTTGAGGTCCTGGCCGTGCGCGCCCTCGACGATCCAGATGTCGCCCCGGCGGGTGGCGACGGCGACGCGGTCCTCGGGCATCAGGGCGATGGAGCCGATTTCCATCACTTCGCCCGGGGGCAGGGGGATTTCCTCGCGGAGGTAGTCGGCCGCCGAGCTGGCGAGGATCGAAGCGGCGAAAAGAGAGGCGGCGGATTTCATTTCCAGCGGTAGGTGAGAGTGACGGTGCCCGGGGTGAGGTCGAGCGTGAAGGGCTTGCCTTGGGAAAGGGTGCCGGCGCCTTCGATGTGGAGTTCGAGCGGGCCGAGCTTGCCGGTCTGGTCGTTGGTGAGTTCCCAAGCGAAGGCATCGCTGATCACGACTCTAACAGGTGCGCCGGAGTTCAGGCTGATGCGGCGGGTAAGGGTGCCGCCGGAGGCTTCGAAATGATCGCGGATGATTTGCTGGCCGAGCGTGCTGATGAAGGTGGGGTTGCCGGCGGGATCGAGTTCATAGCCACGGAAGCGGGTGCCGGCTGGCAGGGCGGGGGAGGAGGAGCATTTCACGACCCTGTCTCCGGCGGGTGGCGAAGGGTTGGTGCCGCGTTCCAGCCATTTGCCGGTGCCATCGAGGAAAGGGCCGGTCCAGAGGATTTCCGGGGCAAGGTGATCGGCGCTGTAAGCGAGGTTGATGCCGGAGGGGAAGCCGACGCCGATGGCGCGCGGGGTGGTGCCGGTGATGAAGTTCCGATAGATCACGGCGCGGCCGTTTTCCGGCTCGATGGGAATGGGTTCGAGATCGGGACGGGCTCCCATGTGTTCGCGGCTGAGCCAGTTCCAGCCTTTTTGGCCCTTCAGTCGCCAGGCGGCGGAGACGGCTTCCTGGCCGGTGAACTCGTAGTATTCGGCGCGGAAGGGGATGCTGCCGGCTTTCAGGTCGATCTTGCCGATCTTCGAGCGTCCGCCATTGGCGGGTCCGATGCCGGTGATTTCCACGAGCTTCTTGCCGTCGAGGTGGAGAGCGGCACCATCGTCGGCATCGAGGAGGAATTCGTAGCTTCCCTCCTGAGGCGCGGTGAAGGTGCCTTCCCAAGTCATGGCGAAATGCTCTTTCCGCGGGGCATCGGCGGCATCGAGGAGGCCATCGTGCTCTTCCTCGGTATTGAGTGCCTGGAGGGTGGAGAAATCGGGCATTTCCGGCTTCGACCATTCGTAGCTGCGGGAAATGAGCTGGCTGAGGGCGCTTTTTTCGAGGGGCAGGGGGAAATCCCGGAGCAGTTCTTCGGCCGTCCAGGGGGTCTTGCGTTGCTGTTGGGCGGCGCGGATGGTGGCGACCTTGGCGGGAGCGACCGCGGGCGAGGCATTTCCCCAGGATGACCTGACGTGGGTGAGGATCGCGGCGATCTGGTCATCGGGAAGCATGGCTCCCTGGGGCGGCATTTCGAGATTGTAGGTGCGGCCTTTCACATTGACCGGGCCATGAAGTCCGTGGAGCACGATGCGGATGGCTCTTTCCTCGTCCCCGGCGACCCAGGGGCTGCCGGCGAGCGGGGGAAACTGTCCGCCGGTGGCGCCATTTCCATCGGCTCCATGGCAGGCACCGCAATAGAGCCCGTAGAGCTGGGCTCCGTCCTGGGCGGTGAGGGGCGGGCATAAAAGAAAAGCCCAGAGCAAGGGAACACGCATGACCCCGGGCAATACGCGGAAACCCTGGGGAATCTAACTTTTCACGCAGGTTGAGGCGTTTTCGACTGTGTCATTCCTCCGCAGGAAGCGCGGCGATGGGCCTGAATTTGCGGTAGTGGCGATTCAGTCCCTCCGTGACGGCATCGGCATACTCCCGAAAAATCGATGGCCGCGGTTTCCCGGCAACCTCGCGCATGCCTTCGTAGTCGCCCGCCTGGATCCGTTGGTAGTCCTCGCGACCGTTCATCAGGTAGGGTTCGAGGAAAACCACCGGGGCCTGATAGACTCGATTGGCGAGGAGGTTCCGCGCCCAGAGATAGGGGTTGCCGTTGACATTCACCGCGCGGGTGGAATTCGGCTCATAAAGGAAAGGCGGCATTCGCGTGGCCTCGACGAAGGCAGCGGCGACCGTTTCTCCCAGTGCTGCCTCCTCGCGATGGGTGTGCGAAACGATGCGTTGCATCATGTCGTGGCGTTGATCGGCATTGGCGAGTTCTTCGGCGGTGTAGGCACCGTTGAGGATGAGGTGGAAGTGGGTCTGATCGACCAGCGCCGGCTTGGCGGGGTCGCCCCAGGGTTCGGCATTGAAGTGGAGGCAGAGGACGAGGTCGGGTCGCAGGGTGTTGACCTTTTCCGCCCGGGCACGGATTTCCGCCGTGCGGTAAAACAACTGCTCGGCGAGGCGACGGGTGGCATCCGGGACCTTGTCGTCCATGAAATCCGCGGGTCTCGACGGGGTGACCGGTTCGTTTGTTTCCCGCACCAGGCTGACTTCCGCGCCGAGGGCCTCGAGTCGGGGCACGAGCAGGCGGGCGACCAGCAAGGTCATGTCGCCTTCCTGGACCGGGAGATCATTGCCGAGCTGGAACCAGCGTTCCTCGATTTTCGCCCAACTGCCGCCGATGTGGCCGGGATCGATCGCGATTTTCACGTCCTTCAGGGGCTGGTCCGCCGGGGCGGGAGGCATTTCGGAAGCGCCCCGCCAGGGTCGGGCGTTTTCGCGTTCCAGCCCGGGATTCGCAAAGCGCAGCCGGAAGCGCTCGTTTGGCACGCCGGTCTCCACGAGCACGTCATTTTCGCCGAGATGGAACCACTCCCGCCAGCTTCCGGAAACGGTGTAAACGTTTTCCATCGCATCCAGGAAATCCTCGCGGGTGATGGCGGATTGCCAGCGGTTCAGTTTCGCCCAATCCGGTTCGGGTGCCAGGGGACTCAAGGGGCCGGCGCCCGAAAGCCCGGTTTTCGTGGGGCTGCGATCCTGGGGCGTTGCGGCCTCGCTCGCCGGGGCGGGGGACGGTGCCGCCTCGTCCCGATGCCAGACCCACAGCCCCAAACCCGTCGCCACGGCGCCGACAAGCATGAAGGGGATGATGGATCGGGAGCGGGCCATGGGAATTTACTTGGCGACGATGGGAGGGCGCGGTGGCATGGGGCGCAAGCGGAACATGAAAATGATGAGAATTCTTTTTCTCGGCGACGTCGTGGGCGAACCCGGCAGAAAAGCGGTGATCGAAAGCCTCCCGGGTCTAAAAAAGGATCTCGCGATCGATTTCATTATCGTCAACGGCGAGAACTCGGCCGGAGGACGCGGAATTACGCCGAAGATCGCCATCGATCTGATGCGCGCCGGGGCAGCGGTGATCACCACCGGGGACCACGTCTGGGATCAACCGGAGATCGTCGATTACCTTCCCACCGAACCCCGCGTCCTGCGTCCGATCAACTACCCGCCCGGCACTCCGGGAGGCGGATCGGTGACTCTCGATACCGCCCAGGGACCGATTGCCGTCCTTCATGCCCAGGGTCGGAGCTTCATGCAGCCACCTCTCGAAAATCCCTTTCTCGCCCTCGAATCGGAGGTCGCGGCCTTGCGGGAAAAAGGAGTCCGGATGATTTTTGTCGATTTCCACGCGGAAACCACCTCGGAAAAAATCGCGCTGGGTCGCTCGCTCGATGGCCTCGTCTCGGTGGTCGTCGGAACTCATACCCACGTTCAAACGGCCGATGAGCGGATTTTTCCCGGTGGGACCGGCTACCTCACCGATGCCGGGATGTGCGGGCCGGACGACTCGGTGCTTGGCCGGGCGATCGATTCGGTGGTCTGGCGCTTTCACAGCAACCTGCCGACCCGATTCCCCGTTGCCAAGGGCCCGGTAAGGCTTTGCGGAGTGATCGCCGGGATCGATCCCGAAAGCGGTCGTTGCCTGAGCATCGAAAGATTTCAGAAATTGATCGAAGACCCTGCGACAGAGGATGCCAAGAATGCCGGGAAACCTTGAAAAATCGAGGATTTCCGGCCGTTGGCGGGAAAAATATTTTATCCCATATTTTTTTTGACAGGGTAGTCGACTTTGCTAACGTCCGCCCCGCTCTTCCGGGGGGGTCACCACGGAAGCCGCTTTATCGCCGGGTTTCGGCAAGGCGGCCAAGGTGATGGCCCTTCAGAAAGAAAGCACCAGACGATTCGCTTGTGTAGCTCAGGGGTAGAGCACACCCTTGGTAAGGGTGAGGTCGCGGGTTCAATTCCCGCCACAAGCTCCATCGGCGATCCAAGATCATCAGTCCAACGCGAACCACCACCATCATGGCCAAAGAAGCATTCACGCGCAGCAAGCCCCACGTCAACGTCGGGACCATCGGTCACGTTGACCACGGCAAAACCACCCTCACCGCCGCGATCACCAGCACTCTCGCTGAAAAGGGATACGCCCAAGCGAAGAAGTACGATGAAATCGACGGTGCACCCGAAGAAAAGGCGCGCGGCATCACCATTTCCACCGCTCACGTCGAATACGAGACCGACAACCGCCACTACGCCCACGTCGATTGCCCCGGCCACGCCGACTACGTGAAGAACATGATCACCGGTGCCGCCCAAATGGACGGTGGCATCCTCGTTGTGTCCGCCGCTGACGGCCCGATGCCCCAGACCCGCGAGCACATCCTTCTCGCCCGTCAGGTCGGTGTTCCCGCCCTCGTGGTGTTCATGAACAAGGTCGACATGGTCGATGACGAGGAACTCCTCGAACTCGTCGAGATGGAAGTTCGCGACCTCCTCTCCACCTATGACTTCCCGGGTGACGAGATCCCGATCGTCAAGGGTTCCGCCCTCAAGGCCCTCGAAGGCGATGCCACCCACAAGGAAAACATCTTCAAGCTCATGGAAGCGGTGGATACCTACATCCCGCAGCCCGAGCGCCCCATCGACCAGCCTTTCCTCATGCCCGTGGAAGACGTGTTCTCGATCGAAGGTCGCGGAACCGTTTGCACCGGTCGTGTCGAGCGCGGCATCATCAAGAAGATGGAAGAAGTCGAAATCATCGGCATCCGCGACACCCAGAAGACCACCGTGACGGACATCGAAATGTTCCGCAAGCTGCTCGACGAAGGTCGCGCCGGTGACAACGTGGGTCTCCTCATCCGCGGCCTGAAGAAGAACGACGTCGAGCGTGGCCAAGTCATCGCCAAGCCCGGTTCCGTGAAGCCTCACAAGAAGTTCATGGCCGAAATCTACGTCCTCTCCAAGGAAGAAGGCGGCCGTCACACCCCGTTCTTCTCGAACTACCGCCCGCAGTTCTACTTCCGCACGACGGACGTGACCGGATCCATCAAGCTGCCGGAAGGTGTCGAGATGGTCATGCCTGGTGACAACGTCAGCCTCGAAGTCGAGCTGATCACCCCGATCGCCATGGAAAAGACCATGCGCTTCGCGATCCGCGAAGGTGGCCGCACCGTGGGTGCCGGTCGTGTCGGCGAAATCCTTGCCTAATTCCAGATCCGGTGTCAGGCTCTCCGCCCCCGGCGGAAAGCTGGACCCCGAAAACTTTGCGGGGCACCTTGGAAGCGATTTCCGAGGTGCCCCGGCATCGCCTCCACACCTTAGCATTTCAATCTCAACACGGCAGTAGCTCAATTGGTAGAGTAGCGGTCTCCAAAACCGTTGGTTGTGGGTTCGAGTCCCCCCTGCCGTGCCATTCTCCCGCCTCTTCGTCCCGTCCCCATGTTTTCCAAGATTTCCAGATTCATCGGTGAAGTGAAGGGCGAGTTGCGCAAAGCCGCCTGGCCCTGGGAGTCCGATCCCAAGATCAAGGGCTTCCGCAAATACAAGGAGCTGGTGGACTCGACCATCGTGGTGCTCATCGCCACCATCCTTCTCGCGGGTTTCGTCTCTCTCTGGGACATCATCCACACCCAGGTCATCTACTTCCTCACCTCCCTCGGAAACTGAGCCACGCTCGGATCTCCCTTCCCGCCTTTTCCACCCATGTCCGTCATCCCTCCAGCCGCCAAACAATGGTATGTCGTGCACGTCCTCTCCGGACAGGAGCAGAAGGTGCGTGACCGCATCCTGCGCCAGGCCGAGGCCGAGGAGCTGCGGGACTGCATTTTCGAAGTCCTCGTCCCCATGGAAATGGTCTCCGAGGTCCGCAAGGGCAAGAAAACCGAATCCAAGCGGAAATTCTTCCCCGGCTACATCATCGTCAACATGAACCTCTTCACGGAGGACAACCAGCTCGTCGAGAAGGCCTGGTATTTCATCAAGGAAATGGAAGGCATCATCGGGTTCGCCGGAACCAAAGACCGCCCCATCCCCATGCGCCAACGCGAGGTGGATGCCATGCTTTCCCAAATCAAGGAGCGCGAAGAAAGCGCCCGCCCCGCCATCAGCTTCGAAGTCGGAGACACGGTCAAAGTGGCCGATGGCCCCTTCGAAAGCCAGAGCGGCATCGTCGAGGAGATCGATCCCGAAAAGGGCAAACTCCGCGTCTCCGTCACCATCTTCGGCCGCGCCACCCCGGTCGATCTCGAATTCTGGCAGGTCGAAAAGGCCTGATCTCCGTATCGTTTCTCGTAAGAACCAGCACAACCCCGCAGCACCATGGCCAAGGAAGTCGTCAAAGTCATCAAGCTCCAGATCAAGGCAGGAGCCGCCAATCCCTCACCTCCCGTCGGTCCCGCCCTCGGTCAAGCAGGCGTCAACATCATGGGCTTCTGTAAGGAGTTCAACGCCGCCACCCAATCCCAGGCCGGCGAAGTGCTGCCCGTGATCATCTCGGTCTACAAAGACAAGAGCTTCACCTTCATCACCAAGAAACCCCCGGCAGCCAACCTCCTCAAGAAGGTCGCAGGCATCGCCTCCGGTTCCGGTGAGCCGAACAAGAAAAAGATCGGCAAGATCACCAAGGCCAAGCTCATGGAGGTCGTCGAAATCAAGATGCCCGACCTCAACACCAAGGACCCCGAGCGCGCCGCCCGCATCCTTGCCGGCACCGCCCGCCAGATGGGCCTCGAAATCGAAGGCATGTAATCCCTCTCCGGGTCTCGGAAATCCTCCGATTCCCCAAGAAAACGCAGGAGGGCCGCGACCCGCTCCGGCCCGTCCGCACTGCAACACAACACCATGGCCAAACACCGCAGCAAACGCTACCAGAAAGCCGTCACCCTCGTGGAGACCGGCAAGTCCTACGGACTGGAAGAGGCTGTCAGCACCGTGAAGAAATTCCCGGCGCCGAAGTTCGATCCCACCGTCACCGTCTCCTTCCACCTCGGCGTGGATCCCCGCAAGTCCGACCAGATGGTCCGTGGCTCCGTCTCTCTGCCTCACGGCACGGGTAAGAATGTCCGCGTCGCCGTCTTCGCCGCCGGCGCCGCTGCCGATGCCGCCAAGGCCGCCGGTGCGGAATTCGTCGGTTTCGAAGACCTCATCAAGCAGGTCCAAGGGGGCTTCACCGACTTCGATGTCGCGATCGCCACTCCCGAAGCCATGACCGAAGTCCGGAAAATCGCCCGTGTCCTCGGTCCTCGCGGCCTCATGCCGAACCCGAAAACCGGCACCGTGACCGATGACACCGCCAAGGCCGTCAACGAAGTCAAGGCCGGCCGGATCGACTACAAGCTCGACAAGAACGGCAACGTCGCCGGTGCCATCGGCAAAGCTTCCTTCGAAGCCGGTGCCCTCCTCGAGAATGCCCAGGCCTTCATCGACAGCGTCCTCCGCGCGAAGCCCGCTTCCGCCAAGGGCAACTACGTCCGCAGCGTCACCGTCGCCGCCACCATGTGCCCCGGCGTGCCGCTTGATTCGTCCCTCTACACCAAGAACTGAAGCCGCCCGCCATGAATCCTGACAAAAAGATCATCCTCGACGAGCTGCTCCAGCGGGTCAATTCCTCCCCCTTCGTTCTGGTGGTGGAATACACCGGCATGACCGTCCCGCAGTTCTCCGAACTCCGCAACCGCCTCGCCGCCACCGGTGCCGAGTGCCACGTCGCGAAAAACACCTACATGCGCAAAGCTCTCGCCGAAGCCGGTTTGCCCGACACGGGCGACAAGCTCGTCGGCCAGACCGCCTTCGTCACCGGTGAGTCCGATGTCGCCGCCGCCGCCAAGGTTCTCAAGACCTTCGAAAAGGAATTCCAGAAGCCCGCCATCAAGCTCGGCATTCTCGATGGTTCCATTCTCGATGAGAACCAGGTCAAGGCCATCGCTGACCTGCCATCCCGCGAAGTCATGCTGGCCACCTTGCTGGCCACCATCAACGCGCCGGCCGCACAACTCGTCCGCACCATCAACGAACCCGCCGCCTCGCTGGCCCGGGTCATCAAGGCAAAATTCAACCCCGAAGGCTGAATCGAAACAATCTGAACGGATGGCACCGCCTCTCCAGGGGGTGCCTGAACACACAATGGTTCCTCGTCGGTCCCGCTGCTGCGGGCTGAAATATCGGGAGGCTTCCCGGTGCGACGATACCGCAATGGAGATAAAACAATGGCTGATATCGCTGCAATCGCTGAACAACTGGGCAAGCTTACCGTTCTGGAAGCTGCTGAACTCGTCAAGAAACTGGAAGAAGAGTGGGGTGTTTCCGCCGCCGCTCCCGTCGCCGTCGCCGCTGCCGGCCCGGCTGCGCCTGTCGAAGCCGCTGAGGAGAAGACCGAATTCAACGTGGTCCTCACCGACGCTGGTGCCAACAAGATCGCCGTCATCAAGGCGGTCCGCGAAGTGGTTCCTGGTCTCGGCCTCGCCGATGCCAAGAAACTCGTCGAAAGCACCCCGGCCACCCTCGTCGAAGCTGCCACCAAGGACGCTGCCGAGGCCGCCAAGAAGAAGCTCGAGGAATCCGGCGCCAAGATCGAACTCAAGTAATCCAGTCGGATTTATGAAATCCGGAGTCGCCTCGCGCGGCTCCGGATTTCCCGGCTCCGGCACCGGCGCGGAAGGTCACCCGAAATCACCCCAACAAGACCTTTCGCGCCGATCCCGGACTCCCTCTCCAACCACTGAACTCTCCCATCGCCCGCCCGTGAAAACGGTCCGGGCTTCAATCGCACCCCGCAACCACAGAAGACACCATGGCCAGCCGCATCCATTTCGGGAAAATCGAGGAAGTGATCGACGCGCCGAACCTCATCGAGGTTCAGAGCCGATCCTATGAGGATTTCCTAGCCAAGGACGTCCCCCCCGGAGACCGGGGCGACAATGGCCTCCAAGCCGTCTTCCGCGAAGTCTTCCCGATCAAGAGCTACGATGAAGCCATCGAGCTCGACTTCGACACCTACGACATCGAGGACCCGAAGATCACCTCGCTCGATGCCCTCCGCACCGGGGAAAGCTTCTCCGCCGCCCTCTACGTCAACTTCAAGCTGAAGGACGAAACCGGCGTGAAAAAGGAACGCGTCTACATGGGCGAGCTGCCCATGATGACCCGCCGCGGCACCTTCATCATCAATGGCGCCGAGCGCGTCATCGTTTCCCAGCTTCACCGCTCCCCCGGTATCTGCTTCGAGACTTCCCAGCACCTCAATGGCAAGACCCTCCACAGCTTCCGCATCATTCCTGACCGCGGCTCCTGGCTGGAAGTGCAGTTCGATACGAACGACCTGCTCTACGTTTACCTCGACCGCCGCCGCCGCCGCCGGAAATTCCTTGCCACCACCTTCCTCCGCGCCCTCGGCTACCCGACGGATCGCGACATCGTGACGAATTTCTACAAAGTCGAAAAGCTCAAGCTCAAGGACAGCATCGACGAGCAGGAACTCGGCCACAAGGTCCCCTTCGAAGACATCCTCGATGGCGAGGTCGTCGTCGCCAAGGCCTACGAGCCCCTGACCCTCGGCACGGTGAAACAACTCGTCGCCCTCGGCATCAAGGAAGTCGATGTCATCGACGGCCGCGAGGATGAAATCCTCCTCAAGTCCCTCCGCAAGGACCCCGCTCACGACGAGGAAAGCGCCCTCAAGGACATTTACCGCAAGCTCCGCCCCGGCGACCCGCCGACCGCGGCCAATGCCCGTGCCCTGCTCAAGCGCCTGTTCTTCGACCCGAAGAAATACGACCTCACCCGCGTCGGCCGCTACAAGATCAACAGCAAGCTGGAAATCGGCATCGATTCCGACCAGCGCATCATGGTTCCCGAGGATTTCCTCGCTGCCACGAAATACCTGCTCCGCCTGAAAAAGGGTGAGGGTGTCATCGATGACATCGACCACCTTGGCTCCCGCCGTGTCCGTGCCGTGGGTGAACTCCTTGCCAACCAGTGCCGCGTCGGCCTCGCCCGCACCGAGCGCCTAGTCAAGGAGCGCATGACCTTGTTCGATGTCAACATCGAAGGCATGACGCCGCAGAAGCTCATCAACCCGAAGGCGCTCTCCGCCGTCGTCCGTGATTTCTTCGGCCGTTCCCAGCTCTCCCAGTTCATGGACCAGACCAACCCTCTGGCCGAACTGACCCACAAGCGCCGCCTCTCGGCCCTCGGCCCAGGGGGTCTCAACCGCGACCGCGCCGGCTTCGAAGTCCGGGACGTCCACCCGTCCCACTACGGCCGCATCTGCCCCATCGAAACCCCGGAAGGTCCGAACATCGGCCTCATCAACTCGATGTGCACCTACGCGCGCATCAACGAGTTCGGGTTCATCGAAACTCCCTACCGCCGCGTGCGGGATTCGAAGGTCACCAACGACATCGAATACCTCACCGCCGACCAGGAAGAGAAATTCCTCATCGCCCAGGCCAACAACCCGATCGACAAGACCGGCAAGTTCCTCAACGAGAAAGTCACCGCCCGCGAAGCCGGCGGCGAGTTCATCGAAGTGGATCCTTCCACCGTCGATTACATGGACGTGTCGCCCAAGCAGCTCGTCTCCGTGGCCGCCGGCCTGATTCCCTTCCTTGAGCACGACGACGCCAACCGCGCCCTCATGGGCTCGAACATGCAGCGCCAGGGCGTGCCGCTCCTCGTGTCCGAGTCGCCGCTCGTCGGCACCGGCCTCGAAGGCAAGACCGCCCGGGACTCCCGCGCTGTGGTCGTCGCCGAGGCGGATGGCATCGTCGCCGCCGCCACTGCGGAAATCATCGTCACCACCGAAGACGGCAGTCTGCCGGTTTCCGACGAGAAATTCCTCTCCGATCCCGAGACGGTCAAAACCAACGTCAAGAAAGGCATCTTCGCCTATCCGCTGCGCAAGTTCATGCGCTCGAACGCCGGCACCTGCATCAACCAGAAGCCGATCGTTAGTCGCGGTCAGAAGATCAAGAAGGGCGATGTCCTTGCCGATGGTCCGAACACCGAGGAAGGCGAACTCGCCCTCGGCCGCAACGTGCTCGTCGCGTTCATGCCATGGAACGGTTACAACTTCGAGGATGCCATCGTCATCTCCGAGCGCGTGGTGAAAGAAGACATCTACACCTCGATCCACATCTCGGAATTCGAAGTCGCCGCCCGTGACACCAAGCTCGGCCCCGAGGAAATCACCCGGGACATCCCGAACGTCGGTGAAGACGCCCTGCGCAACCTCGACCACGATGGCATCATCCGCATCGGTGCCGAAGTGAAGCCCGGTGACATCCTCATCGGCAAGATCACGCCGAAGTCGGAAACCGAACTCGCCCCGGAAGAGCGACTCCTCCGCGCCATCTTCGGTGAAAAAGCCGCGGACGTGAAGGACACCTCCCTGCGCGTCCCCTCCGGCTGCACCGGCATCGTCCAGGACATCCGCGTCTCGTCCCACGGCACCGCCCGCAAGCGCGCCGAGAAGGTCGATCCCACCGAGCTGAAAAAGCAGCTCAAGAAGATCAACGACGAACACAAGAAGAAGGCCGACAAGCTCACCGACGACCTCACGGAAAAACTCTCCGACATCCTGCTCGGCGAAAAGATCCCGCTCGATGTCGTCAATGCCCAGACCGGCGAGATCATCATTCCGGCCAACCGCAAGATCACCAAGACCCTCCTGCGCAAGCTGGCCTCGGTCCACGATCACATCGAAATCGACCCCTCGCCGATCCGTAACAAGATCCTCGAGATCATCGGTTCCTTCGAAGGCCGCTTCGCCGAACTCGACAACGAGCGCGAACGCAAGCTCGACCAACTCGAAGCCGGCGACGACGTCGATCCCGGCGTCATCAAGGAGGTCAAGGTCTTCATCGCCGCCAAGCGCAAGCTCTCCGTTGGTGACAAGATGGCCGGCCGCCACGGCAACAAGGGCGTCGTCGCCACCATCGTCCCCGAAGAAGACATGCCCTTCCTCGAAGACGGCACCCCGGTGGACATCTGCCTCAACCCCCTCGGCGTGCCTTCACGGATGAACGTCGGTCAGGTTCTCGAAACCCACCTCGGCGTCGCCGCCAAGGCCCTTGGCTTCAAGGTCGCCACGCCGATTTTCGACGGTATCCCCGAATCGAAGATCTGGGAATTCATGTCCGAAGCGAAAAAGGTCGATGGCGTGAAATTCGTCGGCGACCATGGCAAGGTCCGCGAGCGCAAGGCCGATGAGCCCGAAGGCCGCTGCTTCACCTGGATCGGTGATGGCAAGGATGGCTCCACCGGCGGTAAATCGACCCTCTATGACGGTCGCACCGGCGAAGCCTTCCACCAGCCCGTCGTTGTCGGCTACATCTACATGCTCAAACTCGGTCACCTTGTGGCCGACAAGATCCACGCCCGTGCCGTCGGCCCCTACTCGCTCGTCACCCAGCAACCGCTGGGCGGCAAGGCGCAATACGGTGGCCAGCGTTTCGGGGAAATGGAAGTGTGGGCGCTCGAAGCATACGGCGCCGCCTACACCCTTCAGGAACTGCTCACCGTCAAGTCCGACGACGTGCAGGGCCGCACCCGCATCTACGAAGCCATTGTGAAGGGCGACAACAACCTCGAAGCCGGCACGCCGGAATCGTTCAACGTCCTTATCAAGGAAATGCAATCCCTCGGTCTCGATGTCCGACCCGGCAAACGCGGTTCCGAGCGTGGCTCGGTTTCGCTCGATGCCGCCGACGACTTCAACCTCGACGACCTCACCCTCTGATCCAGCCACCCCGAACCCTGACCCTATTACACTATGAGCGTTGACACCAACCTCCGCGAACTCTTCGGCGTCGATGAAAAGCCCGACTCCTTCGATCAGGTCTCGATCACGGTGGCCGCACCGGACACCATCCGGTCCTGGTCCAAAGGCGAGGTGAAGAACCCGGAAACCATCAACTATCGGACCTTCAAGCCCGAAAAAGGCGGCCTTTTCTGCGAACGCATCTTCGGACCCACCCGGGACTGGGAGTGCGCCTGCGGCAAATACAAGCGCATCAAGCACAAGGGCGTCGTCTGCGACCGTTGCGGCGTCGAAGTGACCCTCAGCCGCGTCCGTCGCGAGCGCATGGGCCACATCGAACTCGCCGTGCCCGTTTCGCACATCTGGTTCTACAAGTGCATGCCCTCCCGCATCGGCCTGGTGCTCGACATCAGCGCCCGCCAGCTCGAGCGCGTGATTTACTACGAGGACTACATCGTCACCGAGCCCGGCAACACCCCGCTCGAACGCGGCCAGCTCCTCACGGAAACCGAACTCCGCGAAGCCGAAGACACCTACGGTGAAGACAGCTTCCGCGCCGGCATGGGTGCCGAGGCCCTCAAGGACCTCCTCACCCAGGTCGATCTCGTCGAATTGCAAAAGCAGCTCGAAGAAGAACTCGGCACCACCCGCTCGAAGCAGAACAAGAAAAAGCTCTCCAAGCGCCTCAAGATCGCCCAGGGCTTCGCTTCCTCGAAGAGCCGTCCGGAATGGATGATCATGACGGTCCTTCCCGTCATTCCTCCCGACCTGCGCCCGCTCGTTCCGCTCGAAGGCGGCCGTTTCGCCACCTCCGACCTCAACGACCTCTACCGCCGCGTCATCAACCGGAACAACCGTCTCAAGAACCTCCTCCAGCTCAAGACCCCCGAGGTCATCATCCGCAACGAAAAGCGGATGCTCCAGGAAGCGGTGGACGCGCTCTTCGACAACGGTCGTCACGGCCGCGCCGTCACCGGTGCCGGCAACCGCCCGCTCAAATCCCTCAGCGACATGCTCAAGGGCAAGGGCGGACGCTTCCGTCAGAACCTCCTCGGCAAGCGCGTCGACTACTCCGGCCGTTCCGTCATCGTCATCGGGCCCGACCTCAAGCTCAACCAGTGCGGTCTGCCCAAGAAGATGGCCCTCACCCTCTTCGAACCCTTCATCATCCGCCGCCTCAAGGAACTCGGCTATTGCCACACGGTTCGCTCGGCCAAGAAGATGATCGATCGCAAGACGACCGAGGTTTGGGACATCCTTGCCGAAGTCACCAAGGGCCACCCGGTCTTCCTCAACCGCGCCCCCACGCTGCACCGCCTCTCGATCCAGGCTTTCGAGCCGAAACTCATCGAAGGCTCCGCCATCCGCGTCCACCCGCTCGTTTGCACCGCTTACAACGCGGACTTCGACGGTGACCAGATGGCCGTGCACGTCCCGCTCTCGGTCGAAGCCCAGATGGAAGCGCGCCAGCTCATGCTCGCGCCGAACAACATCTTCTCGCCCGCGTCCGGCCGCCCGATCACCACGCCGTCCCAGGACATCATTCTTGGCACCTACTACCTCACCTGGGCGCCCGTGCGCACCCAGGCGGATCGCGAAAAACAGGATCACCTCCCGCTTTTCGAAAATTCCTCGGAGGTCGAGTTCGCCATCGCTTCCCGCAAGATCGGCTACCACACCTGGATCCGCCTGCGGAACCCCGACTTCGGCGTGAAAGGCACCGTCTATGGCGTCGATGACCTCAAGATCATCGAAACCACCCCGGGCCGCGTCCGTTTCAACGAAATCTGGCCCAAGGGCCTCGGCTTCATCAACCGCAACGTCGGCAAGAAGCAGATCGGTGACATCATCTGGCGCTGCTATCAGGTCGCCGGACAGGCCAAGACCGTCGAAACCCTCGATGACCTCAAGAGCCTCGGTTTCCGCGAAGCTTCCCGCTCGGGCACTTCGATCGGTATTGTGGACATGGTCATCCCCGAGGAGAAACCGGCCGTCATCGCCAAGGCCTACGAGGACGTCGAAAAGGTCACTAAGCAGTACCGCAACGGTGTCATCACCGATGGCGAGCGCTACCAGAAGGTCATCGACATCTGGACCCACGCCACCGACACCATCGCCGCCGCGCTCTACCGCAAGCTCGAGCACAATGAAGGCAAGGGCATCAGCCCGCTGTTCCTCATGGTGGACTCCGGCGCCCGGGGTAACAAGTCGCAGATCAAGCAGCTCTCCGGCATGCGCGGCCTGATGGCCAAGCCGTCCGGTGAAATTATCGAACGCCCGATCACTTCGAACTTCCGCGAAGGTCTCTCGGTGCTCGAATACTTCATCTCGACCCACGGTGCCCGTAAGGGTCTCGCCGATACCGCGCTCAAGACCGCCGACTCCGGTTACATGACCCGCAAGCTGGTCGATGTCGCCCAGGACGTCATCGTCACCGAGCTGGATTGCGGCACCGTCAATGGCATCGTCGTCCGCCCGATCTATGACGGCGACGAAGAAGCCGCCTCGCTCGCCAGCCGCATCTACGGCCGGACCTCCTGCGAAACGGTCAAGGACCCCGTCACCGGTGAAATCATCATCGGCGTGGACCAGCTCATCAACGAGCGCGCCTCCACCGCCGTCGAACGCATCGGCTACGAACAGCTCAAGATCCGCTCGGTCCTCACCTGCGAATCGAAGCGCGGTTGCTGCGCGAAGTGCTATGGCCTCAACCTTGCCACCGGCAAGCAGGTCAAGATCGGTGAAGCGGTCGGCATCATCGCCGCCCAATCGATCGGTGAACCCGGCACCCAGCTCACCATGCGGACCTTCCACGTTGGTGGTGTCGCCGCCTCCACGTTCAAGCAGCCCATCATCCTCGCCCGTAACAACGGTGTGGTCGTTTACAAGGACCTCCGCGCCGTCAAAAACGAGGATGGCAAGTGGGTCGTGCTCAACAAGAACGGCACCGTCTCCGTCCGCGACAAGGCCGGCCTCGAACTCGAAAGCCACAACATCGTCATCGGCTCGATCATCGAGATCAAGGATGGCGAGGAAGTGAAGAAGGGTGCGACCATCGCCACCTGGGACCCCTACAACGTGCCGATCATTTCGGAAAAGGGCGGCAAGGTGGAATTCCGCGACATGATCGCCGGCATCACCGTGCAGTCGGAAACCGATAAGGAAACCGGCAAGAAGGGCATGGTCGTCACCGAGCACAAGGAAGACCTCCACCCGCAGGTCGTCGTGGTCGATGAAAAGACCGGTGAAGTCCTCGCCAGCTACTCCATCCCCGTGGGCGCTCACCTTTCCGTCAAGGAAGGCAACAGCATCCCGGCCGGCACGCAGCTCGCCAAGACCCCACGGAAGGTCGCCCGCACGAAGGACATCACCGGTGGTCTTCCCCGCGTTGCCGAGCTCTTCGAAGCCCGCAAACCGAAGGACGCCTGCGTCATCGCCAAAATCGAAGGCGAGGTCTCCATCGGCGGCACCGTCCGCGGCAAGAAGAAGGTCATCGTCACCGATGCCGCCAGCGGCGAAAGTGTCGATCACCTCGTCCCCATGGGCCGCCACATCATCGTGACCGATGGCGATCAGGTGAAACGCGGTGATCAGATCACCGAAGGTCCGGTTTCCCCGGAAGACCTGCTCGAAGCTTGCGGCGCCCAGGAACTCCAGGAGCACCTGGTCAACGAAGTGCAGTCCGTTTACCGCGTCCAAGGCGTGGAAATCAATGACAAGCACATCGAGATCATCATCCGCCAGATGCTGCGCAAGGTGAAGATCACCGATCCCGGTGACGCCGATCAATTCCTCTGGGGCGATCAGATCGACCGTACGACCTTCAATCAGGTCAACGAAAAGATCATCGCCAACGGTGGTAAGCCTGCCGAAGCCGAAGCCGTCCTGCTTGGCATCACCAAGGCCTCGCTGGAGACCGACTCCTTCATCTCCGCGGCGTCCTTCCAGGACACCACCCGCGTGCTGACCGAAGCGGCCACCCTCGGCAAGGTCGACTACCTCACCGGCTTCAAGGAGAACGTCATCATGGGTCACCTCATCCCGGCCGGCACCGGTTTCGATCGCCACCGCGATTCCGAGATCGAGTTCACCGTCGAGGAACCCGAGCCGATCTTCGAAGAACCCGAGATGATCGACGAATCCGACATCCCGCTCCTCGGATCGGAAGTCGAAAGCGCCTGATCCTCACCGAACCCTCCTCAGCCGGCCCCGCGAAAGCAGGGCCGGCTTTTTTCGTCCATCGCTGACAACCCATGGCGGATGACAAGGGAACAACGAAAGGATCGAACGGCACGAAAAGGAACAGCCTGGAGTTTGGACCAGGATGCATGGGATCGATGGGATGGCAGGATGCATCGCCTGTCTCCAGCCCCAGAGGGGCGAAGGCATCGAGCCACGGGGTTCACCCCGTGGATTCCTTATCACAAATGATCCCCGCGCTTGAACCGCGCCAAGCGTGCCTCATTGTAGCCCAGCGAAGACGAGCCCCCCCAAGCGCTCCTGCCCATGCCCCGGTGAACGATGAAGCACCGACGACAGTTCGGTCGATATCGGCAGGAGAATGAAGGCAGGAGAATGCTCGGTCGACGCGGGCGATTCATGGACTGCGGCAGCCTGCTGGCCCGGAGCCCGGCGTCTTCGGAAAAGCTGAATGCGGAGGGAGCTGTGGCCACATCTACTTCCCGCGAAGCCAAACTGGAATGGCGTAAGCGCAGCGAGTGAGACTGCTGAGATGCTCCGCGCAGATTATCAACAGTTCCTCTCCATCCCTTCTCATCCTAGCCCAAACCAGGCGATCCGTTCCGAGTCCTTCGCCGACTTCATTGTCCCCGAGACTCGATTTTCGGGACTAGGCCCGGCTCTTGGGTAGGCCTCTGAGCATTTCTGGCTGCTGCTCCGGAAAAAAATTCTCAGATGGGTAGACCTCTGAAGAGCCTTTTTTCAGGTCTCGGTGGCAACAAAAGAAATTTTCGGTCAGGGTTTTTGATTTGGCACAGCTGAAGTAGCCCGAAATTGGGCTCTAACCTGCATACTTTTCATGCAGCCTATTTTTTCAGAAAAAGTGGACGAACGGTTGACAGGCTGGAATGGGTCACCGTGCGCGTCGTTGTCACTCCCTTGACCATCGGGGTTGTGACCGTGGAGCGCGGTTCTTGGTGAAACCCAATCAAACCCTCAAACAACCCTTCAGAAATGAAAAGACGTGCTTACGCTGCCTTTGCTGGCTTGGCCATTTTGGGCCTCGGCGTGATCTGGTTTGCCAATCGTTCAAGCGAGGGAACCGAACCCGTAGCTGGACGAGATGCAGCCAAGCCAACGATGGAAGAGGCTTCCGATAAGCCTGCGAAGTTGCCACGACCCTCCGCCGATGCTGACAAGGAATTGGCCGCCCAGCGGGTGCCGACGGATATGTCTCTCGATGTGTTTCCAAGGACAAGCTACACCCGTCGCCCTTCTCCGGCCGGTCCTGCGGCGGGTGCTCCCACCGGAGGGGCTTTTGTCCATGTTCCCTCCGATGGCAAGCGTCTCGAACTTGCGCCCAACCAGCTTGGGGAGTTCCCCGTTGTGGATACCCGCCTGCGCGACACCGTCGGA
>JALOTY010000122.1 GCA_025457665.1 Akkermansiaceae bacterium | reverse complement strand
TCGGCATTTTCCCATGGTGCTCATCCGGCCATCATCTTCCGGTGGCAAGGTGCTGACGTGAATACGAAACCGATCCGAACACTCTCCGCCGCCTTGCTCCTTTTGACCCCGACTTTACGCGGGGAAGGCTATCGCTTCGAAATCCACCCCGATCCCTGGCACCTTGCGGGGTTCGAGAATTCGCTCGACCTGAGCGCCATCGCCTCCGCCGCTCCAGGCAGAGTCCTCGTCGGCAGCGATGAGATGTTTCACGTCCAACCGGGGGTGATGGATGCGGCGACCCATCGGATCGAGTCCAGACGCCCCATCGCTCTTCCGGTGCAGGCTCCGGGCGACAAGGCGGAGGTGGACATCGAGGGCATCGCCTGGGTGCCGGAAACCTCCGCTTACTACGTGACCGGATCCCATGGCGTGGGAAAAAAGAAAGGCGACGTGCAGCCGGATCGCCTGGCGATTTTCCGCGTCCCGGTGAACCCGGAAGATGGCGAAATCCGCGGCTCGGGGATCGAGCGTGCCTCCCTCGAAACCTGGATCCGCGGGACCAAGGTCCTGGAACCCTATCTCCACGTGCCCTTGCAAAAAAACGGCCTGAACATCGAAGGCCTGACCTCGCGGGACGGCAGATTGTTCTTCGGCCTGCGGGCCCCGAACATCGAAGGAGACGGCATCGTGCTTGAGATCCCGTCGGAGGCTCCCTTTGGCAGTGAAAAAGGATCGATGACCGTGCATCGCGTCCCCGTGGGTGAAGGCCGGGGGATTCGGGAGATCGTTGCCGTTCGCGGTGGCTTTATCTTGCTCACCGGGAATGCCAGTGCCGAGCCGAGCAAAAAAATTCCGGATACCGAGGCCGCTGAGCCGGACACCCGCTTCGAACTGCTCTTCTGGAACGGGAGCGGACGCAAGGTCAGCAGCATCGGCACCCTGCCGGAAAACGGGGGCAAGGCCGAAGGCATGTTGGTGCTGGAAGATGCCAACGACCAAATTCAGCTCCTTGTCGTCTTCGATAGCCTCCTCGCCGGCGAGCCCATGGCGATCACGGTGCATCGACCCGAGGGCTCCTGAATCCTCGGAGAAACAAGCCCGCCATGAAATGGCGACTGCGGGATTGCCCAACCCCAGGGATTTCGCAAGAGTCCAGTCATGGAAACATCGATGCCTCCCGTGCCCCCGCCTCAACCGCCACCCGTGTCCGGGGTTCAGCCCAGTTCCGGGAAAGCCTTGGCGAGTTTGATTTGTGGGATCGGGGGCATCATCACCTGCGGGATCAGCTCGCTGGTTGGCGTGGTCCTCGGGCACCTGGCGCTTTCCGATATCAAGAAGACCGGGCGCAGTGGCAAGGGCCTCGCCGTTGCCGGGGTGTTGACCAGCTATTTCTTCCTCGTCATCGGCGGAGTCGCCACGCTCGCGTCGATCGCCGTTCCTGCCGTCATGCGCGCCAAGCAACGGGCGGAACAGGTGGAGACGACGGTGAGGATGACTCAACTGCACCTGCAACTGGAGGAGTTCAAAGCCGAGTTCAACGAGTATCCCTCCCTGAAAACCCAGCGCGAACTCGCCCAGCGCGAAGGCCTTCCCTTCTCGGCCGAGGTGGTCGAGCCCTTCGGGCAATTGGAAGCCGCGCTGGGCCTTGGAGTCGATCCACTCATCGCGGTTCCAAAATCCGCCAAAGGCGACTGGATCTACTGGGTCTATGAAGGCGGCAGCGAAGAGCCCGACCGCCCCGTCCTCCTCTCTCCTGAAATCGGCGATCGCAGGATGCTCCTCAAAGGTGACGGCAGCGTCGAGAAACTGAATGAGGGCGAAAGCCCCACTCCCTCCACCGGCACCCAAGTCACCGTCCCCGCCCCCCGGAGGTAAGGACAAGGATTCATCGGGCATCGCGCGATAGGCTTTGGTGGTGGTTGGTAGGCGGAATTAGAAATTCCTCAGTCCTTTCGGGTCTTTATCGGCCCGAAGTGAAACGCCACTACTGGAAAACACCGATGATCCTATTGTGCTCACAAGCCAGATATCTAGGTGAATCATGTGTTATCTGGACGCAAAGCATTGCATGGTGTATCTTAAAATCACTCCGTCAGAAAATTTACCCAACTGTCATTAGAAAAAGCTTGAGATGTTTGAATGCTTTCTCTTGATTCCATAGCCATGAATCAGTCTTGGATTCGATATGTCGGTGGCTTTTTGGGTCTCGCTTCTATGTTCGGTACGCAGGTGCTGGCTTATCTCCCGCCGCAAACCTTTGATTTCCAAAA
This sequence comes from Akkermansiaceae bacterium, assembly GCA_025457665.1. Taxonomy (GTDB): domain Bacteria; phylum Verrucomicrobiota; class Verrucomicrobiia; order Verrucomicrobiales; family Akkermansiaceae; genus Haloferula. Next base: position 8,918 of record JALOTY010000122.1, on the reverse strand, counting down.
TCAAGCTGCGAATGACGTGGTCGATTACCGTTTCGGTTCCGCCTATGCAGGTTGGAATTTGGTAGATGGGTCGGCAGTCGTGGCTCCCGCTGGCGAAGCAGGTTTTTCCACCAAGAGTCTTAAACTGAGCCCGCAGCAGGGTGGCACCGATACCCACCTCTACCGGGACGTCGATTGGAATGCCTCGGAGAATGTCGCCTTCATTGATTTCCGGATTCAGCCTCCCGCTAATCCCGGTGGTTCATCATCAACGATTTATGCGAATGGAAGCCAGATTGCGTTTCAGAAGTCGCTCGATGGATTGACCGGCCAGATCTGGATGTATCATGGCAACGACGGAGATAACACCCGAGCCGAGCAGTGGATTCTGGCGGCATCAAACTTTCCCCTCAACGCCAACAAAACCGCCGCTAGCCAACCGCTGCGCTTCACCCTTCGCCAGGACTACGCGATGGGTGTGTGGGATTTGTTCGTTGATGGGGTGATGGTCGCGGCAAACCTCGATTTTGATGGCAGGGTTGGTAAGATCAGAACGGTTCATTTCTATGGCAGTGATGTGTCCAATGTCTATCTTGATGACATCACCGCAGATCCCGTGAACATGCTCTTCACCGATACCGATAAGGATGGCATGCCTAACTCGTGGGAGACCCAGAATGGCTCGAATCCCAATTTGAATGATCGGTCTGCGATCAACAATCTCACTGGGCGATCGAGGATTGAGGATTATCTGGCGGGGATCTGGAACAATTCCCACACCTCGGGTGGAACCAACGGCAGCCTGTCGATGTTTGCAGCTTCTTCCCCGCCAGCGCCCGGAACGATTGCGCCGCTTTCCGCCCTTCAGAAACATGTTCCTATCGGGTCCCTCAAAGGATCGCTCAATGTCGGAGGCGATGGTTCTGCGACCTACTCCGTTCCTATCGATTTGCCCAAAGGCACCGCCGGCATGGAACCAAAGCTTTCTCTGGACTACTCCAGCAACGGGACCAATGGCGTCGCGGGTCTTGGATGGGCGCTGACCGGGTTGCAGCAGATTACGAGAGGCCCGGCGAGTCTTTCCAAGGACACGATGGCAGATCCGGTGGATTTTGACTCGAATGATCGCTTCTTCTTCAACGGCGAGCGATTGGTTCTCGTCGGCGGAACCTACGGGGCACCAGGTTCGGAGTATCGGACAGAAATTGATTCCTTTGCCAGGATTGTCGCAAACGGCTCGCAGGGAAGTGGACCCGCATCTTGGACCGTGCAGACGAAGTCCGGGCTTGTTCTCACGCTAGGAGGGAGTGCCGATTCAAAGGTGGGTGATAGCAGGGGAGTGCTCTCATGGTCGGTCAACCGCGTCGCGGACACGTTGGGCAATTACTATCAGGTCCAGTATGCTAGCGATCCCGCGCGGCCGGAGTTCCCCGGAGAAATTCGGAACCAAAGGGTGGCCTCAGTCGCCTACACGGGCCTCGAATTCCCAACGAAACCAAGTATGGCACCTTACAGTACGATCGAATTTGATTTCGAGACACGTGCCGACATCCGCACCTTTGTTACCGCCGGGATCCGCCAGACCTTCGACAAGCGTCTCAAGACGATTCGGGTGAAGACCGGAACCTTCGAAAACCATCGCTACGAACTCACCTATCAAAACAGCTTTCAAACAGGACGTTCCCTGCTTAAGGCCATCCAGAAGAAGGTGGCAGGGCAGTCCATCCCCGCAACGGAGTTTGACTATGATGGACTCCAGGAGGGGCAGCCACTCTGGGTGAACCAGGGAGGAAACTCCTTTCCCACCTACGGTTCAAACTGGGATGCAACAGGCTCTGTGAATTCCCTTGTGACCGTGACCGATGGGGGAACGGGAGTGGAACTCAGCGGGGATGTCTCGCGGGTCTATCAGTTGCCTTCGCCGGTTACCCTGCACTCGGATTCGGTCTTGCAGTTCGAGTTCAAGTCCAGCGCGCTGGCGACCGGTGCCATGATCGGACTCGATACCGATGCCACCTATCAATGGTTGCCGCAGAGATTGGTTCAGATCGGCGGACCCAGTCAGATTTCGCTGATTCCACGCCAGCGGATCCCCTACACCAACGGTTCGGGCTGGCAGACATTCACGATCAATGTTGGATCATTCGCGACTGGAGTTCACAGCCATCTGGTGTTGATGTGCGTGGATGAGAACTTTGCGAACGGTTCGGACCATGCCCATTTTCGCAACATCAAGGTATTCCGGACGGGGACGCAAACCGCTGCCAGTGTGTCCCCCATCTCCTTCGGTGGTCAGTTCGGCATGCTACGCCTTGCCGATGCCTACGCCAAAGGCATGGGCACGTCCTTTATCGATTTGAATGATGATGGGCTCGTGGATATCGCCGATTGGCGGGCAACAAACTACACTGGGACAGGCACAGCCTACGGTCCGGTGACCAGCGGGACGGCCTACCGGAACACCGGATTCGGATTTGTGGAGGACACAAGTCTCCTGCCTCCGGCATCGATTCCTCTTGGCTGCAGGGAATGGGATGCCGGTGCCTATCACCCGAGCAAAGCCCATCACCTTTTGGGGCGGCCGATGGATATCAACGCGAATGGTAAGCTTGATCTCATGGCCCCTGTGGCCATGAATTTGACTGGGGGTTCGCTGACCAACACTTGGGGCTTTTTTGAAAGAGGCCCCTCGGGTTGGCAGGAGATGACGGCATGGAGGTTGCCCTTCACGATCAAGAACCTTGGATCCACTGCGCCGTATGGCGGAGTCCCGCGGGACCATCATATGGAGTGGGTGGACATCAATCTTGACGGTTGGAATGATCTTGCAATTCACCTTACCTCTTATGGCCAGATATTCAACACTGCCGGGCAACTCGTGGCGGATGGAGACACGGCGACCCCCGCTCCGGCCTCGGTGGTTTATCTCAATACCGGCCACACCCAGCCAGGCTGGCAGTTGAGCACGTCCTTGGGGCTGCCGGAGCCGCTGGCACTCACTTGGCCAAACATGGTCAGCAAGGGCAGACAGCTCACCGACATGAACGGTGATGGATACCTGGACATCTCGGAGTCAATCTCTGGGGGATACTGGGAGACCCGAAACACTTACTTCTATCACCCCGATCAAGGAGGTTGGAACACCGTTCAGGGAGCTGGCACAGCTCCACCGTCGCCATTCAACCTCCCGGCTTCCACCACCAACAACGCTCTCAATGTTGCCCTCGCCAATGCCGCTGGAGACCCCATGGATTCGATGGTCATGGACATCAATGGCGACGGTCTTCCTGATGCTGTAAAGTCGATTTTCAGTGCCAACGTTCATGTGTCTTCAGTCCACTTGAACCGGGGGGTAAGTCCCGGAGGAGTCTGGGTCCAGCAGGCAGCACCGAGCGGGAGCATCCCGCAGGATCAGACTTACGCCATGCCCAAACCGCTCTTTGCGGCGTTCCAAACTTCTGTCTGGGGCCTCGGCTTCGAATGGCTCGATCTCAATGGCGATGGCCTGACCGACCTTGTCTATTCGGATGATTCTGCTCCGGCATCGAATCTCACCTACCTGAATACCGGTAGAGGGTGGAACGGCCGGGCTGCGTGGGGACTGCCGGGCAGCAACCGGATCTACGTGAACTACATCCAGGCACAAAACGGCCAGAAGCAGTCGATCTTCCAAGACCTCAACGGCGATGGCTTCCCGGACCTGATCACCGGGGTAGTGAATGCCATTCCCCAGGTTTGGATCAACCAATGCCGCCCTGAGGTCCTTGTCTCCGTCACCGATGGCTTCGACAAGACCCTCGAAGTGGAATACGCCCGGCTCAATGATCCTACCCCCCGTGGTCTCGATGCAAAACCCGCCTACTCCGCGTATTCGCCATCTTTTCATAGCGAGCTCGAGGCTCCCTTGCCCGATCACGTTCCCGCGATCGGTGGTGGTTTGGTGGTGACACGTTTGGTTGAGCCGGATGGCATCGGCGGCTGCAAGTCCACTCGGCGTTATTATGGTGACCTGCGATATGACCGGAAGAATCAGGTGTCGCTCGGGTTTGGGTGGATCGAAGTCCACGACGAACAGCATCCCTTCTGTGGGCAAGTGATCTGCAGGGGCTTCAGTCGCACGATCTTCAAGCGAAGTTTCCCCTTCTCAGGCAGTCCGAAACTGGTGGAAACCTTTACGAAGCTCCCCAGCAATCTCAGCCCGATCTCCACTCCGCACTATGTCGGAGTCACCGGTGGGATCTTGCGCAAGGTGGGTGAGGAGTTCCACACTTATGGGGAGATTCTTTCAGGGATTCAGGACATCGAAGCTGGCACGGTGGATGTCTGGCACCCTATCCAGATCAAATCGGTCAGCAAGACTTATGATATCGATGATAAATTTGAGGCGCATGGGACGCTTTTGACTGAGGTCACCACAGAACAAACTTCCTTCGATAGCTATGGGTTTCTTCTCAAGTCTAGCGTCAAGGCTCTGGATGGATCGGAAACCAAGACCGAGAACACCTACGCCCATTTCACCAGCGGGCAATGGCTTTTGGGGCGCTTGATGAGTTCTAACGTCACGAAGAGCGATCCGGATCTGAATTCGGTCACCAAAACGACAAATTTTGCTTACGACACCAGTTCCGGCCTCCTCACCTCCGAGGTCGTTGAACCAGATAATGCGCTTTCCCTCCTCACGGTTTACGCCCATGACTCCCGGGGCAACGTCACTGAGACCAAGACCACGGGGTCCGGGCAGACCCGCACGACTTCCCAAGGATACGATCCGAACGGGCGCTTCGTGGTTTCCGAAACCAATCCTTTGGGGACCGTCCACCATGCCTATGATCTGCAGCGTGCCTTGTTGATCTCGACCACTGACATCAACGGGCGGGTGACCAGCTACGAGTATGATAGTTTCGGCACCCAGTTGGCGGTTCACTACCCGAATGGCACTTCCGCTGCCGATATCACCCGCTACGCGGAGCCCAGTGAATTGCCCAGCGAAGTGGCCACCATTCTCAGCGCCGCAGGAACTCAGGTGGTTTGGGCGCGGGTTTCGCAGAAATCGGGCCAGCCCGAGGCCGTGGTCTATTTCGACAGCATGGGCCGGGAAGTTGCCACCCGGACCCGGGTGATGACCTCGGCGGCGCCTACCTTTGTGAATCAGTATCAGTTCAAGATCTATGATTCCCGAGGCCGGGTCACTGCCGAATCCGCACCATTCCGCGCCGGGGATCCGTTCCATCTCACCCAGCGTTTCTATGATTTTCTTGATCGAGAGGTCCAAACCATCGCTCCAGATGGTGCGGTGACCAAGATCACGGAGGTTAGCCGTGAGATGGACGTCCAAACCATCGATCCAGATGGTGCGGGGACCGAGATCACGGAGGTTAGCTGTGAGATGGATGGAGCCAATCGGCCCATGGTGAAAATCACCACCGCCAATCCGAAAGGCGTCCTGCTCACCCGCTATACCGATCAGCATGGCAGAACCGTGAAATCCCAGGACGCATCCGGCCAGATCACGGTCTTCAAACATGATGTGGAAGGGAGGACGATCGAGGTTACGATCGACAATGACGTTCAACTGACAAACACCTACGACATCTTCGGCAATCGGGTGGCGATGAGCGATTTGAGCAGCGGATCCAGCTCCTCCACTTACAATGCCTTTGGTGAGTTGCTCTCAACAACCAATGCGGAGAATCAAACCATTTCCACAACTTACGACCATCTCGGTCGGGTGGTGACCGTCTCGAACTCTGAGGGCACTTACACGACCCAATACCGGACCACTACTCCCAATATCGGTCTGGTCTCGCAGGTGACCGGGCCGTCAGGCTATCTTGAAACCTACACCTATGGCGTGGACACCCACAATTACGGGTTGGTGACATCGAGCACGACGCAATTCGATAGCAACGACACCCCGCGCACCGTGCAGACAATTTATGGTCCACTCGGTCTTCCGGTGCGCGAAACCGATGCTGGCGGTGTCGTTGTCGATCACGATTACGCGGGCGGTTCCATGGGATCATTCAAGTTGAGGTCCCGACTCATCTTCGCACCTGGTCTTGGGAATGTGAATCTTGAACTTAGCAGCGCTCCCACGATTGCCACGGTGGGCTCAAATATCCAGACCACGGAAAGCCTTCCCCACGGGATCACTCGGAACTCTCTGATTGACGCAGCGAGCGGTCGTATCGTCCAGATCGTAAGCACCCGGGGGAGCCAGACCCTGCAGAGTCTCTCTTACGAATGGGACATCAACGGCAATCTCACGAAGAGGACCGATCACACGAAATCGGCGCCGAACAACGCCGAAGTTTTTACCTACGACAACCTGGATCGCTTGGTTTCATCGAAGGTCGGCAATCAAAGCACGGTGACCTATGACTACGATGCCAAGGGCAACCTGACCAACACTACAGGCGGGTCATCGTCCGCAACACGAAGCTACCCCACGAACTCCTACAAGGTCTCCAACGCCACGATCAAGGGCGTAAACCGTTCCTACACCTACGATGAGGCCGGGTTTGTCATTTCGATGGATGTGGATAATGTGACGGCGGGAGATACGACCTTCCAGTGGACCTCCTTTGGCCAGTTGCGGGAGATTCAGAAAACTTCGGCACCGCCTTTGATGACTCTGCCGCAGTCGAGCTTCTCGGACCCTGCCTTTGCTGGGATTCCGCGGTGTTTGGCTTCGATGCGGGTGGCAATCGGGCGAGGCAGTTCCTGGAGCGGACCTTTGCCAATGGCGACCGGGCGATGGTGACGACGCGCTATCTGGGCTCTTATGAGCAGGAGATCCATGCCACGGATACGCTTGCCGGTGGGGGGTATGGGGTCAGCCGGACCTTGCATAGGCATCGGCTGGGCGGGGTGGTGCTCACGCATGAGCAGGTGGGGCAGACGGAGAAGACCCGCATGGCAGTGAATCTGACGGACCACATCGGCAGCATGGACATGGTGCTGCGCTTTGAGTGGAACGCTGCCACGGGAAATTGGAAGACCTCGAATGGTGAGGGAGCGGGAGAGAGGCAATCCTTCAGTGCTTGGGGAGAGCGGCGGAATGGGGAGGATTGGTCGGAACTGCGCGGTAGTGCCAGTGCTGCGCAGCGGACCAGCGCGGTGGATGAGAACCGCGGCTTCACCGGGCATGAGATGCTCGATGACTTCGGCCTCATCCACATGAACGGCCGGATCTACGACCCTGAACTCGGCCGCTTCCTGAGCGCGGATCCGTTTGTGCAGGTGCCGGAGTTTAGTCAGAACTTCAACCGCTATAGCTACGTGCTGAACAATCCGTTGAGCATGACGGATCCGAGTGGGAATTCATGGCTCAAGGACAATTGGGTCACGGTGGTGGTGGCAGTAGTCGTTGCTGTGGTGACTTGGGGGGTCGGAACATATTTTGCAGGAGCCGCTTTGGCAGCAGGACAAGCAACGACGTTTGCGACCCTGGGATCTGTATCGGTGGCCGCGGGCACCATGGTCGCCGTGCCTGTAACGGCAACGCTTACGGCGGCGGGAATGGCCGTGACTGGGGCGATTGCCGGGTTTGTGGGCGGAGGGCTTGGCGCCGCGCTCTCCGGAGGAAGCGGCAGTGACATCCTGCGTGGGGCGTTGGTGGGTGCCGTGCAGGGTGCGATCTCTGGCGGGATCCTTCACGAAATGGGAATTGCTGCCCAAGAGGCAGATTTCTTCAGCGTCGATAGTGCGAAGTGGATGGCTGGACACGGGATTGTCGGTGGCGCTTCCAATGAGGCGATGGGCGGGAAATTTGCTGATGGCTTCTTCTCGGCGGTTGCAGGAGCGGCCATCGCCGTGTCAGGGATCTACAAAACCCTCGATTTGGGTAATCCTGGGGCGCCGGGTGACAACGCGGCGAAAATGTTTGGGCGGACTGCGATTTCTGCGATCGCGGGCGGAACCGCTGCTGAGATCGGGGGAGGGAAGTTTGCGAATGGGGCTTACACCGCGGCGTTTCAGCATTTGTTGAATGAGGAAATGACGGTCCGATTCTACGGCGTCGATGAAGAGATTGATTTTGAGGGCCCCCAGGAGCAGGGTTCAGGTTTCGAACGCTTTGTGTTGAAAGTACCAGGCTTGAGTGCTGCATTGAGGCTATCTCGGGCTGCCAGTGGGAAAACATTGGACGGAACCCCACTTGTCAATCGAACACGCGAGGGTGAAATGTTTTTGACCGATACTGCTCTTTTGGTGACTGGAGGTCGGGCTTTAGTAATCAAAGGGCCCCCGCTTAATCAATGGCGAAAAGATCATCTTTTTCGCGGTCCCGAGTTGAATGCATTCAAGCATCCGCCGAGAACGGGGGTGTTAAAGGATAGATGGCACTTCCATCTCGGATACGGCAAGGGATTGATGAAGCATCATTTGCCGCAGCAACTGAATAGCTGGTGGCCTCATCTAAAAAATAATATTAGGAAATGGAAGTGGTGAAAAAGAAAAAAGTTGATGTCATCGTGGCGAATGTTACTGATCCTGATGCTTTTTTCAGGATGCTATATGACGAGTTCTCTTCAAGGACTTCAGTAAGTCTTAGGGTTAACAAGCGAGACGTCGATTTGAAAGTTTTGAACGACTTCAGCTTGCCGTCATGTATCCTTGGCGAAGCGATAGACTTTGAGTTGTTGGTCGAAGGTAAGACCATGGTTTCATTTCATGACTCCATTGAGGATTGCTTCGCCTCGCTTGAGTTAGAGGAATTCTTCAGGCGCTTGGAAATGGCGAATGTAGCTAAGCCGTCAAAGGAGGTCTTGGAGTTAAGCTTGTGGAGCACCCTGTTTCGTAAGGGATCTCTATGAGATTCGCTTTTGTCAAAGTGCGGTCGGTGTTTGGCTTCGATGCGGGTGGCAATCGGGCGAGGCAGTTCCTGGAGCGGACCTTTGCCAATGGCGACCGGGCGATGGTGACGACGCGCTATCTGG
>JALOTY010000121.1 GCA_025457665.1 Akkermansiaceae bacterium | reverse complement strand
GAACCAGTCCGACGCCTTTTGGGTCAATTGAGGGTTGAAAGGGAGGCTTCGTGCCTGGTTCAAGTCGTGGGCTATCGCCCCGACACGAGGCCGAGGCGAACTATCCAACATCAATCGATGACAACGAATGAAAACGAACTCAGACACGACACGGACACTCTACCTCGGACTCGATGTCCATAAAGAAAAAACCGTCATCGCGATCCTCGAAGCCGATCGAGATGCGGAACCACGCGACTACGGCAGCGTTGCCACCAGCCAGCACGCTCTGGAGCGCGTCATTCGCCGGATCGCCAAGGCCCAGGGGCGCGAACTCTGCGAGCTTTACGTCTGCTACGAGGCAAGGTCAGAGCACACACACCGCCTGACGGCGGCCGCGCGTTGCCTGTGGGTTGATGGCTGTAGTCACGGTGAAGATCCAACTCGGAGCGGGTCAGGCGGTTGTTGTGCTGCGGCTTGGTCGCCTTGATAGGTTTACGGATTGAAAGGCGATAGGTCATCCAGGGGATTCTCGAGTTCCACGTCCAGCGATGCGGGATCACGACGCTTAGGATGTTCTCGATTCCATTCGAACAGGTCATCTGGAAAGTCACCGGAGGTCTCTTCGGAATCATCCGATCTGGATGCTGAAAATCGGGGCTCTTCCTCGCCTGACTTGTGGACTCTGACGTATTCTGTCGCCTGTTCCTCGCTCATTCCGCGCGACCGAGCATATGCGTATGTGTCCTCTTGGTAGTTGTAAGCACAGGAAAACGCTAACATAGGCAAGATAGCAGCTGATACGAATGGAACTGGACTTGTCATTCTCGGGCAACGATGAGGCCTGGCACCCGCTACCGGGAGCGCCCCTCCGATTCAGGTTGAGGTTTGTCGCTACCCTCCGACTTCGACTCAGGGCCGGTAGCGGGTTGCCCAGTGCCGGCTTGTTGTGCCTTGGTGAATCTTGCGGTAAGCTCCCGTGTGAGCTTAATCTTGGTAGCTAGCGATTCCGTGCCGTCGCCAACTTCCTTCTCAACCTGATCTCCACTGATCTCGAGACTATCCAGACTCGATTGAACGGTGACCAATCTCCCCTTCTCGTTCTTGGTAAGGTAAATGAAGTAGGTCTTACCTTCTTCAAGGTGTGGGTCGCGCCCAGCTATTGACCACTCTTTGCCGTCCTTATCCACCTCTGTGTCATCCCAGATCCTGATCTTCTCCCCCGCTTTCACACCTACGATTCCGGTTATGACCTTCGCATCAGCAAACCCTTTAAGGACGAACCCCTGATCGTGACCAACTGCGTCAATCTTGATCACCGCAATGACGCTCGCCGCCTTCACGCGTTGCTCTGTCGTCAGTGGAATAAAAAAAGCATCCGCTGTCGAAATCAACAGAGCAAAGCTAGCCACGATTGAGATGGGGCGCATGATTTTTGGCACAACAGTGGAATTCGTAGCATCTGGCCGGGTGATATCCGGCGGGGATGGGCGGTGGAGAGATGGACGCTAGGGATTGATTCTTAGGGCTTTTTTCGCGGCAACGTGCGGATATCAGGCGCGGGAGGAAGTGCTTTTCCGGAGGGGGCAGTCCGGCTGATATACGGACGCGATGAAATTGCCTGTCCCTTCTTGCATCACCCGGCTTCACCTTTTGGAAGCGGATTGCGAGTTGAAGCGCTGATCACAAGCGAAGTGGCGGGCTGGATGCCGGAGACGAGTTGTTTGCGTTTGCGGGCGAGGGCGCGGAAGTCGCATTCCATCTGGATGCTTTGCCAGAACGTGGGGGACTGGCCGAAGAAAGTGCCGAATCGGACCGACATGGCCGAGGTGGTGGACCGCCCCATGAATCCGCATCATCCCAGCTTCGCGATCTGGCGGTTTCGTGGTTCTTCGCTGGACCTGTGGCGGATCCGGTGCTTTGCGTTTCCCATCTTTCGGAATCCACCCTAGAAACTCCGCCATGCACCCGTTTCTCGCCGATGACTTTCACGTTCGCTGGTCCACGCTCGTCCCCAGTGCCGTGGAGCCGGATATCCGCCATGCTTTGGAAATCGCCCGGAATCGGATTGGCGAGATCGTGGCCCAGGACCCGGCACGGGCGCGCTATGAGACGACTTTCGGCGCGCTGGAGGAAGCCACCGAGCTTCTCGACCGCGGGTGGGGGCGGCTGAACCACCTGGATTCCGTCTGCGACTCGCCGGAGCAGCGGGCGGCGCTCAATGCGATGCTGGCGGAGGTTTCCGATTTCTATTCATCGATCCCACTGAATCCCGGCCTCTGGAGCATCCTCCGCGCCTATGGCAGCTCGGCCGAGGTCAACACGCTGGATCCGGTGCGCCGCCGTTTTGTGGAGGAGACGATGCTGGATTTCCTGCAATCCGGAGCCGATCTCGGCGAGACGGAGAAGGAGGAGATATCGGCGGTGCAGGCCGAGCTTTCGAAGCTGACCAAAGAGTATGCCGAGCATGTCCTGGATTCGACCAACGCCTGGGAGTTGATCGTGGAGGACGAGAGCCGCCTGCGGGGTCTGCCGGATTCCGCCAAGGCCGCCGCCCTGGCCAATGCCCGGGCCAGGGGCGTGGCCACGGAGGAAAAACCGGCATGGCGCTTCACGCTGCAATTTCCCTCGATGTATCCGGTGATGCAGCACGCCGAGGACGAGAGTCTGCGGCGCGAGGTTTGGGAGGCATCGATCCGTGTGGGCCATCACGGCGAGCACGACAACACCGCGCTGGTGTGGAAAATCCTGGAACTCCGCCAGCGCAAGGCGGCGATTCTCGGTCAGGCGAACTTTGCCGACCTGACCCTCCAGCGCCGCATGGCGAGGGATGGTGCCACCGCCCTCGATTTCGTGGAAAATCTGCACGATCGCATCGCCGGGGCCTTTGCCGATGAATGTCGCGCGCTGGAGGAATACAAGGCGGCGAAAACCGGTGGCACGGTGGGAAGGCTGGAACCCTGGGAAGTGGCGTACTGGTCGGAAAAGCTCCGCAAGGAACGTTACGATCTGGATGATGAAATCCTGCGGCCCTATTTCCCCGTGGACCGGGTCATGGCGGGCATGTTCGAGCTTTGTTCACAGCTCTTCGGGATCCGCATCGAAGAACGGGAAGCATCGTACTTCGAGCCCGGCACAAGACCGGAAGGCGATGCATCGATCGAAGTCTGGCATCCCGAGGTGAAATTCTACGACCTCCACGATTCGCAAAGTGGCGAGCATCTGGGGTCCTTTTATGCCGACTGGCATCCGCGGGAATCGAAGCGCGGCGGGGCGTGGATGAATTGTTTGGAAACCGGCCTGCCGCCGGTGGATGGCGCAGCGCGCAAGCCGCATCTGGGTCTCATCACCGGCAACATGAGTCCGCCGGTGGATGGCAAGCCCGCGCTGCTCACGCACAGTGAAGTGGAAACGATTTTCCATGAGTTCGGCCACCTGCTTCACGGCCTCCTCAGCGAAGTGCCGGTGCGCGCGCTGGCGGGAACGAATGTGCCGTGGGATTTCGTCGAGCTGCCCTCGCAGATCATGGAGAACTTCTGTTGGGACCGTGCCTCGCTCGATTTCTTCGCACGTCACTTTGAAACCGGCGAGGCGATCCCGGAGGACCTTTTCCAACGCATGATCGACGCCCGGAATTTCATGAGTGCCTCTGCCTTCATGCGACAGCTTGCCTTCGGCAAGCTCGACCTCGAGCTGCACCTGAACCTGGATCGATATCGCGGACGGGGCCTGGATGAAGTCGATGCCGAGATTCTCGCCGGATACAAAGCCCCCCTGGCCACGGCCACGCCGAGCATGGCGCGGCGCTTCAACCACCTCTTCAGCTCGCCCACGGGTTATGCGGCCGGCTACTATTCCTACAAGTGGGCGGAGGTGCTGGATGCCGATGCCTTCAGCCGCTTCCAGGCCGACGGCGTGCTGTCCGGCAAGGTGGGGCGCGAATTCCGTGCCCACATCCTGTCGCGCGGGAATTCCCGGCCGGTGGACGAGCTTTACCGCGCCTTCATGGGCCGCGATCCCGAGCTTGAACCGCTCCTGACGCGCTCCGGGCTGGGGATCGACAAAGTCGCCTGAGCCAGCCCGCGCGGTGACCTTTGGCTTGCCGCGGCCCTCCCCCCTTTCCAGCTTTCCACCATGCGCAGCGGCATCCTCTATCTCGTTTCCGGCCCATCCGGTTCCGGGAAATCCACGCTCTGCCGTCGGCTCGCGGCGGAAGGTGAGGCCGAGTTCTCCGTTTCCTGCACCACACGCCAGCCACGCGAGGGTGAGGCCTGTGGGCGCGAGTATCATTTCATCGATCGGGAAACCTTCGGCCAGCGCATCGATGAGGGGCTCTTCATCGAACACGCCGAGGTCCACGGCAACCTCTACGGCACCCTGCGCAGCGAAGTGATCGGGCGGCTGAACTCGGGGATCGATGTTGTCATGGACATCGACGTCCAGGGCGCGGCGCAGGTGCGCTCGAGCACCGATCCGGTGATCCGCCGGGCCTTGGTGGATCTCTTCGTCATGCCACCGGACGAACACGAACTCGAAGCCCGCCTGCGCGGAAGGGCGACGGACAGCGAGGAAGTCATCGCCCTGCGGCTGCGCAATGCGATCGATGAAATGTCCCACTGGCGCGAATACCAATACCGCCTCGTCTCCGCCACGCGTGAAGAGGACTACAACCGCTTCAAGGCCCTGCTTCTTGCCGAGCGCCTGCGGGTTTCAAGGATCGGCACCGAAGGCTGATCAAGCCAGGGCCGATCCCATGAAGACTTCTCTTACAAAAACATATCCGCGACGGGCATGGCACTGGCTGTTAGGTCCGTGGATTTCCGCCGGGATCATGGCGATTGCGGCGGGTGGGGAAATCCGGACGGTGGAAGGGCTTGCCTATCATCCGGCGGCCGAGGGCATCGCTGACCCCGAGGGGCGTTGCCGTGTGGACTTGAGGATTCCGGAAAACGCCAAGGATTTGCCCGTGCTGGTTTGGTTTCATGGTGGCGGACTCACGGGGGGCGAGCGGGGTTTCCCACCGTATGAGGGCGATGATGTGCTGCTTGTGGCGGCGGGATATCGTTTGTCCCCGCAGGTCCCCTGTCCGGTCTTTATCGAAGACGCGGCGGCGGCGGTTTCATGGACGATGCGGAACATTTCCCGCCATGGGGGAAATCCGCAGCGGGTTTTCATCGGTGGTCATTCGGCCGGTGGATACCTTGCCGCGATGGTGGCGATGGATCCGCAGTGGCTCGCCAAACACGATCTCAAGCCCGGGCAACTGGCAGGCTTCATTCCGGTGAGTGCCCAGGTGACGACGCATTTCCACGTGAAGGAACTCCGTGGCATCGGAGGGGATCCGCTGGTGCCCGTGATCGATGCTTTCGCACCTTTGCATTTCGTTTCAAAGCATCTTCCGGCCCTCTGTCTCATCACCGGCGACCGCGCGCTCGACTGGCCTGCGCGGGTGGAGGAAAACGACCTGATGGCGTCGACGCTCCGTCACCTCGGGCACGAACGGGTCGAGTTTCACGAAGCCAAGGGGCGGGATCATCAAAGCGTCATGGAAGAAGCCGCGAGGCTGATGCCGCCCTTCATCCACAAGGTCTGCGAGGAAATGGATGCGGCCGATGCCGAGGGGCCCTAGGCATCGGGGACGAGGAGGAGGTCGGCAAGGATCGGACGATGATCCGAGCCAAGATCGGGGCCGATGACGAAAGACTTGGGCGGCGGAAGATTGCGGGTGAGAATGTGATCGATGGGAATCGCGAGCAAGGGATTGCGGCGACTCCAGGTGGCGCTGTGGCCGTGGCCCTTGGAGGCATCGATGAAACCGGCATCGCGCAGAGGTCGCATGGCCACGCTCCATGGGGTGGCATTGAAGTCACCTAACAGAATGACAGGTCCGGATTTTTTCCCGGCATCGAGTGCCAGATGGCGGAGGTAGGCATCCCGGGAACGGGCGGCTTCGCCGGACATGGGAGGAAGCGGATGGACGCCATAGACCGTGACCGGACCCGCGGGCGTGGAGACCACCGCCTCCAACAGGGGCACGAGCCCACCCGGCGGAATCCGGTGTTGGTGGCTGAGGATGGGATGTTTCGAAAGCAAGTGAATGCCAAAGCTATCGGCCCGCGACTTGGCCAATTGATGTGGGTAAAGATCCTTGAGCGCATCGAAGGCGCGGCACCAGGCGGCATCGGTCTCGACCAGCACCACGAGGTCGGCATCGCAATGGCGGACCCATTCGACGGCCTCATTCTTCTGCGGGTTGGAGATAAGGACATTGAAGGCGCAGACCCGCAGGTCCGTGCCGATGGAGGAAAGCTGCGGCGGGCTTGCGTAACATGGAATCACGCGGACCAGCGGCAGGATGAGCAAGGGCGAGAGAACCAGGGCGGCCTTCCAACGTCTGGCCAGGAGTTGGATCGCGATTCCTGTTAGAACCGCTCCGAGGGCCTGCATGGGGAAATGGTTGGTGAGGTCCGCCAGCCAATGAAAGGAACCGAACAGGCCGACCAGTGCGAGAAGACCCGCGGCACAAGCAGAACGGAACGCGATCTCGGGGATTTTCCGGAAGCCGGTCTCCATGCGCGGAGTCAATGATGCAGGAGGGGCCATGACAATGCCCATCACCAGACGGGGAGGGAAAGAGGGCGGAATCGGGTTGTCAGGGCCCTCAAGACGGATCTAAAATTCGGCATGAAATGCCGGATGCTTGCGATTTTCCTGACCTCTGGTGCCATCGCCATGGGTGAACTGCCCATCATTCCACGGCCACTGGAGCAACGGGAAGCCGAGGGGACCTTGACGCTCAAGGAGGGTGGCTATGTGTATGCGGCGGCGGAGGTGGTGGTGGATTGGTCGCGCCAACTCAGCGCCGCTGCAGGCCTCGACTTGCGTCCGGCGCCGGCGGATGCAGCGGTGGCCATCCAGTTTCTGAGCGCGGACATGCTGCCTGCGGACATCGCGCGTCCCGCCGGAGAGGGATACGTGTTGAGGATTTTACCTACTACGATTCTCGTACATGCAGCGACTCCCGGCGGTCACTTCCATGGTTTGCAATCGCTCGTGCAAATCCTCGAAGCCGCACCAAGGCAGCAGGACGGGGTGGTGCTGGAAGCGATGACGGTGAGGGATGAGCCGCGCTTCGAATGGCGGGGATTCATGCTCGATGAGTCCAGGCATTTCACTGGTGAAGACGGAGTGATTCGCCTGTTAGACCAAATGGCGCGTTACAAGATGAACCGTTTCCACTGGCATCTCACCGATTCGCCGGGGTGGAGGATCGAGATCAAGCGCTATCCCGAACTCGCCAAAGTGGGCGGGCGGGGATCGGAAACGGATCGCTCGCCCGACGCTCCGGCCCAGTATTACACGCAGGAGCAGATCCGGCGCATCGTGGCCTATGCAAAGCGCAAAGGCATCACCATCATCCCGGAGATCGACATGCCGGGACATGCCGATGCCGCGGTGCGCGCCTATCCGCAGCATGATGGCGGGGGAATCGGGGCGAATGGCAAGCCCTTCAAGTGGTCGCATTTCACCTTCAATCCAGCGAAGCCTGAGACGCTGGAATTTCTTGATGGGATTCTGGAAGAGGTTGCGAGCCTCTTTCCGGACGCGGGTGTGATCCATTTCGGTGGCGATGAGGTCCACTTTGGCTGGGGGAAATGGAAGGAGCTGCCGGAGGTGAAAGAGCTGATGGCACGGGAAGGCTTCCAGGAGTTGCGTGAGGTGGAAACCTGGTTCAACCGACGAATGGCGGGACGCATCGATGACTTGGGATTCATCACCGGGGGTTGGGACGAGGTCGCGGCACGCGGGCTGCCGACGGACCAGACGCTGGTGTTCTGGTGGCGGCACGACCGGACCGATGTGCTGCGCCAAGCGATCGATGACGGATATCCCGTGATCCTCTGTCCGCGGCGACCGATGTATTTCGATTTCGTGCAGGACGAGTCCCACAAAGTCGGGCGGCGATGGGAAGGATTCAATCCCCTGGCCGACGTCTATCAGTTTCCTGACAGCCTGACCCTGCTCAAGGAAGAGGACTGGAAGATGGTTCGGGGGATCCAGGCCTGCCTGTGGACGGAGGAAACGCGGACGCAGGATCGACGCGACTTCATGACCTTTCCCCGACTCCTCGCTGCCGCCGAGGCTGGATGGACTTCACGGGATCGGAAGGACTTCGACGATTTCCAGAAACGTCTGACTCGCGAGATGCCGAAACTCCAAAAGGCGGGCTTCATGGCCTTTGATGCATCGGCCTCCATGAGCGAGATCCGCGAGTGAGTGGGAATCGCTTGCGAATAACCTGACGATAGCTGTTGGAGAGATTTCATCGGACCCGTTAGAGCCCTTGCTTCCCCTCATTCATCCACGGGGTTTTCCGCATCTGTTGGAGTTGTGGAATCCCTATGCCTCTAAGTGGAACGCGGATTTTTCGCACTTATCCACACGCTTAAGATGAAGACTCTTTTGGGGTTCCAAATACCCTCTTCTTCAGAGCTGGGGATAACCTGGCGTTTCCCGATGGGATTCGACAGGCATCCGGGCAAAAGCAAAGCGGCCCGCCTGGGTGAGGGGGGCCGCTGGAGAATTTCACGGGGTGGGGCAGGTGGCTGAAGCTCAGATCAGCATCAGGGCGGGCTGTTCGAGCAGCTTCTTCATTTCCGCGAGGAACTGGGCGGCCACGGCCCCATCAACCACGCGGTGGTCGCAACTGATGCCGAGGTTCATGCGGAGTCCGGGAACGATCTGGCCATCCTTGACGACGGGCTTCTCGATCGCGGCACCGACGCTGACGATGAGCGCTTGCGGGGGATTGACGATGGCATCGAAGAACTCAACGCCCCAGGCACCGAGGTTCGAGACGGTGATCGTGCCGCCATCGAATTCGTTGGGCTTGAGTTTCTTGTTCTTGGCGCGTCCGGCCATGTCTTTGACCTCCTGGGAAATTTGCAGGAGGGTCTTGCTTTCGGCATTCTTGATGACCGGGGTGACGAGGCCGTCTTCCACGGCGATGGCGACGGACATGCCGACGCTGGCGAACTGGACGATGTGGTCCCCAGCAAAGGAGGCGTTCACCGCGGGCACGGCTTGGGCGGAATTGATGGCGGCCTTGAGGACGAAATCGTTGACCGAGTATTTGTTGCCGTGGGTTTTTTCCGCCTGGGCATTGATCTGGCCGCGGAGGGCCATGAGCGGGGCCATGTCCACTTCCGCATGGAGGTAGAAGTGGGGGATGGT
>JALOTY010000001.1 GCA_025457665.1 Akkermansiaceae bacterium | reverse complement strand
GTCGGCCCTGCGGATGCCGCGCGGCTGACATCGATGCATCAGACCCTGCCACCCACCGCCAACCGCGATGAGATCAAGGCCTTCGTGCAGCAAGCCAGCACCAGCCAAGCGGCTTGGTTGCAATCGCAGCCCACCCCGCCTCCCTGATCTCGGGGGAGGCGTGAAGCCCTCATCGATCGCGAGCTTCGCTCCTGCAGAAGTGGAACCACGGATGGCACGGATGGGCACGGATTTGGAAGAGATGATGGAACTTGATTGGTCGAATCCCAAATCGACGAAACATCGCGAAAATCATGACTTGGTGGCAGATCCGTTCAAGCACAAGTGAGGCGGAGCATCCGTTTCTCCCCATTCTCCCAAATTTCGTCAAATTCGATCCTTTCGTTGTTCTCTCCCCTTTCCCTGATCGAAAGGCAGAAGTGGAACCACGGATGGCACGGAGGGGCACGGATTTGGAAGAGATGATGGAGCTTGATTGGTGGAATCCGAAATCCACGAAACATCGCGAAAATCATGGCTTGGTGGCGGATCCGTTCCATCTCTCTCGAGGCGGGGCCTTGATTTCTCCACTTCTCCCAAATTTCGTCAGATTCGATCCTTTCGTTGTTCCCCCCAGCTCCCTCAGTTGTTCCTCCTCTTTTCCCGAGTTGCCGCTGTCTGATCGACGGCGTGCGGTGTGAAAATGAATTTCCCCAAGCGGGATGCGCGCCGCTTGGGGAATGACGAGTCAGAAATCGCCCTGTTAAGGGGCGCTGTCTGTTAGAAGGACCAGATGAGGTCAACGGTGAAGCGGTCGTCGATCACGCTGTTGTTTTCATCGGTGAGCGGGATTTCGTAAGCGACACCGGTGGTGATGTGATCGGTGATGCGCGAGCGGAAGCCGATGGCGGCGGTGACGAGGTCGCGGTTTTGGGTGGAATTCGCGGCTCCGAAGTTGAGCAGGTCGTTGCCTTCAAAGGTGGCGACGGCGGGAGTGAGTCCCAGGGCCTGGCTGAAGTAGTTCGGCCGGCCATTGCCTGCGGAGAGGACGCTGTGCCAGTTGACTTCCACGAGCGGGATGAACCATGGCATCACTTCATAACTGGCGTGGGCGCTGACGAAGGAGTTGGTGGATTGCTGGCCATCGAAGGGCAGACGCACGCCACCGGAAGCCGCGATCTGGAGATTGTCCCAGAGTTTCACCGTGGAGAGGATGAGGTTCAGGGCACCGTTTCCTTCGACCTGATAGACATCATGATTTCCGGTGGGGAACTCATAGGTGGCGGCACCGCTCACGGCGAAGCTGTTTGCCGGATCATAGATGAAGGCATACTTCAAACCTGCGGCGATGTTGGCAAAGCCGCTTTGCTGGGTCCACAGGGAAGGTTGATCGGGGCGGAAGCGGACGTATCCATCCTTGGTCGCGACGAGCGAGAGGCGTTCCGAGAAGGCGATTTCAAATTGCAGCGCATAGACCTCGACATGCCCGCCCATGGCCAGCGGTCCCACGGTGGTGTTCACGAAGGACGGGAGGTTGTGGTAGAGGAAGATCGGGTGAACGTTCGTGCCGGGGATGGCGAGGTCGAACATCGTCGGATTTGTCATCGGCTTGCGGGCCTTTTCGAATCCACCGGTGGTCGTCTGCATGACCGGGGCGCTGGGCTCCACGGCGATGGTTCCGGCGATGGCCGGGGCGGCGGCACAAATTCCGAGGACTCCGGTGAGGAGGGTGGGGATGCTGTGTTTCATGTCGGTTTTCAGTTAGGGATGAGTTCCAGGGGTCACCCGGATGCCCGCAGGCTCCCACATCCCGCCGGGGTGCCGCAAAGCACTCTCCGCCCGACTCTGCGCATTTCTTGCTTCGGGGAAATGGCGGGGCCGACCCTATTTCGCGGCCTGCCAAGCGACTTCGAGCCGCTCGATCCCGGCCTCGACGAGGCTCACGCCACTAACCGTTAGAGCGGATTCCATGGCGGCGAAGCGGGTCTCGAATTTCTCATTGGCCTGCGCCATGATCACTTCCGGATCCCAACCACGAAAGCGGGCGAGATTGACGAGCGAAAAGAAAAGATCGCCGAGTTCTTCTTCTGCGGCGTCGGCATCGGGTGCGTTTTCGAATTCCTCGATCTCCTCGCGGATCTTGGCGATCACACCGGCTTCATCCGGCCAATCGAAGCCAACCTTGGCCGCCTTTTTCTGAAGCTTCGCGGCACGCAGGATGGCGGGCAGGCCTTTGCCCACGCCATGAAGATAAGGCTTGGCCTCATCGCCTTTTTCCGCGCGTTTGATTTCATCCCACTGCTTCAAGACCGATTCGGGATCGCCGGCAATCTTGTCGCCGAAGACATGCGGATGGCGACGGATGAGCTTGTCGGAAATCCCGCGGGCGACCTCATCGAAATCGAAGTTTCCCGCTTCCGCCGCGAGTTCGCTGTGGAAGACGACTTGCAGCAGCAGATCGCCGAGTTCTTCCTTGAGGTGGGTGATGTCTCCGCGGCGGATGGTATCGACCGTTTCGTAAGTTTCCTCGATGAGGTTCGGAACGAGGCTTTCGTGCGTTTGCGCGGCGTCCCAGGAACATCCACCGGGTGCCCGCAAGCGATGCATGATGGCACGCAGCCGGGTCATCTGGATGCCGGGCGGGCCGGAGCTGATCATTTCCTCATCGGTCATGGCTTCTTCTCGCTCATCTGTTGGAGGATGGCACGCTCATCCGGCGTCAGCGCATCGATGCCATCGGCGCTGATTTTATCGAGGATGCGGTCGATCTCGGTCTCGGCCCTGAGATCGACCACCGAGCGTGGCTGGAGTTTCGGCGGGCTGCGTCGGAATTGTTTCGGGCGAATGATCTTCGGTCCGGGCTTGCGTCCTTTTCGCAGCAGCCAGGGGAACTTCATGAGCAGGATGCCCATCAAGGCTCCGCCGAGGTGACCGGCTTCACCGCCGGCATTCCAGAAGATCCGGGCATCAGGAGCCAGCAGGCCACCGAGGATCACGAGGATCGCCCAGGCGGCGAAGAACATCGCGAGTTTCCTGAGCGTGACGGTGATGGGAGGAAACCAGAGTCGGAGTTGTTCCGCCGGATTGATCCATGCTGCGGCGAAGATGATGCCGAACAGACCGGCGGAGGCACCGACCAGGCTGGAGAAGGATCCGGCATTGGGCAGCAGGCCGAGGCCCAACAGAAGGCTGAAAAACAAGGCGCCGGACACGCCGCAGATCAAGTAGTAGGCGAGGAAGCGGTTCCTACCCCACCAATGCTCCACCGTGGGTCCGAAAACGAAGAGCCCGATCATGTTGAAGATCAGATGGCCCAGGGATGAGTGCAGGAATTGGAAACTGAGGAACTGCCACAGGTATCCGCTGCCGATGGCCTCCGCCACGCGGAAATGGAACGCCTGGAACCAGCCGCCCTGACCCAGATCATCCCGGCTGATCAGATCGAGCACGAAGACGACGATATTGATGACCAGCAAGGCCTTCGTCACCGCCGGCAAAGGCGGCCGTGAAACCCGGAGGCGTCCGGCGTAAGCTCTTTCGTTCCATCCCATCGGTCCCCGGGCGATAGCACGCTCCCGCCGGACCCGCAAGGGACGCCTTTCGCCACGTTCACGGGGGCGGCGCTTTCGATGGCTTTTCTCCTCCCCTTTTGCCGTCATCCTGTCTGGATTCCGCCGATGAAACGTGTCGCCCTCCACTGGCAGATTCTCCTCGCCCTCGGTTTGGCCACCCTGACCGGCGTGCTTTTCCGCGCGGTGTCCGGGGTGGACCTCGATCCGGCGAGCTTCGAAGCCCGGGCCCTGGCGATTTCCGGTTTCATCGGCGATCTCTTCATGCAGGCCCTGAAGATGATCATCGTGCCGCTGATCGTCACCTCGGTCATCTCCGGCATCGCCAGCCTTCAGGGAGTCAAGGGCTTCGGCAGGCTGGGCGGCAAGACCCTCGGGTTCTATGCGGCCACCTCCTTGATCGCCACCACCACCGGGCTGCTTTTGGTCAATCTCATCGAACCCGGGATCAAGGACGGTGAACCGAACATGGCGATCCGCGCCGCCTTCGAATCCAAGGCTGCCGCCGCGAGCGATGCGGAAAAAGCCAAGGTGGCCGATGCCGCCGCGAGGGAAGCCGGGGATTTCCTCGACACCTTCCGCATGATGATTCCGGAGAACGTTTTCTCCGCCGCCACGGACAACGGACAGATGCTCGGGGTGATTGTCTTCAGCATCCTTTTCGCCATCGCCATGACCCGACTGCCCGCCGCGGAGATGCGCACGCTGCGGGAATTCTTCCAGGCGGGGAATGATGTGATGATCACGCTGACCCGCTGGATCATGGCGGTCTCACCCATCGGTGTCTTTGCCCTGATGTTTCCGGTGATCCATGCCAATGGCCCCGAGGTATTCTGGGAAATGAAGGCCTACTTCGTGACCGTCCTCAGCGGCCTCGGCATCCATCTTTTCATCACCATGCCGATCATCCTGTGGCTGCTGGCAAGGATCGATCCACGCTGGCATTTCCGTGCGATGCGGGAGGCGCTGCTGGTGGCCTTTTCCACCGCATCTTCCTCCGGGACCCTCCCTGTGACGATGCGCTGCGTGCAGGACAAGGCAGGCGTCTCGAAGCGGGTCACCTCATTCACTCTGCCTCTCGGCTCCACGGTGAACATGGATGGCACGGCCCTCTACGAATGTGTCGCCGTGGTTTTCGTCGCGCAGGTCATGGGCGTGCAGATGGGCTTTGCCGAACAATTCTTCGTCGTCACCGCCGCCTTGCTCACCAGCGTCGGTGTCGCGGGCGTGCCATCCGCCAGCCTCG
This sequence comes from Akkermansiaceae bacterium, assembly GCA_025457665.1. Lineage (GTDB taxonomy): Bacteria > Verrucomicrobiota > Verrucomicrobiia > Verrucomicrobiales > Akkermansiaceae > Haloferula. Next base: position 197,273 of record JALOTY010000001.1, on the reverse strand, counting down.
TCGCCATCCTCCTCATCCTGAAAAACAGCAATGTCCCCGGTGCCGAAACCGCCGTGGTCGCGCTGCTCGCGGTGGATCGACTGCTCGATATGTCACGCACCGCCGTGAATATCTTCGGCGATTCCTGCGCCGCCGTGATCATCGCAAGGAGCGAGGGCGAAAACATCTTTCCGGGACAAAAGAACTCGGCGTGATCCTCTATCTGCGGTTTTCGAAAATAAAACAAAGGTAGGTGGTCGCAGCCATTTCCTCCATCCTCATCCGGCGCGGCTGATCCTTGCCGCTCCAGCTTTCGAGGAAAAACACTTCGCGTTTCCCGGGGTCATAGCCGGTGAGAACGGAAGCATGCAGCGGTGCCTCTTCGCCTGGCCAGGTGGACTTTTCGTCGGGACTCGATGGATCGGGAAGTTTTCCGCCCCTGCGGGCGATCCGATCGTGGAGCTTGTTCCTCTCCCAACAAAACCTCCGCCACACGATCACCGGCCGGCCCTCCGCAAGTGCGGCTTTGACGGCGGTTTCATCCAAGGAGTTTCCCCGATCCATCCCCATGCCTGCCTCGGCGGCAACCGCATGATAGAGCGAAACCATGTCCGATCCCGCCGCGCTGCCGGTGTTGCGAAAACCCGCTGCAGCCGCAAGCCAGTCTTCATCGATCATCAGGCCGAGATGTCGCGCCGCCATCGCCAGCGTGTTCAGGCCGCAGTAGGGGCGATAACCTTGGGGGATGGGACGAATGCCAGTCACACGCACGCTGCCGTCCGGATTTTTTTCCACCGTGGCCGCAAGTCGAGCCGAGCGTTCCCGGGCCGTCTCCCCGTCAAAAGATCGTTCCATCCAGCCCGCCGGCATTTCATCCGTTTTCCCGAGAACCAGTCGCACCAACCGACCCTCCCCCACAAACAGCCGCGCGGTGAGTTTCCCCATGCGCCACTCCTCCACCTCGGCACGCAGCATGCGGACTTTGCCGTGTCGCTCGATCTTCGGCTTGGGTCGGTCCGCCTGCCGCGACAATTCCTCCCGAACTTTTTCCAAGGCCTCCGCCATCTCCGTTGCAAATTCCTGCTGCCTCGCCTGCACCCGACGCGCCATCTCGCGCTCACGTTCCCGTGGTTTCAAATCTTCCGGCAGCACCTCTTGGAAATACCCGAAATACGATCCCGCATCGGCATAGGTCGCCTCCAAGGCCACCACCCGACCCTCCCGGGAAAAAGATCGCAACAGGACCACTTCCCGGCCGAAAAGAACCGGCCTCGCCAGCAGGTGGGAAAATGCGGTCCCGCCCACTTCTCCCTCGGCCATCCACCTCCCCGGAAGCTCCGTCCCTTCCTCCAGGGCCGCGATGATTTGCGGCGTCAAATCCGTGCCGTTGAGAGGACTTTCCGCCTGCACCACAGGGCCGATGACCGTGTCCGGCACCGCCAGCACCGGGGCGACCATCCACATCAGACCCGGGAAAACGGAAGCCCAGCAGAGATGCCTCGGGAATGTTTCCATGCCCGATCACTCTCCCCCCCGACGCGGCGATTGCAAGTCCGGCGAGGACATCCACCTACGCCCCCGGTAGTAGCAGCAGCCCGTCGATAAGGCCAAAATCCCGGAAAATCCCCCACCCGACCACCCGCGATTCCGCATTCGACCTCACCCCGTTTCTGCTCCATGCTCCGCCCGTCTTCATGCCAAGCCCATTGAAATCCTTCACCGAGCACGCCGCCGAGGCGCTCAAACCCGCCAGCGACGGCCGTCTCACCCCCGCCGAGCGGCTCAAGCTGTTCAAGAAATTCCTCAAAATCGAAGAACACCGCATCAAGCTCCGCCACCGCGCCGGTGCCGGGGGGATCGAAATCGCCCAAACCCGCGCCGCGCTCATCGATGCCATCCTCAAAGCCGCTTTCACCGGAGCCCTGAAACGCCGCGATCTCAAGGCCAACCTCGCCCTCGTCGCCGTTGGCGGATACGGCCGCGCCACCCTCAATCCCGGCTCGGACATCGACCTCCTTTTCCTCACCCCGCGCGCCTCCACGCAGCTCCCCAAACCCATCGAGGAAGTCGTCCAGGAAGTCCTCTATCTTCTCTGGGACACCGGTTTCAAGGTCGGCCACGCCGTCCGCTCCATCCCCGAATGCATCACCCATTCCCGCGGCGATCAGGAGGCCCGCACCGCCTTCATGGACGCACGCCGCATCGCCGGGGACCGACAGCTCTTCGCCGATTTCCGCAAACGCTTCGCCACCGAACTCACCCGCCGCCAGGAGGCCTTTTTCGAACTCCGCCGGCAGGACCTCAGCGGCCGCCACAAGAAATTCTCCCGCACCGTCTTCCTCCAGGAGCCCAACGTCAAAGAAGGCTGCGGCGGCATGCGCGACTACCAGAACATCCTCTGGGTCATGCGCGCCAAACGCGGCGACAGCTCGTTGCAAAAACTCGTCGATGCCAAGCTGCTCACCCGCAGCGCCCATCGGGAAATCGAAGACGCCTACGATTTCCTCCACCGCGTCCGCAACGAACTCCACTACCAGGCCGGACGCGGGGCCGACCAGCTCACGCTTCACCTCCAGGGCGTCGTCTCCACCTCCTTCCGCTACCCCCAGCGCTCCATCCTCCGCCGCACGGAGGCGTTCATGCGCGACTACTACAGACATACGAGAAACCTCTATCAACACACCACCTCGCTCATGGAAATCTTCCAGATCGAGGAAGAGGACAGCCGCGAAACCGGACTCCGCAGCTTCCTCACCTTCCGGAAGAAGAAACGCGAGGAGTTCGATGCCTTCATCGCCCGCGAAGGCCGCATCTATCCCGCCCGCCAGGACATCTTTGAAAAGGACCCCTCCGCCATGATGCGGATGTTCCAACACTGCCAACTCCGCGGACTCCGCCTCAGCCCGCCCATGCGGAAATTGGTCAAAGCCCACTGGGAATCCATCGACCGCCCCTTCCGCTACCTCAAGTCCAACCGCGAAACCTTCGAAGCCATCCTCTCCCGCAAGGGCGATGTCGCCCGCACCCTGCGCCAGATGCACCGCGTCGGCTTCCTCGGCCGCTACCTGCCGGAATTCGGCGCGCTCGATTGCCTCGTCCAGCACGAGTTCTTCCACCGCTACACGGCCGATGAACACACGCTGCGATTCGTCGAAGGCATCGATGCCCTGTTAGATTCCACCGAACCGCGCCTGCGCATCTATCGCGACCTGCTGATCGATATCACCGATCCCGTCGCCCTCTACCTCGCCATCATCCTCCACGATACCGGTCGTTCGGAAAATGTCCGCGAGCACATCGATGGCTCCGCCATGCTCGCCCAGCGCCTTTGCAATCGCCTCCAGATCACCGGCTCCCGGCGTCAGCTCATCATGTTCCTCGTGGACCATCACCTGACTTTCTGGAGATATGCCACCACGCGGAACATCGATGACCCCAAGGTCGTCGCCGAATTCGCCGGCCTCATGCGCAATACCACCCGGCTCGATGCGCTGCTGCTCTTCACTTACGCGGATTCGAATGCTACTGCCCCGGATGCGTGGACGAGTTGGAAGGAAACCCTCATGCTCCAACTTCACAGCGCCGCGCGCAGCTACCTCACCGATGGCCGCGAACGCTTCAACGAAATCATCCGTCAGGAACGCGATTCGCTTCGTGAAAAGACCCTCGCCACCCTCGGGAGCGATTGGGAAAACGATATCGATGCCCACTTCGAGCGCATGCCCGCCAGCTATTTCCGCTTCCGCGAGCCCGCCAGCGTCCCTGTCCACATCCGTGCCGTCCGCGAATTCCTCGATCAGGAAGCCAGCGCCCCCGACCGTTTCGAATGCGCCGGTCAGGCCATCGATCACCCGGAACGCGGCTACTCCGAACTCGTCCTCGTCGCGCGAAACCGACCCCAGTTTCTCGAAAAAGTCTGCTGCGCCATCGCCTCGGAAGGCGTGAACATCCTCTCCGCGGATTTCCATACCCGCACCGATGGGATCGTCGTCGACCTCTTCCGCATCTGCACCACCGACTTCGCCCCGGTCAGCGACATCCGCGTGAAAGAGCGCTTCATCCGCACGCTCTACGACCTCTTCGAAACCGAACACTACGACCCCGCCCAATTCCTCAAACCCAAACGCAACCTCCTCAAACCCCGCGAAGAAGCCGGCATCGCCTTCCCCGTCCGCGCCTACGTCAGCAACGAAATCGATCCCCACAGCACGGTCGTCGAAATCCAGGCCATTGACCGCATCGGCCTCCTTCACGACCTTTTCCACGCCATCAACGAATGCGGGCTGGATACCGTCCACGCCCGCATCTGCACGGAGAAAGGTGCCGCGCTCGATACCCTCTACGTCACCCTCCCCGGCGGTGGGCAATCCCACCACGGCCCACAGCTCAAACAACTCCATCAGCGCCTCGAAGAAGCCATCCAGCCCCGATGAAATCCCTCCGCATCCTCGCCATCCTCGGTGGCATCCTGATGATCCTGTTAGGCTTTCATGCCATGGAAAAGATCGAGGACCCCTCCGTCCTCCAGGGCGCCCTCACCCTCGGCGGCGGCTGGATCATCGCCGCCCTTTTCGCCTTCAGCCCGCGCTGGACCTGGCATGGCACCGGTGCCATCGGCGTCCTCGCCCTCCTCGGCGGTGCCCGCTCGTCCCCCGGCCTGCTCAGTGCCGCCCAGGGCGGCGCGCCACTCTATCAGGCCATCGCCTTTGCCATCTCCGCCGTCCTCCTCGTCGTCACCATTGTCGCCCTGAAATCGGAACGCAACCGCCTCACCCGCGAAAAGCTCCTCAACGCGCCCGATTGATCCATCCTCCTTCGCTCACCGTGCCTCCAGCCATGGACGATCTCTTCGATTTCACCCCCAACACCCGCCCCGAGCCCGCCCGGCGCATGGCCTTCCTCGTTGAGGAAATCCGCCGTCACGATCATCTTTATTACACCCAGGCCACTCCGGAAATCTCGGATGCGGATTACGACAAACTCTTCCGCGAACTCGAAGAACTGGAGGAAAAACACCCCGAACTCGCCGATCCCGATTCCCCCACCCGCCGCGTCGGCGGCAAACCCATCGAGGGCTTCACCCAGGTCAAACACCTAGTCCCCATGCTTTCCATCGATGATGTCTTCGAACTCGATCCCGCCACCGCTCCCGTTCCCGAAGCCGAACTCATCGACTTCTATCAGCGCCTCCGCAAAAACCTCGGCCGCGATGACATCGCCGTCACCGTCGAACCGAAGATCGATGGCGTCGCTGTCTCGCTCGTGTATCGCGATGGCAAGCTCGCCTACGCCGCCACCCGTGGCGACGGCGAGACCGGCGATGACATCACGCACAACGTCCGCACCATCCGCAGCGTGCCGATGACGCTCGCCCCGCCCATTGACTCTTCATCCCATCCCACTTATCTCAAAATTCATGAACTCCTCGGTATCCCCGGCCCAACTCGCCCACCGGCTTCGCCTCGCGAGATTGCAACTCTTGCCGCTCGCCTCGAAGACATCGCTTCAAGAAGCGATGGAACAGATGTGGAGGAACGGCTCCGACAGGAAGCCGAATCCGTTCTTGAATGGGCAGTTCAAAATGCCCGAGAGATCGAAGCAGAAAAAGTGAGTAGTCTCGTGGCCACTCAAACCGATCTGGGAGGCCAATCAGAGCACACGGTATTCTTTCTCCCTCAACTCGGGCGCGTGGTAAAATTCACTCTCCCACCTTTATTCGGTGCCCAAGGCGCCGCCGGCTATCTGCATAACATTCTTCGAAGCAATCATATCTTTTCAGACGATATCCAACTCCACGGGATCTTGATATCGGCTGATGGCCCGGCATTCGTCACCTCCCAGCCTTTCATACCAGGCACCCGTCCCACCGATAACGAGGTTGCAGCTTGGTTCTTCGCGGGTGGATATCGCAGCACCGGCCACAACCGTTGGTATCACGAAAAGACGGGCATCGAAATCGCCGACGCCCATACCGGCAACTTGATCAAAGCGCCGACGGGCGAACTCATTCCCATCGATCTTCAAGTCCTGCAAGCTCCGGACATCAGCCCAGCAGCGATGACCGAGGCAGTCCTCCCCGCCCTCCTCGAAGTCCGCGGCGAAATCTTCATGCCGAACGAGGCCTTCGCGGCGATGAATGCCGAGCGCGACGAACAAGGCCTGCCCACTTTTGCCAATCCCCGCAACGCCACCGCCGGCACCCTCAAGCAGCTCGATCCCAAAAAGGTTGCCGAGCGCCCACTCGCCTTCCTCGCCCACGGCATCGGCGCCTACGAAGGCCCGCCGCTGGAAACCGAAGACGATTTCACCGCCCTCCTCGCCGCCCTCGCCATCCCGCGCAACCAGCCGCTCATCCACGCTTCGAATCTCGAGGAATTGCTCGCCGCCATCGCCCGCATCAATCGCGAACGCCACGACCTCTCCTACGGCACCGATGGCGCGGTGGTGAAGGTTCACAACTACGAGGAACGTCGTACTCTGGGCTTCCGCTCCCGCGCCCCACGCTGGGCCGCCGCCTACAAATTCCGGCCCGAGCAAAAGGAAACCCTCCTCAAGGCCATCACCATCCAGGTCGGCCGCACTGGCGTGCTCACTCCCGTGGCGGAACTCGAACCCGTCCTCGTTTCCGGCACCACCGTCTCCCGCGCCACCCTCCACAACGAAGAGGAAATCCAACGAAAGGACATCCGCATCGGCGATACCGTGCTCATCGAAAAAGCCGGCGAAATCATTCCCGCCATCGTCAAGGTCATCGATGCCAAACGCCCGCACGATGCGCTGCCCTTCTCGCTCTTCGACCATGTCAACGGCCGCTGCCCGTCCTGCGGCGGCCCCATCGCCCGCGAGGATGGCTTCGTCGCCTGGCGCTGCGGCAACTTCGAATGCCCCGCCCAGGCCGCCTCGAAGATCAAACAGTTCGCCTCCCGCAAAGCCCTCGATATCGATGGCCTCGGCGAAACCGTGGCCGATGCCCTCGTCGCCCGTCAACTCTGCCGCACGCCGCTGGATCTCTTCACGCTCGATCTCGATACCCTCGCCAACCTGAACCTCGGCACCGACGCCGAAGCACGCCGCTTCGGGGAAAAGAATGCCGAGAAAGTCATCACCGCCCTCGACCGCGCCCGCACCAAACCGCTCGACCGCTGGCTCTTTGCCATGGGCATCCGCCAGGTCGGCGAATCCGCCTCCCGCGAACTCGCCCGCCTCCACCTCACCTTGCCCGACCTCGCCGCCTCTCCCCTGCTCCGCGCCCTCCGCGAAGATCCCAGACCCGATGCGAAAAAGAAAAACGAGGCGCTCATCCCCTATCAAATCTCCGCCGATGTCGGCGGCGCGGTCGCCGAAAGCGTGCTCGCCTTCTTCGATTCCCCCGCCGGCCTACAGGTGCTCGATCGCATGACCGCACTCGGGCTCCAGCCCCAATCCGCCAACTTCCTGCCCGAACCCGCCGCCGCCGATCCCTCCACCCAGCCGCTTGCAGGAAAAACCTTCGTTCTCACTGGCACCCTCAGCATCGGCCGCGATGACATGAAGCGTCTGTTAGAAGCCGCCGGAGCCAAGGTCAGCGGCAGCATCTCGAAAAACACCGACTACCTCCTCGCCGGCGAAGGCGGTGGCTCGAAACGCGACAAAGCCGAAAGCCTCGGCGTCAAAGTCATCACCGAAGAAGAAGCGCGGGGCATGCTGGGCTGATGCAATCCCGACACTCATAAGTTTCTAACAAGCATGCTCCCCATCACCCTCAGCATCGCCGGTTCCGACTGCTCGGCCGGGGCCGGTCTTCAGGCCGATCTGAAGACTTTCCAACACTTCCGCACTTTCGGCCTCACCGTCGTCACCTGCGTGGTCGCGGAAACGCCAAACGAAGTCCGCTCGATCCATGGCATCCCCCCCGCCATCATCCGCGACCAACTTGCCATCCTGCTGGAAAGCTACCCCATCGCCGCCATCAAGACCGGCATGCTGCCCGATGAGGAAACCGTCCTCCTCGTCGCCGAACTCCTTTCCGCCCACCCGGACATCCCGCTGGTCGTCGATCCCGTGATGATCGCCTCCACTGGCGATCCCCTGGTTTCTCCCGCAGCGATCGCCGCTTATCGCCACTCCCTTTTCCCCCGCTGCACCCTGCTCACGCCGAATCTCGATGAAGCCGCGCACCTCGTCGGCCATCCCCTGCCCGACCGCGCTGCCATCGAGGGAGCCGCGGAAACCCTCGCCGCGCAGCTTGGCGGAGCCGTGCTCATCAAAGGCGGCCACCTCGACGGCCCGGAATGCGCCGACCTCCTCCACGGCACCGGCCAGCACCGCTGGTTCACCGCGCCCCGCATCGATACCCCCGCCTCCCACGGCACCGGCTGCACCTTTTCCGCGGCCATCACCGCCGCCCTTGCCCGGGGCCAGGACCTCGCCACGGCCGTCGCCACCGCGAAATCCTACCTGGGCCGCACCCTCGCCGAATCCCTCAAGCCCGGCGGCATCCCGATGCTGAACCAGGGCACCACGCTGCCACCGCTGTGATTTCCCCCTTCAGGGCTCGCTGAACCATTTCAAGGCTTCCTCGAAATGCGGTCGATGGAACTGGTGTCCCCCTTTGAAAAACTCACTGCGGATCTCGCGGATCCCCCCGTCCTTCACCGCATCGATCACCTGCTCGACGTGCGTCTTGGAAACCAGATTGTCGGTCTCCCCCGTGCTGATGAAGGTTTTCACCTCCCGGTAGCCTTTCGTGCGGGCACGGTGGCGCTCTTTTCCTAGCTCGCAGTTCGTCCCATCGTTGCAGCCCGCGAGAAAGGCACCCACCGCATGGAAGTTTTTGCTGACCAGATACCCCAGGGGATCGAAACAAGCTTTCGCGCCCCCTGAGAAGCCTCCCACCGCGAATTCCCAGGAGGAAAACTGCGGCCACTCCGCCTTGAGCTTGGCCATCGCCAAAAAGAGATCCGTGTTGTGGGTCGACCGCCCGAGGTTCGTGTCATAGGCGATGCAGACCCAGCCGGCCTCGGCACAAACCGGCGCATACATCCCGAAGACCCCCACATTCCCAGCCAGCCGCTGCTGATCGTTGTTCACCGCCGCACAAGCCACGAAAACCCGCTGGGGCTTGGAGGCATCAAATCCCTCGGGCACCGCAATCGCCACCTTCCATCCGGTGTCCTTGGGCTCACTCTTCAACTTCGACATGATCTCGCGATCCTCGTCCGTGTATTCGTATTCGAAGAGATTCATCGCTCCACCCGCCTTCAACAGCTTCCCATCGAACATCAGAGGATCCTCCTCTGCATCTCCGCCAGCCGCCTCATCGCCATGCTCCTCCAGCCACTCGGCAACAAACTCCCGATCCTCGTCCGAGAGTTTTTCAAGAGGGATCGTGACCTCCTTGCCGCGAAGCATGACCACCACTGCGGACTCGCTCGCCCGGACCATTTCCGCGTCCATCTTTCGCCCCTGCACATCCGTCCATGTCCGCCCGTCCAGCGGCGCCCCCAGCACCCACGACAGCGCACCAAACAGCAGGAGATTCCCACGGAGAAACTCCCGAAATTCAAAAATCACCCCCCAACGAGAGCACGAGAGAGATCGGCATGCATTCATATCAGTGCTCCTACGCATCCCATGGGACCAAGCACTGCGGCAAGCCCAACCCTCTTCCATGGATCGAAAACCTGAGGAATACCCGGATTTTCACCCATCCTCACCACCCCCGCCCGCCTTTTAAAAAAACAAGCCACTTTTCCCTTGCCAAGTCCGGGTGGGTCTCTAGTTTCGCCGCCCCATGCCACGGATCGCAGGAAAAGCAAAGACCCGAAAGGCTGTCGCCAAACGTTTCAAGGTGACAGGCACAGGGAAGGTTCTGCGTCGCAAACAAGGCAAGCGGCACTTGCTCCAATGCAAGAACCGCAAGCGCAAGCGCCACCTCGGAAAGGTTGCGCTCGTTTCCGACGCTGACATCAAAAACGTGAAGGAAAACCTCCCCTTCGCCTGAACCTGAAACCGTAGCGACACAACCACGCCCCCGTCCGCGCCTCGGACGGCCTCCATCGCAGCCTGGCCCGCAAGGGCACTACCGGACAAGCGAGACTGCGGGAGGAAAGATCAACCAACGGCCTGTCCGACCAACCAAGCACCAATGCCACGCGCCACCAACAGCCCGGCCTCGCGCGCCCGCCGCAAGCGGGTGCTCCTCCGTGCGAAAGGCTTCCGCGGTTTCCGCTCGAAGCTCTTCCGTTACGCCAAGGACGCCGTCCGCAAGGCCCAAACGTACGAATATCGTGACCGCAAAAAGCGCAAGGGCCAGTTCCGCCGCTTGTGGATCCAGCGTATCAGCGCTGCCGTCCGCAACGAAGGCCTGACCTACTCGCGCTTCATCGAGGGTCTCAATGCCGCCGGTATCGAAGCCGACCGCAAGATCCTCGCCGACCTCGCCGTCCAGGACGCCGCTGCGTTCTCGACCATCATCGCCCAAGCCAAAGCCGCCCTCGAAAAGAAGGCCGCCGAAGCCGCCGCCTGATCCCGGTCCAGGTCCAGGTCCATCCCATCAAAAAACGCCGCCCGGGTCCGCCCGGTCGGCGTTTTTCTTTAAGGGAGCACAGGCGTCCCGCCTGTGGTTTCCTCACCCTCCTCGGTCGGGCCCTCGCTCCTGCCAACCCAAGGACGCGGCGACCCGCCAGTCGTTTCCTCAACCTCCGCCTGCCCCCACGCCAGCCCTCCCCTATCCATTGACCAAAGACCCTCCGCCCGCTATCCCCACCGCTCACACCGCCATGAAGGAAAAGATCGATGCCATCCAGGCCGAAGCCCTCGCACGCCTCGCCACCGCCGACGACACCCGCGCCCTCGAAGACGCCCGCGTCGCCATCCTCGGGAAAAAGGGCTCGCTCACCGAGATCTCCGCCGGCATGCGCGATGTCCCCAAAGAGCAGAAGGCCGAAATCGGCCAACTCCTCAACACCGCCCGCAACGCCATCACCGCCGCCATCGAGTCGAAACAAGCCGAACTCCAGGCCGCCGCCGATGCCAAAGCCCTCGCCGGGATCGACCTCACCCTGCCCGCCCGCGCCCTTTCCCACGGCTCCCTCCACCCGCTCACGCTCATCCGCCACCAAGCCATCGAGGTCCTCCGCCGCATGGGCTTCGCCCTCGCCGATGGCCCGGAAATCGAAGACGAATTCCACTGCTTCGATGCCCTCAACACTCCCGCCGACCACCCCGCGCGCAACGAGAAGGACACTTTCTACTTCGATTCCGGGAAACTCCTCCGCACCCACACCTCCAGCGTCCAGATCCGCACCATGGAGGCCCAGGCCCCGCCCGTCCGCATCATCGCCCCGGGCTCGGCTTACCGTCGGGATGAAATCGATGCCACCCACCTATCCGTCTTCAACCAACTCGAAGGCCTCTATGTCGATCGCGATGTCTCCCTCGGCGACCTCAAAGGCACGCTCGAATACTTCTTCCGCGAAATGTTCGGCTCCGAAACCGAAGTCCGCTTCCGCCCGCACTTCTTTCCCTTCACCGAACCCAGCTTCGAAATCGACGTCAAACTCCACGCCAAAGGCCAGGCCCCGAAATGGATCGAGGTCGCCGGCTGCGGCATGGTCGATCCCGCCGTCTTCGCCGCCATCGATGCCAAGCGCAGCGATTCCTCCTTCTCCCCCGACCAGGTCACCGGCTTCGCCTTCGGCATGGGCCTCGACCGCCTCGCCATGATCCGCTGGGGCATCAAAGACATCCGCCTCCTCATCGAAAACGACATCCGCTTCCTCAAGCAGTTTGCTTAAAACAGCCGATGATGGATGGAAGATGATGGATGATCGATGTTAGAAAAGGCACGACCATGGACGATTCACCCTTCGGACACAAGAAACTCAGAATCTGGCATAAATCACGAGCCCTGGTCCGTGACATCCATGCCATGTCCCTGGAGAAACTGCCGAAATTCGAACTTTATGAAGAAGGCAGCCAGATCCGTCGGAGCATCAAGTCGGTGAAGACAAACATCGTCGAAGGATTCGGACGTCGCCGCTACAAGGCCGAATACATCCGTTACCTCGAGTTTGCCTATGCTTCTAGCCTGGAAAGCTTGGATCACCTTGAAACTCTCTTCGATACGAACTCGCTTCAAGATGAGGACCTCTTCCGAGAGTTTGAAGAACGCCTGATCGACCTATCAAAATCGATCTATCTCTTCATCAAAGGCGTGGAGCGCGATCACGACCCGGATCGCACCTGATCCTCATCCATCTTCCATCCAACATCTCCCATCCACCATCTTTCCCATGAACGTTTCACTTAACTGGCTCGCCACCCATGTCGATCTCAAGGGCAAGTCGCCCGATGAACTGGACAAGCTCCTCACCTTCGCCGGGGTCGAGGTCGAAGGCATCGAAATCAAGGGCGTCCGCTCGGACAAGATCGTCGTCGCCCAGATCATGGAAGCCGTCCAGCATCCGAATGCCGACAAACTCAAGGTTACCCAGGTCGATGCCGGTGAAGGCCAACTCCGCCAAATCGTCTGCGGCGCGCGGAACTACAAGGTCGGCGACAAGGTCCCCTGCTGCCTCCCCGGAGCCGACCTCGGTGGCTTCGTCATCGGTGAAACGAAAATGCGCGGCGTGGAATCCCGCGGCATGCTCGCCGCCGCCTCGGAAATCGGCCTCACCGATGCCGAAGACGGTCTCATGATCCTCCCGGCCGATGCCGAAATCGGCAAACCCGTCCGCGAGCTTTTCGAAAGTGACATCCTCCTCGAGGTCGAAGTCACCCCGAACCGCCCCGACCTCCTCAGCCACTACGGCATGGCCCGCGAAATGGCCACCTTGCTCGAAGTCCCACTCCACCCGCTGAATATCACAGCGCTGGAGACAAGGGCCAGCAGCGATGCCATCCGCATCGATTCCCCGGAAGCCTGCCCCTTTTACACCCTCACCCGCATCCGCGGCGTGAAGGTCAGCGAAAGCCCGGCTTGGCTCAAAGCGCGCCTCGAATCCATCGGCCTGCGCCCCATCAACAACGTCGTCGATGTCACCAATTTCGTCCTCCACGAACTCGGCCATCCGCTGCATGCCTTCGATGCCGCCAAGGTCCACAGCCCCATCATCGTCCGCCAGGCCGCCGATGGCGAAAGCTTCATCGCCCTCGATGGCGCAACCTATCCGCTCACGTCCGATGATTGCCTGATCTCCGACTCCTCCGGCGCGGCCCTCGCCCTCGGTGGCATCATGGGCGGCGCGGAAAGCGGCGTCACGGAAGCCACCACGGACATTCTACTAGAAGCGGCGTATTTCACACCATCGCGCATCCGCCGCAGCTCCCGCCGTCTGGCGCTTTCCTCGGATTCCTCCTACCGCTTCGAACGCGGTGCGAATCCCGAGGGTGCCCTGCCCGCCGCCGCTCTGGCCATCCGCCTCATCCTCGAAATTGCCGGCGGCAACGTGGAAGGAGACACCCTCACCGCCGGAAATCCGCCACAACTCACCGGCCCTGTCGCGCTCGATCTCGCCAAGCTCGACCAACTCACCGGTGCGTCCATTTCCCACCAGGAAGCCGCCACCATCCTCGAACGTCTCGGCCTAACAGCCACGGCTGATGGCCTCTGGCAGGTTCCCGCCTTCCGCGCCGACCTCCAGCGCCACATCGACCTCGTCGAGGAAATCGTCCGCGTCAAAGGCCTCGATGCCGTGCCTTCCCGTTTCCAAGGGACCTTCGTGCCATCGAGCGCGGTTGATCATGATTACGATGCCGACATGCGCCTGCGCCATCGCCTCGCCGGCCTCGGTTTCCACGAATGTCAGACCATCAAGCTCATCGCGGATGCGCAGCTCATCGATGCCCTGCCACTCAAACCCCTGCAACCCGGGGACAGCATCCGCGTGGCACTGCCGCTCAGTGAGGATCACGCCGTCCTCCGCCCCAGCCTCGTGCCCGGGCTCATCGCATCGGCCGAACGCAATCTCCGTCAACAGGCCTCCAGCATCCGCCTTTTCGAAATGGGCCGCTTCTTCCGCAATGCCGGCGGCGGCAAAGCCAAGGACCTCGAAGCGGAAAGCCTCGCCCTTCTCATCTCTGGAAACCGCCAACCCGAAAGCTGGACGCAAAAGCCCGCCAAGGCCGATCTCTTCGACCTCAAGTCCATCATCCAGGCCCTGATTCCCGGTGTGCCACTGCAACTCGTGCCCAAGGAAAAGGCCAACTTCGCCCTCGGCGCGGACATCCATGCCGGCGGCCAGAACATCGGCTCCTTCGCCATGGTGAGCCCCGCCCGCCAGCGGGAAATCGATTCCCCCGCCCCGCTCTTTGTCGCCGAACTCGAACTCGCCAAGCTGCGCAAACTCGCCGCCGTTTCCACCGACATCGCCGACCTCCCGCAATTCCCCGGATCGTCCCGCGATGTCACCTTCGATGCCCCTGCTGCTCTCGCCAATGCCGAGATCGAAAAAGCCTTCGGCAAACTCCAACAGCCTCTGCTGGTGTCCTTCGAGTGCGTCGATCTCTTCACCGATCCCAGCGGAGAGAAACTCGCTGCCGACCGCAAGGCCATCACTTACCGCCTCCACTACCGCGCCGCCGACCGCACCCTCACTGCCAACGAAGTCGATACCGCCCATCAACAAGCCCTCGCCTTCATCACCCAACAACTCGGCATCGGCTGCCGGTGAATCTAGGGTAACCTCGGGCTACGACACGCACCACGCCAAGCGCGGGCTTGGCGTGGGTGGAGTGGGAAGCCATCAGTTCTCCTCGACCCTGGCACGGAAGAAGGCCGCATCGCCGGGTTTGGGGCCGGTGATGGTGTGAATGCCGCCTTGAGTGGGCATCCCCTGATTGCCGGGGATGTCCCATGCGGTCCATTGCTGGAGGTTTGCCGAATGCTCGATGACCACGCGGCGGTTCGCAGGGAGATCGAGGGAAAAGGAGACCACGGTTTGTCCCACTTCCACGGCAGGAAGCGGAAAGGCAGCCGATGACAAGGGATCGGTGCCCATGAGGAATTCGGCGTGATTGTCGGCACCATCGCCATCCGGATCCGCCCCCGCCTCGCCCTGCGGCGATGTTGTGGAAGAAAATTTCGAACTACGCCATGCCTCGTAGTTTTGGCGGGACGGAAGTTCACCCTGAATCCATTCGGTGAGAAGGGCCACGCCTGCGGGATCGACCACATTGCTGCCGAGCGGCGGCATGCGGGTGAAGCCGTTGGAGGCGGCGGTGCGGTTGAGAAGGATGGAGTGGACGGTGGATCCGGGGACGACGAGTTTGTTGAGAGGATTGCCCCCGTTGTTGCTGGCGTTGCCGAGAATCAATCCCGTCTGATCCAGAGTGATTTCGTGACGACCGTCCCACGCGGAGGGCGCGGCGGTCCCGCCGTCCTGGTGGCAGTAGGCGCAGTTCACCGCAAGATAGGAGCGCACCCGGGCTTCGGCGGGATAGGCACTTTCCTCCGGCCGGAGATGGCGGGGCAGGAGGTTCACAGAGGGAACACTGTTTGAGAAGTAGCCACCTTGTTCGAGCACATCGATCTGATTGCCCTCGAATCCCGGAATGAGGCTCGCGAGATTGTATTGGCGGGTGTTGGTCGAAAGTGCGAAACCAGCCTGGGGTGTGTGGCAGGTCATGCACTCCGAACGACTCGGAATACGCCAGCTTTGGGTCTGCGGGGTGCCATCGACGGTGATGGAGAGATCGAAGTCCTCGCCCGGCTCGCCGACCAAAGTCGCTTCGGTGCCGGCCTCATTCCATCGGTAGCTCACGCCATAAGCCCCGCCGGCATTTTTCACCAGCAAGCGGGTTTCCAAGCGCTTTCGAGTCGCTGGATTGCCTCGGGTGGTCTCGATATCGAAATGTTTTACCCAGATCTGTCCGCTGGGGAAGCTCCACTCGCCATCGCGCGACCAGGTCATTTTCGATGAGGCATCGGGAATCGTGAACCAGCGGCGCTTGATCGCGTGATCGCTCCAGAAGGGCAGGTTGATCTGATAGGGAAGCAGGCCGGGGGCGGGCGAAAGATCGGTGAGATCGGAGAAAAGCCCGGTGGCTGTTAGAGTCGCGGGATAGCTGCTGGTGTCCGTGACGGTGGCGATGCGGCGGATGAGATTGTCGTTGATATCGGCCATCAGCACATCGCCGTTCGAGGGATCACGGCCGAAGCCGACGATGCCACCCTCACCGAGGATGCGGGCAACGGTGGGTGGATTCGATCCGTTGCGGACGAGTGACCAGACGTTGCCCGAATTGTAATCGGCAAAGAGGTAGGCACCGGTGACAAACGAAACAAACTTGAATCGAACTACTGCCGACCAATCTTTTTCTTGACACGATCACTGCGCATCTGCCATCGTGCAGAGCATGAAAGCTCTGAGGGCAGTCGTAACCTCCTTGAAATTCCTGCGCAGTTCGATTCTGCTTTATGTCTTGGTAATTGTTAATAAGCTGCCTGCTGAAACCCTTGAGAATTCCGAAGCAACGGGTGCAACCAATAGTGACGTTGTTAGTTCAGTAACATGGGATTTAGGTGACAGGTGCGTCACAATGCTCGAAGTAGGCCAGTCAATACTACCTTCACCTAAATCCGAGCAGCCGAGAGATCAAGACGCAGGAAATCGAAGACCTCAAAATGACTTAAAAGTCGAGAGATTGAGGACTACCCGCAACCGGTTTCTTTTCTTAAGTGGCACGGTGTTCCTCTCTTCTTCCAATCCACCAAAAACCTTCCTCCGTCTCCACGGTGTTGAAAGTTCCTCTCCTCTTGAATTTTGGTCGGCGCTTGACTGGAGATTGCTTCAAAACCGGAGTCTCATTCTAGACGACGGCACTAAATTGAGCTTCCTACTGATCTTGGCCGAGTTCAATGAAGATATGCAGCATATTAGAGCAGTTGGAAAGCAATGGCACTTACCGCCATATGAGCCCAGTATACTTTCGCAAAAGCCATTCGGTTATTATATCTCCCGAGGCCAACTTGACACCCTCCAATTGAGAGACTTAAATGAAATTCATAAGTTTTATTCTGAGAATTTTGGTGACCTGCAAGCTTTGTTCCAAGTGAGACTAGCCGCCCAGAAAAAATTGAAAGCCGAGGAGGTCGAGCGCAATCGGAAACCCCCAGAGGACCTCGTAATCCCTTTCAGAGTTCTCAGCCCCGATGAGCTACCCACGCGGTGATTCTTGTTTCTTGCTAATTCTTTCGTGAACCACATGAAAATTTTTCTTCCTTGTCTCGCTTTCGGCATTGTTTGCACGTCACTTCAAGTGTCATTTGCTAATTCACCGACTATTGAGCCCTCGGGCCAGAATTTCATGCTTTACTGGCAAGCAGATCATCTCAGACCTTACCAAGTGGAGACTAGCCTAGATTTAGAGAATTGGATGAATTTAGGCCCAGTCCAAATAGGTAACTTTTCCAATCCAACTCTTGGAATCCTCGTCGGTTACGTTCCAACAAAACTTTTTTATCGTATACGGCAAGGGGCTGTGCGGCCGGGGTTCGACAGTAATAATTTAACCAGTAGCGACGATTCGGGGTCTGAAGAGGCCACAATCGGTTTCCCAATCAACTTCGCCAACCAAACATGGAACACGGTCTGGGTGAATAACAATGGAAACATAACTTTTAATGATTTTTATAATCGCTGGACGCCTCTCCCGATCGCAAGCACCGAGACTGCCATGATTGCCCCATTCTGGGCCGACGTTGACACAAGAAACCCTCCACCCTCCCGCCCTAGCCCTTGGACGGTAAGATACGGCCAGGGGACGGTGGAAGGAGCACTTGCTTTCGGCGTAAATTGGGCTGATGTTGGATATTTCCTTGGAAAAACTGACAAACTTAATACATTTCAACTTGTTTTGATAGACAGGTCTGCTGGCAATTCAGCCGGAGATTTTGATATTGAGTTTAACTACAACCAAATTGGGTGGAATGAGGGAGATCACTCTAACACTTTAGACGATGGGTATGGGAACGGCAGAGCCGCTCGCGCCCTAATTACTGACAAACTGGGGACGAGCATGGAAGTTCGAGGGTCTGGCGTTAACTTTGATTTTTTGGACGAAGTCATCAACCCAAACACCAGAACGTCAACTGGCAGCAAAAATTACAGCAATGGTCTGATATATCGCGCTCATAGAAATCCAGTTCCAGGGCGGTATCTGATCCGCTATCGAAACGGAGTCCCCCTTGAGGACAGGGTCATACTTGACGCTGGGCCTGATCCAACGGCTCTTATTAACCCTCAGAGAACGGCATTCACTTTGCGGGGCACTTCCATTCCCCCACAAGGTTCTACTACGTCCTATCTGTGGACGGTGGTTCAAGGTTCTGCTACAATCTCATCGCCAAATCTGCTGACTACAGCGATCTCACTCCCTTCATTCCAGTCCGCGACATTCAAACTCTCAGCAGTGTCGCAAAGTGGCGAAATGACCATTTATTCGGAAGACACTGTAATCCTCGACCGCGCTGTCCCATGAAAACAACACTTTTGATCTTACCTTTCTTGCTTCTTCTTGCTCAAGCCCACGCGGCTTCTGTGACTGTTCAATGGTCAACGTCTATTGGCTTTGCGGGCTTCGGAACCCCATCTCTTGATGCTGGTTCCTCCGCCGACGGTGATGGTGCCTTGCTCGAATTGGGGTATTTCTCAGCTGGCACCTCCAGTTCGCCCTTCTCCGGCACATGGGTTGTCTTGGCTACTGGAAGCATCGGGGACCAAGGCGTCAACTTGGCTGGTCAATTCGCCATCACCACGATTTTGACCGAAGGTAGCTTTGCGCAGCCCCTTGTGGGCACCCCACTGGGGATTCGCTTCTATAACGGGACAAGCGTTGCCGCTTCCACCTTTTACAATACCGGAGTGAACACCGACGGTTCTGGATTGTGGGTGGCTCCGACAGACCCCTCTCCCATCATTCAGCTCACCCTGACGAAGGAAGGTTCGGAATTTGAAAACCAAGCGGATGCATTCAGGACTGCCATCCCGATTCCCGAGGTCGGCACCAGCTTCATGACGATGATATCCTTCGCGGTCTTGCTTCTGCGACGGGGGCGGGAGCGAGGATGAAGCAACTGGGGTTTTCCAGCGAAACAAAAAAGGGTCGCCCCGCCGAAGCAGGACGACCCCTGAGTGAGGACTTAAGAATTACTTCTTCTTGCCGACTTTCTTGGCTGCCTTTTTGGCAGTCTTCTTGGCGGCAGCCTTGGGTGAGGAACCGTCCTTGATCGCAGCTTGGGCAGCGGCAAGGCGGGCGACGGGCACGCGGTAAGGCGAGCAGGACACGTAGTTCAGACCCAGCTTGTGGCAGAAGGTCACCGAGTCCGGATCACCACCGTGCTCACCGCAGATGCCGAGCTTGATGCCCGGGCGGGTGCTGCGGCCCTTTTCCACGGCGATTTCCATGAGCTGGCCGACACCGGTGGTATCGAGCGAAGCAAAGGGATTCTTCGGATAGATGTCGTTCTCCGTGTAGCTGGTGAGGAACGAACCCATGTCGTCGCGGCTGACGCCGAGAGCGGTCTGGGTGAGGTCGTTCGTGCCGAAGGAGAAGAACTGCGCATGCTCGGCGATCTGGTCGGCGGTGACGGCACCGCGCGGGACTTCGATCATCGTGCCGACGAGGTAGTCGAACTTCACGCCCTTGGCCGCCATGACTTCCTTGGCCATGCGGTGGATGATTTCCACCTGGAGTTCCAGCTCACGGGAGTAACCGACGAGCGGGACCATGACTTCCGGATGCACGGCAATGCCTTTCTTGATGCAGTCGGCAGCGGCCTCGAAGATCGCCTGGGCCTGCATTTCCGCGATTTCCGGATAGGAAATGGCAAGACGGCAACCGCGGTGACCGAGCATCGGGTTGAACTCGTGGAGGTCGTGCACGCGCTGCATGATCGACTCCACCTTCACGCCCATCTTGCGGGCGAGGTCCATTTGCTGCTCCTTGGTGTGGGGCAGGAACTCGTGGAGCGGCGGGTCGAGCAGGCGGATCGTGGCCGGCTTGCCAGCGAGCGCCTTGAAGATACCGAAGAAGTCCTTGCGCTGGTGGGGCAGGAGTTTCTTCAGAGCGGCACGGCGGGCGGTCTCGTTGTCGGCGAGGATCATCTCGCGCATCGCATCGATGCGGTCACCTTCGAAGAACATGTGCTCGGTCCGGGTGAGGCCGATGCCTTCGGCACCGAAAGCAACGGCGGTCTTGACCTGCTCCGGAGTGTCGGCATTCGTGCGGACGCCCATGCGGGTGGCCTTGGCGCACCAGTCCATGAGCTGGACGAAGTTCTGGAACTTCTCGGTCTTCTGGGCGGCCTTGTTGTTGCTGATGAGGCCGGTGATGATTTCCGAGGGAGCGGTGGCGATTTCACCTCCGTAAACGGTTCCGGCGGTGCCATCGATGGAAAGGAAATCCCCTTCCTTGAAGGTTTCGCCACCGGCTTTGACCGTCTTCTTGTCGTAATCGATCTCGACGCCGGAAGCACCGCAGATGCAGACCTTGCCCATTTGGCGGGCGACGAGGGCGGCGTGGGAGGAAACCCCACCGCGTGAGGTGAGGATGCCCTCGGCGGCGATCATGCCGCGAAGGTCTTCCGGAGAGGTTTCCACGCGGACGAGGAGGACCTTTTCACCCTTGGCGGCGGCCGCAGCGGCACGGTCGGCATTGAGGTAGATCTTACCGGAAGCGGCACCGGGACCGGCAGGCAGACCCTTGGCGATTTCCTTGGCCTTCTTGATTTCCGCGGCGTCGAACACCGGGGCAAGCAGTTGGTCAAGCTGGTCGGCCGGGTTGCGCAAGACGGCGGTCTGCCAGTCGATGAGCTTCTCCTTGACCATGTCGGCGGCGAACTTCAGGGCGGCGGCGGCGGTGCGCTTGCCGTTGCGGGTCTGAAGCATGAAGAGTTTGCCATCCTGGATGGTGAACTCGACGTCCTGGACATCGCGGAAGTGTTTTTCGAGGATCTGGCGGACCTTGAGGAGGTCCTTGTAAGCCTGCGGCAGAGCCTTGGCCATGCCGACCACGGGGTCCGGAGTGCGGACACCGGCGACGACGTCTTCGCCCTGGGCGTTGACGAGGAATTCGCCGTAAAGTTCGTTGGTGCCGTTGGCGGGGTTACGGGTGAAGGCGACGCCCGAACCGGAATTGTCACCGGTGTTGCCGAAGACCATGGCCTGCACGTTGACGGCGGTGCCCCACTCGGCGGGGATGCCATACTTGCGGCGATAGACGATCGCGCGGTCGTTCATCCAGGAACCGAAAACGGCACCGGCGGCTCCTTCGAGCTGCTCCCATGGGTTCGCAGGGAAACCTTTGCCGGTGCGCTCAAGCACGAGGGCCTTGAAGCGCTTGACCAGCTCCTTGTTGTCGGCGGCGGTCAGGTCGGAATCGACGATGTCCTTGCCGTAAACTTCGTGTTTGAAGTGCTCGATGACGGATTCGAAGGGCTCATGGTCTTCGCCTTCGCGCTTTTGCACGCCGAGGACGACGTCGCCATACATCTGGATGAAACGGCGGTAGCAGTCCCAGGCGAAGCGCTCGTTCTTGGTGGCTTTGGCGAGGGATTCGACGGTGTCGTCGTTGAGGCCGAGGTTGAGGACGGTGTCCATCATGCCGGGCATGGAATCGCGGGCACCGGAGCGAACGGCCACAAGGAGGGGGAAACCCTTCGAGTCACCGAACTTGTAGCCCATGATCTTTTCCATGTTCGCCACGCCGGCTTCCATTTGGGAGCGGAGGACCTTCGGGTAGGTGCGCTTGTTGGCGTAGTAGTAGGTGCAAACCTCGGTGGTGATGGTGAATCCGGGAGGCACCGGCAGACCGATGAGGGTCATTTCGGCAAGGTTCGCGCCCTTGCCGCCAAGGAGTTCTTTCATTTTCCCGTGGCCGTCGGCTTTGCCGTTGCCCCAGGTGTAAACGTATTTCGGCGCCTTCGCGGAGGCGGCTTTGGTGGCCGCCTTTTTGGCGGGCTTCTTACGTGTGGCCATCTTGTGTCTCAGTGGATGAGGTTTGCTTGAATCGATCGCCCGGAGCGGAACCTGCGGGATTGCGAGTGGCCCCCGGCGCGGACGCGCGGAGCTTAAGGTTCGCGAAATGCGTGTCAATGAACGAGTTCCGTCAGTTTTTTGGGGTGGTTTGGGGCGCTAGGATGGGGTCGCCGGATGGAGAGGATGGGAAGGATGGATGGGATGCCATTTGGGGGCGCGGATGAGGATCCTCGAAACCACAAAAAACCCCGCAGGGCCGAGGCCGTGCGGGGTGATGAAAGGAGCGAACCTCAGGAAAGTTCAGCGGCGGCGGCGGAAGATGCCGAGGATACCGAGGCTGCCGAGAAGGGCGAAACCGGGTTCGGGGACGGCGTTGATCTGGATGTTGTCAATCCGGTTGTTGCCGGCGTTCGAGGTAGCGCCAGTGAGCGTGATTCGGAAATAAGCTGTGGCGACACCATCGAGCGCATCGATCGTCGAAAAATCGAACGAATAGATCGTCGATCCAAAGGAAGTGCCTGGGTTGTAGGCCGAACCAAAATCGGTGTAAGAAGATCCCGTGGTGGAATAAGCGACCTGATTGCTGTTGAAGCCTGTGCCAGTACGCTGACTGGCAAAACTCAAAATGGGGTTCTCGAGGCCCGTCAAATCGACCTGAATCACAATAGTTGCCCCATTGTTTTGAACGGGAGTGGTGGTTTCGAGGGCTCCGCCCTGGATGGTAAGTGCCTGTCCAGATGGATCGGAGTTAAGCGCGTTGGTGGTGGTCCCTGCAAAGGCGTTGATCCCGCGATTGGTGCCGGCGTTGTCGCTGGCTGCAACTCCCACCGTCAATGAACCAGCCCCAGAGCTGGGGGAGTAGCTTGTGCCATTGTTGGTAGAGGTGGTCAGAGTATTGAAGTTCCAGTAAGCGACGACGACGGCTTCAGAAACCATTGGCACTGCAAAGAGTGCGGCTGCGGTAAATGTGGCGGCGAATTTCATGTTCGTGGAGGATAGGGATGCGGGGGACGACATGGGTTCTGACGGACGTGAGGGCAAAGGCGGAATCGTGTCGAAAACGCCAAAACCACCAGTTGGGTGGGGAGCGAAGCAAATCGCGCGCCAAGCGGCTACTCAAAATTTCACCCCCTTGGAAAAACACCCACGGGGGCGATTTCGCCTGATTTTCCGAGTCGGGAGCCTTCAGCTCAGGTCGGCTGCTCGCCCCGGGCCATGACGACCTTGCCGGTGCGGACGGTCTCGATGATCTGGAATTGGGAGAACATGGTCACGGCCGCGTCCACCTTGGGGGAATCGCCGGAGATCATGACGATCATGGAACTGGGGGTCAGGTCCACGGTCTTGCCGCCGAAGTGCTCGCAGATCTGCAGGGCTTGGGAGCGTTTTTCGCCCTCGCAATGGATCTTGATGAGGATCATCTCCTTGGTCACCGAGTTCTCACTGGTGTGCTCGAAGCAGTGGATCACATCGATGAGCTTGTTGACCTGCATGATGATCTGCTGGAGGCCCTGAGGATCGCCGGAGACGCCGACAGTCATCCGCGAAAAGCTCGGGTTGCGGCCTTCGGAAACCACAAGGGAATCAATGTTGAATCCCCGGCGCGAGAAGACCTGGCAAATGCGCATCAGGACGCCGGGCTGGTTGTTGACCAGGATGGAGAGGGTGTGGGCCGGACCGAAAGCCAGAGGCGAAGCCGGTGCCGGAGTTTCGTTGGTGACGATGGTGCGGGACATCTTTTTGAAAAGCTGAAATGCTGAAACGCTGAAAAGCTGAAATGGGGAGATGCTGAAAACGGATGGAGGGGACCAGGGGCGGATCACGTGGAACCGACGGGCTTGTCCATTTTGACTTTCGGGGCCTCGATGATCATTGCTTCGAGCGGGGCACCGGCGGGGATCATCGGGAAGACGTTGTCGGTCTTCACACACTCGGCATGGATGAGGATGGGGCCATCGTTGTAGGCGAGGGCTTTTTCAAGCTGCTTGGTCACATCAGCCGGGCGCTTGATGTAAACACTGGGGATGCCGTAGGCGGCAGCGAGCTTGCAGAAATCCGGATTGCCGAGCAGGTCCACGCCGCTTTCGCGGTTTTCGAAGAACAGCTCCTGCCATTGGCGGACCATGCCGAGGTAGGCGTTGTCGAGCACCACGATCTTGATTGGCAGCTTGTGGATCTGCGCGGTGGCGAGTTCGAAGAGGGTCATTTGGAAACCGCCATCGCCGGAAATCGAGATCACGGTTTTTTCCGGATGGGCAAGCTGGGCACCGATGGCCGCGGGGAAACCGAAGCCCATGGTCCCGGCACCGCCGGAGGAGAGCCAGTGGAAGGACTCGTCGTTCTTGTAGAACTGCGCCGCCCACATCTGGTGCTGGCCCACATCCGTGGAAACAATCGCCTTGCCCTGGGTGAGTTCGTAAAGCTCATCGATGACCTGCTGCATCCGCAGACCGCCCTGCTTTTTGTAGTTGAGCGGGTACTTCTTCTTGTAGCCATCCAACTTCGCCAGCCACTCGCCGGTCGGAAGCGGGCCGATCTTCTCATTGATCTCCGAGAGGGCGGCTTTGGCGTCGCCGACGATCATCACGTCCGGCTGGATCATCTTGCCGGCTTCGGCGGGATCGATGTCGATGTGGATGATTTTCGCATCCTGGCAGAACTTGTCGGGGCGGCCGATGATGCGGTCGTCGAAGCGCGAGCCGACGTTGATGAGCAGGTCGCACTCCATCATCGCCTTGTTGGCATAGGCGGTGCCGTGCATGCCGAGCATGCCGAGCGAGAGCGGATGGGTTTCCGGGAAAACGCCCTTGCCGAGAAGCGTGGTGGTCACCGGGGCTTGGAGGGTTTCCGCAAGGTAGCGGAGTTCCTTGTCGGCGCGGGCGATCATCGCACCCTGGCCGGCCAGAATCACCGGACGCTGGGCCTGGGCGATGAGCTTGGCGGCATCGCGGACACCCTGGGCATCGATGTTGAAAGAGGACGTCGGATCATATCCCGGAAGCTGGAAGGGCGGGTTCATTTCACCGGTGAAGGCACCGGAGGAAATGTCCTTGGGGATATCGATCAGCACCGGGCCGGGGCGACCGGTGGTGGCGATGTGGTAGGCCTCGCGAGCGATGCGCGGGAGGTCGTTGCTGTTTTTGACGAGGTAGTTGTGCTTCACCACCGGGATGGTGATGCCGAAAATGTCGGCTTCCTGGAACGCGTCTTTGCCCAGCATCCAGGTCACGGTCTGGCCGGAAAGAACGATCATCGGCACCGAGTCCATCATCGCGGTCATCAGTCCGGTGACCGTGTTTCCTGCGCCCGGACCCGAGGTCACGAGCACCGCCGCCGGCCTGCCGGTGGCGCGAGCATAACCGTCGGCCATGTGAACGGCCCCTTGTTCGTGGCGGACGAGGATGAATTTCATCTTCGTCTTGACCGTTTCGAGCGCATCGAAGATCGGGATGGCCGCTCCGCCGGAGTAGCCGAAAATGTACTCGATGCCGAGTTCGTCGAGCGTTTGGATCAGGGCTTGGGCGCCGTCGAGGGATGCTTTGCTCATGAAAATTGGGGTTCGGGCGGGAAGTTAGGGCAATTCAACTTCAGAATCAATCCAAAATTCGTCATTTTGGCGAAAACACCGCCTTTTCGGCATTCATCGGCAGAAGAAAATTACCGATTTTCGCGAAACCACCCCAAATCCCGGCTCATCCGGCACTTAAAATCAGTCCCACATGGAAATCCGGGCTCGATTCGATGCCTGTTTCCGAGGCCCATGAATTCCCGCGCTGAAACCGGGCTTGCCATGGGGTGGGGTCCATGGGCAATCTGCTAGAGACCCGCCTGTAAATCGCTGGCGGCTCGAATCAAATCAACCCCCTCGATACTATGATCATCGATATCCTCGCCCAAGCGGAACCAGCCATGCCTGTGGCGCCCGACGTACCCATGAACCCTGTGATGATAGGGTTGTTGTCGCTCTGTTCCCTAGGCCTGCTGGTCACCTGGGTCATGGTGGTGGTCCAAGCTTTCAAGAAGGGCAAAGGTCCCCTGCTTGGGATTCTCAGCCTGATCTTCTGCATCCTCGGGGGATTGATCATTGGATGGATCAAGGCCAAGGAATGGGGCATTCAGAAATTGATGCTCATCTACACGATCCTGACGCTTCTCTACATGGTGCTATACGGTGCGGTTGTCGGTCCGATCATCTCGGCCGCGATGGCTGCCGGCGCCCAGGCGCAATGACAGTGGAACATCCCACGATTTTCCCAAGCCGCCTCCCGACCCCGGGCAGGCGGCTTTTCAGTTTCAACGTGCCGGAAACAAATGCTTCCAGACCTGCAAGGCCTCGCGGATTTCATCGGCCTTGCGGGTGGGGGAAAGCTCCCAGGTCAGCGGGCAGCCATGGGGGAAATGGGGCAGCAGGGCGGCATAGTCGAGTTCACCCGTGAAGGGCACGCGATGATCGCGGGCGGGCCACTGGACATCGTGCACGTGGGCACCGATGATGTGCGGCGAGATGCGCGACAACCATTCGCCGTGATCGAGCAGACCGAGGTTGTGCTTGAGCTGGACGTGGCCGAAGTCATGCCAATAGCCCACATGCGGGTGATCCTTGAAATGCTCCTGCAAGGCCAGCATCTCGCGCTCGGTGGGCATGTCCTCGAAGCGTGAGCGGGATTCGATGGCCAGAATAACTCCCGCCTCGCGGGCAAGTTCAGCAAGGGTTTCAAGAGCGGCGATGGCACGCTGATAGTAGAGCGGGGCGACCTTCTCGCGCTTGCGGATGAAGTCGATGCGTTTCGCGGCAAACTCCGGAGTGTCGCGCTGGCCATCGGTGACCATGGCAGTGAGCGGCTTGGTCCACTTCGATGACTTCATGGGCACCGAACCCATGTGGAGGACGAGGTATTTCGCACGGAACTCGGCGGCGATTTCCAAGGTGCGGCGCGTCATGTCCATCGCGCGCTGGCGATCGCCGGGGCGATGTGAGGTGAACTCGTAGGCATCGGGGGCATCGATCATGACCTCCACGGGCGAGGGGAAATAGTTGTGCACGCCGATGCAGGTGAAGCTGCCAGCCGCGAAGGCTTTGCGGATGCCGGGGAGCTTGGCGACGGTCATGCCGTGGGAAAGCTCGATGCTGGTGAAACCCAGTTCGACGATTTCATCGATCATCGCCTCGCCATCGGTATGGCGGGAGTTGTTCCAACAGGTGGAGAAGGCGGGCATGATGAGGAGGTCGATCTAACAGGTCTCAGGCACCGGCGATGAGGAAGACGATTTCGCCCTTCGGTGGATGGGCTTGGAAATGGGCGAGGAGTTCGGCGGCGCTGCCGCGGTGGTAGGTTTCAAACTTCTTCGTCAACTCGCGGGCGACGCAGCATCGGGCCTCGGGGTGGGCGGCGGCGAGGACTTCCAAAGTGGAAACGACACGATGCGGTGACTCGAAGAAAATCGTGGTGCCATCCGATTTCAAGGCGGCCTCCATGGCGGCGAGTCGTTTGCCCTTTTTCACCGAGAGGAAGCCGAGGAAATGGAAGGCATGGGTGGGCAGACCGGAACCGATGAGGGCGGTGAGCACGGCGGAGGGTCCGGGGAGGACTTCGTAGGGAATGTCATCGGCCAGACAGGCCTGGATGAGCCGATAGCCGGGATCGGAAACCCCGGGCATGCCGGCGTCCGAGATGACAGCGATCTTTTCTCCGGCACGGGCGGCGGCGATGATCTCCGGGATTCGTCGTACTTCGTTGTGCTCGTGGAGGGAGATGAGCGGCTTCGAGTCGATCCCAAGATGGGCCAGCAGCGGTGCCGAGTGGCGGGTGTCTTCGCAGGCGATGCGATCGGCCTCTTTCAGGACCGCGATGGCCCGCAGCGTGATATCGTCGCGATGGCCGATGGGCGTGGGGACGAAGGCGATCATGGCGCAGCGGGCCGCGGGTCAGTAGCCGTTGGCGATGCGTGAGACCATGGCTTCGGCAGCGCGTTCGAGGGCGTCGGGCAGGGCGCTGTTGCGGGCGGTCTGGAGATTGGAATCGACAAAGAAGCGAGAGCTGCCGGTGGAGGTGCCGGAAGCCAGAACGCGGTTCGGGTCCGCCCCATCGCGCAAGGTCCAAGCAAGAGTGATGGTGTTTTGGAGTTCGAGCGGTCGCAGGGTATCGAAGCGGGCGGAGCGGATTTGCACGTAATCGATTTCCTGGATGGTGCCTTCAAGCACGGCATCGGCATCACCGGTTGAAGCGAGGCGATAGGTGCCATCGCGGACCAAGGCATCGGCCGCGGCGGACGTGGCGATCGTTTCCGCGCGCGGGTGGAGCGTGTCGTTGCGGAACATCGGGACGGAAATGGTCTGGACGTTCTGCAGGACGGCGGGCTTGGCACCATCGATCTGATAACCGGCGCAACCGGCAAGGGCGAAGGTGGCGGCGAGAGCGGCGGAGAGGAGTCGCATGGCGGGGTGAGGGGGTTCAGTTTCCGCCGAGGGCGGCGAGGCGGGCTTTGGCCTGATCGTGGAGATCGCCGGACTTGGCGCGACGGACGACTTCCTCGTAGTAGAAACGTGCCGACCCGGTATCGCCCTTTTTCTCGTAGAACTGGGCGATGTTGAAAGCGTTCTGGACGTCCTGGCCGCCGATGTTGCCGAGGAGCTGGCGGGCTTCCGAGTTGTGGCGGTGGCCGGGGAAAAGGGTGAGGTAGTCGTTGAGCGCGTCGCGGGCGCGGGCGAGGTTGGCCTGGTCCTGATTTCCTTCGCGCGCCTGCTCCATGAGTACTTGGCCGGTGCGGAACTGGGCCTCGGCGGCGTAGGAGGAGTTCGGGTAATTGATCACCACTTTGCGATAGGCCTCGACCGCCTCACCGATTTTTTCCTGAGCCACGAGAATGTCGCCGATCTTGTATTGGGCGCGCGCGGCGGTATCGGTCCGTGGAGCATTTTTCGCGACTGCCTCCAGCATGCCGATGATCTTTTCCGGAGAAAGTTTCGAGGTCAGACCGAGGAAACCCCCGGTGCGGATTTCGCCCTCGGCGGCCTGGAAAGCCATTTCGGTCTGCCTGTCATAGGCCTGCTTGTAAAGTCCACTGCCGGAGTATCGGGTGATCACATCC
Organism: Akkermansiaceae bacterium; assembly: GCA_025457665.1. Classification (GTDB taxonomy): domain Bacteria; phylum Verrucomicrobiota; class Verrucomicrobiia; order Verrucomicrobiales; family Akkermansiaceae; genus Haloferula. The sequence continues at coordinate 168,246 of JALOTY010000001.1, read as the reverse complement.
TGATAGGCCTCGAAAGCCTTGAGTGTCTCGCCACTTTGGTCGAGCAACTTGGCTTGGCGGAATCGTGCTTCGGGGGCCTTCGATGCGAAGGGAATCTCATCGGCAAGCCGGTCGTAAATCCCGATGGCCTTTTTGGTCTTGCCTGCGTCTTCGGCTGATTTCCCCTCTTGGAACAAGGTTTCGGCGCGATTGTTGTCGCCGGAACCGGATGTGACCATCGGCGGAAGGTCGGACTTGTCACCGCAGGAAACGAGGATCAGGGCGGCGGGGAGGAGAGCGAGCGTGAGACGCATGGCGTGAGGCTAGTGGGTCGATTGCGGGGCGTGAAGCGAAAATCAGGAGCGTCCGAGTTCGCGGGCCCGCTGGGTGGCGGCATCGACCGCACTGATCAAGGCGCCGCGGAGTCCAAGGCGCTCAAGTTCCGCCAGTCCGGCAATGGTCGTGCCCCCCGGCGAGGCGACCTGGTCCTTCAACTGGGCGGGATGCGTGCCGCTTTCCAGCACCAGGGTGGCCGCTCCCCGCAAGGTGCGCGCTGCGAGTTCCAGGGCGATGCTGCGCGGCAGACCTGCCTTCACCCCGCCATCGGCGAGGGCCTCGATCATCACGAAAGCATACGCCGGGCCGCTTCCGGAAAGCCCGGTGACGGCATCTAGCAGGTTTTCGGGAAGCTCGTGAGCCGATCCCACCGCACTGAGCAAGGTCCGGGCGAGTCCGGCATCGCCATCGGTCGCCCCGGTTCCGCAGGCAAAGGCAGCCGCGCCTTCGCCGACAAGGGCTGGGGTGTTCGGCATCGTGCGGATGACCCGCCACCCGGGGGGCGCATGGCGGGAAAGCCAGGCCAAATCGAGGCCCGCCGCCACGGAGATCAGCAGGCCATCTGACGAAACAAGCCCGTGAAGGGCGGCTAGAGCCTCGGCGGCGTGCTGGGGCTTGGTGCACAGCAGGAGCACATCGCAGGCAGCCAGCCCGGAAACTTCACCGGTGACTTCCCCGCCGGTGGCGAGCGCGAAGGCTTCCCTGGCAGAAGTGGAGGGGTCGAAACCGATCAGATCCGCCCCTTGTATCGCTCCTGATTTCACGGCACCTGCCACGAGAGCCGTGCCCATTTTCCCGCAACCCATCACGCCGAGCTTCATGCGCGGGAAACTAATCGGGGGACCCGGTCCTGGGCGAGTGTTCATTTTGCTTGGAGGCGGGGCCGGGGATTCGCATGGTCCGCGGCATGAAATCGGGATGGATTTGGTTCGCCTGCGCAGGATTGGCCTTGGCGGAGGAGACACAGAAGCCGGAAGAGGCCACCGCCCCGCCACTCACGGCAGCGGAAATGGTCGCCAAGAAACTCGGGGCCGTGCCCGCACCTTTTCCCCCATCGGTCAAGGGGGGGGTGACGATGACCGTCAGCGCCGCCAATGATGCCGTCCAGCAGTCGGTCAGGGATGGCCTCACCTGCCTCCACGCCGGCTGGGATTTCGAGGCCTTCCGGCATTTTGCCAGTGCCATGGTGGCGGATCCCAATTGCCTGATGGCCTACTGGGGTGCCGCGCTGGCCCTTTTCCACGGGAATGCGGAATACACCGCGGAAAGGGACGCGATTCTCGACCAAATGCTTTCGCTGGTGGATGCGGGCGTGGGGACCGAGCTGGAACACCGTTACGTTTTCGCCCTCTCGAAACTCATCGAACTCGGCCCCCAGGAAGCCGCCAGCGCTTTCGGCTCGGCCGCGAAAGAGTTTGAGGACGACCCTCAGCTCGTGCTCATGCAGGCTCTGATGGGTCGCGGCGGATTCGATGACATGGGCGATGCCACTCCCGACCAGGAACGCGAGGAACAGCGCCTGCGGGATCTCATCGGAAAATACCCCGATCTCCTCTATCTGAAACACGCCCTGCTCGCCATGAGGGCCGAAGCCCCGGATCTGGAAAAGGATCTCGAACTCGCCCGCACGCTCTGCCTCGAGTCCCCCGATTTCGCCCCCTATTTCCACGTCCTCGGACACTACGAGTGGCGCTGTGGAAATCACGGCCGGGCGCAAGCCGCCTTTGGCCGCGCGGCCGACCTCTACGCTGCATGGATGCGCCGCAGCGGTTTGGGTGCCGTGGATTGCCCCGGTTGGACCCGCGCGGAATGCTATCGCGCCGCCGCGCTCGCCTCGAAGGGTGACTATGAAACCGCCCTGGCCGTGGCCGAAGGGCTGTCTCGGATTGCCGTCAACAAGGACAAGGCCAGCTCGGACGGCGGGCGGATGATTCTTTGGGAAGCTGCCACCCTTCCCTCCCGACTCCTCCTGCGCCGCGGCGGAGCCGGGGACATGAAAATCGCCAAGGACCTCCTGCCCCACCCGGATATCGTCAAAGGAATGGGCGAATACACCCTCGCGGTCTGGTCTCTCCAGGCTCATTCCACCGTGGTCGGTGCCCGCCTCGCCCTCGAAGCCAAGGACATGGAGTCGGCCCGCACTCTCGCTGAAGATCTCACGCGGCTGGGTGGAAATTTCGTCCAGACCCGCAACGTCGCTGTGGAGCGCGCCGAAGCCTCCCAATGGGCCAGGGCATTCCGCAACATGGAGGTCATGGCAAGCGAGCTCAATGGCCTGCTTTCCATGGCCGGACCGGAAAAGGATCGCGGCTCGGCCTTCAATTGGTACCGCTCCGCCGCCGACCGTCAGCGCCGCTCGACGCTGATGATGCCGCCCGGAGTGATGCTCCCCATGGAAGCCCGGCTCGCGGAGTTCCACATGGGAAAAAATGAACCGGAAAAGGCCATGGACACCCTGCTCGAGGGCCTCGCGAAATGGCCCCGCGACTACGAACTTCTCATCCGCCTCAAGGAAGCCGCCACCAAGGGCAAGGACAAGGAAATGGCCGCTGAGGCCGAAGAGCAACTGAAACTACTATCCGAACAGTAATTCGGAAATCAGATCGCTGCCACCGTCGCGGCATCGATCCCGCGGATCGCGAAAATCCTCAGGATCGTGTCCTCAATGAGATTGTTCGGGCAGGAGGCTCCGGCTGTGATCCCCACCGTCACCGGCCCATCGCCGAGAAGCGCGGCAGGGCAGGCCGAGCGGATCTCAGCCTTGGCGTGGAGATCGAAGTGGAGCACCTGCTCGAAATCATCCAGACAGGCCGCATTGCGGATGAAAAAGGTGGGCAACTCTTTCTCGGCGATTTCCACAAGATGGGTGGTGTTCGAAGAATTGTATCCTCCCACGACCAAAAGCAGGTCCATGGGCTTGCGCAGCATTTCAAAAAGCGCGTCCTGACGTTCCTGCGTCGCACCGCAGATGGTATCGAAGAAACTGAAATTTTCCTCGACCCGGTCCCGCTCGAGCACCGCCCTGCGGACGCGGCGTTGGATCTCCTCGGTCTCGCTCTTCAACATCGTTGTCTGATTCGCCACGCCGATCCGCTTAAGATGGACGTCGGGATCGAAGCCCGGTGAGAGCGCGCCATGGAACCTTTGGAAAAACACCTCCCTGTCCCCGCCCTCGCGGATGTAGCGGCAGAGGAAATCAGTGTCGTCGAGTGTCAACACCACCACGTAGTGCCCCTTGCCATCCTCTCCCAGAGCGCGCGACGCGGTCGCCTGGGTCTCCTCATGCCCGGCCTTGCCATGGATGATCGATGTCATCCCATCCTTGGCATAGGTCCGCACGCGGCGCCAAACCTTCATCACGTCGCCGCAGGTGGTATCCACCACATAGCAACCCAGATTGCCGATCTTCTCCATGAAATGAGTCGGCGCCCCGAAGGCCGGTACGATCACGACATCTTCGGCCGTGAGTTGATCGTAATCGTCCGTCAGTTCCTGCCATGGCAGTGAGACGATGTGCATGTCGGCAAGCTGCCGGTTCACTTCCGGGTTATGAATGATTTCACCGATGAGAAAAATCCGCTGCTCGGGAAATACCCGGCGCGCAGCGTAAGCCAGATCGATCGCCCGCTCGACGCCATAACAGAATCCGAACTGTTGGGCGAGCCGGATGGTCGTCGTTCCAATCGTGACTTCCCCTCCCCGCTCGCGGATTTTTTCGACGATCGACGAGCGGTAATGCGCCTCGACCTCGGCGGTGACTTTTTCCATCACATCCGGACGGCGGACGTTGACACGTTTTCTGGCTTCGTTTCCGGCGGACTGGGGCACGGCGGAAATCTAGGGGCGGATCGCCGCGGATCAAGCCACAAGCCGATCAAGCTCTCCGACGCTCCCGGACCGGCAGCACGAGAAGCAGGAAAAAAACCAGCGCGATCCCCTCCAAAACAAGAATGTACCAAGGATGCGGCCCCAAATGATCGAGCAGTGAAGGGTTCAGCGGCTTGTGCGAAAGAAACCCGAAATTCGTGCCCAGCACTCCGTTCGCAATCAGCGCGACCGCGACATAAACGTTCAGCCACGCCATCGCCTTCAGCGGGGATTTCCAAATCGCCCCCTCCGCCCGCCAACCCATGACCACCGGCAGATAAAGCGCCGCACCAATCACCGCGAAGTGGTGAATGAAAAACGCCCAGGCCACCGGATGCGGAAACCCGATATCAAGCGCCGGGGTCAACACCCCTTGGATCGTTCCCGCCAAGCCCCAAAAATAGGTCAAGGCCGCCAAAGTTGGATGGCGCGTGATCAAGGCAAAGCCCGCCATGAAAGAGGCAATGTCACAAAGATGCAGGGGCACCAGATTATCCAGATCCTGTCCCCGGGTCGCCATTCCGCGCGCCGCCTGGGACATCGCATAGGCGGCGAGGTTGATGAAAGTCAACAAAGCCCGGGCACGCAGCTCGGTCTCCCCACCCCGCCGACCGGCCACCAGAAAGGCCGCGATCACCGCACAGCCTGTTAGAAAAGCCGCCAGATGAGGGAAGGTGAAGGAATGGAAATACGGCTCGCTCACTGGCAGCCAGCATGGCCGATGCCACCGGGTGGATGGCAAGGACGGAAAACGCCCGTGCCCCCCGGGCGCAGGAAACGGAGGATCCGCGACGCATTCGGCAGGAATCGACGATCCAAATCCATCCTACTCGGGCACAGTCCGAAGCGGGATTCACGCCCACCCCGACCAAGCCATGAACCAAGCTCTCGACCTCACCCTGGAAGACCTTCAGATCCACTGCCTCGGCGAACGCCGATTCCCTTCGCCCGGATGGCAGCGGCATTTCTCCGCGGAAGGCACCGGTTGGCATACCGATGGCGACCGCATCCTCGTCTGCGACCACATCGCCGAACTCGAAGCCAGCCTGAAAAATGGCCGCCCCCTGCCCACCATCGAACTCGCGGGCCCACGCAAGGAAATCCATTTCGACCCCGCCACCACTTGCGTCGGAATCGTCACCTGCGGCGGCCTCTGCCCGGGAATCAATGATGTCATCCGCACCCTCGTGATGCAGTCCCACTACAGCTACGGCATCCGTCGTATTTTGGGCTTCCCCTACGGCTACGAAGGCCTCGACCCCGCTTATGGCCACCGCATCATCGAGCTTTCCCCGGAAATGGTCATGAACCTCCCCTATTTCGGTGGATCATTTCTCGGTTCTTCGCGCGGCCGCAAGGACACGAAAATCATGGTCAACCGCCTCGAAGCTCTCGGCGTGAACATCCTCTACGTCATCGGTGGTGACGGCTCGCAACGCGGTGCCACCGATCTCGACGACGAATGCCGGGCGCGAAACAACGGCATCAGCATCATCGGCGTACCGAAAACGATCGATAACGACCTCATGTTCATGGACCGGAGCTTCGGCCACCAGACCGCCTTCGCCGCTGCCTGCCATGCCGTCACCGGAGCCCATGCCGAAGCCCGCGGCGCCAGAAATGGCATCGGCCTCGTAAAGCTGATGGGCCGCGACTCCGGTTTCATCGCCTGCTCCGCCGCCCTCGCCACCGGTGAGGTCAACTACGTGCTCATCCCGGAAGTCGATTTCCACCTCGATGGCCCCGGCGGTCTCCTCGAATCCCTCCGCATGCGCCTCGAAGAACGCGGACACGCGGTCATCGTCGTCGCCGAAGGTGCCGGCCAACACCTCATCCCGGCTGCGGAAACAAGGATCGATGCCTCCGGCAACAAGCTTCACGAAGACATCGGCCTCTTTCTGCGCGACCGCATCCATGCGCATTTCAAACAGTCGGGCATTGAAACCACGCTGAAATACATCGATCCCAGCTACACCATCCGCGCCGTCCCTGCATCCCCGGAGGACCGGGTCTTTTGCCTCAATCTCGCCCGCCATGCCGTCCATGCAGGGATGGCAGGAAAAACCGGCATGGTCGTCGCCCGCTGGCACCAAAGATATGTCCACCTGCCCATGAAACTGGTCACAAGAGGGAGGAAGAAGGTGGACCCGAATGGCGATTTCTGGCGCTCGGTCGTCGAGGCCACCGGCCAGCCCTCACACTTGATCCATCCCTGATTGCCTTGCTGGCGGATTTTCTAACAGATTTCGGGCGGCTTCGCGATCGGTGGCAGGGACTTCTGCGGGCACAGTCCGATCCAGCACGACCCCACCGGGCGGGAGTGACGGCGGCACATTCGGCGTGGGCGCCTTGATCCACACCGGAGCCTTCGGAGTGACATCGGCATAGATCGCCACAAGGCCCATGCCGATCAGCCCTACGAATCCCGCCCAGCCGATGGTCATCGCCGTCGTCATGCCAACCACAAAGGGCGTGAACACCATCAAACCCACGACCATGAAGCTCGGTTTGACCTCATAAGCATGCACCACGAGGCGCAGCCGCGAACGCGCCAATCCCAGGCCCATCAGGCTGAAACACAGCGCCGCGGCAAAGGCATTCAGGTGCCAGAACAATCCGGCCGAATCCGATGCCTCGCCGCTCGCCCAGATCGCCACCATGGAAGATGCCGTGGCGGACCCGATGAAAAGTGCCATGGTCAGGATCCTCGCACCCAGACCACTGAAGGACGATGCGCCGATGGCACCCGCCGTGATCATGGCGGACGCCCCCATCACCGTCATCGTGCAGGCGAGGTCCCGCAACAGCTCGACCCCGCCGATCTGGTAGCGGACGAGCACATAGGGCAGCAGCGAAAACAAAGTGAGCACGCTCAGCGACCACATGCTGAAGAATTTCCCCCGCACTACCTTCCAGCGGCTCAAATGGGTCAGCAAAAGCAGTTCATGATTTCCCTCTTCCAGCTCCTGGCCCATCAGGACCAAGCCACCCAAGGGCATCACCACCCCGCAAATCAAGGCCACCACGACCCACAAGGGACCGGACTCAAAGAGCATCGGCACATTGAGCATTCCAACGTATTCGCTGAATCGCTCCCGCGCCCCGAGTTGGAATTCGAGGATCACCGCGGCAATCGCAAGCGCATGAACCGTAAGAAACGGAATCACGAAACTCCCCCGGCGCATGTTCTGCCGGATCTCCTTGACCAGCATGGATCCAAAACGGTCGGGCAAATCGTATTTCAATACCGTCTCCACGCCTTCATCCTCCCCATTCCTGCGCGGCTGACAAGATCCCAGCCCATCCTCCACGGAAAATTCATCCCTTCTCCTCCTTTCCGCAGCCCGACCGAAGGTCAAGACACGTTGACTTCCAGCCGATTTCGCCCTCGGCCGAACAAATCGAGTTTGTCAGCGCCCGGCGAAAACGTGTAAGCCTCGCCCGTATCCCTTCCGATGCTCCGGTCCTCCATGCTGCACCGCCTCTTACCGCTGCTGCTCCTCATTTTCACCCTCGCTGCGCAGGCGGCATGGGAGGAGAGGCAGATCAATGGCCGCGGCTACATCAGCCTGCAATCGATCAAGACCAACTACCAATTTGCCCGCATCTCCACCTCCGGTCGGGCCGTCGTCCTGGAAAGTGACAAGGTCCGCATGCAGCTCAGCCTCGGTTCCGTGGACTGCCTGATGAATGGCGTGAAATTCGTCTTCAGCTACCCCGTCGCCGAGGCCGATGGCAAGGGATGGATCTCCAAAATCGATCTCATCAAGCTCGTCCACCCGGTTCTCCGCCCCGCCTTCATCGAAAACGCCGGCAACTTCCGCACGGTGATCATCGATGCCGGGCACGGCGGCAAGGATGCCGGTGCCACCAACCGCTTGGGAACCGAAGCCCGCTACAATCTGATCATCGCCAACCATCTCAAGCAAATCCTCCTGGCCCAGAAATACAACGTCATCATGACCCGCAGCGATGACCGCTACCTCAGCCTCCAGCAAAGGGTCGATATCGCGAATCGCGTGAAGGAAAACGCGATCTTCATCTCCATCCACCACAACTCCGCCGGAAACTCGGCCGCCCGGGGGATCGAGACCTTCACCCTCTCCCCCGTCGGGGTCGCGCACTACGGGCGCGGCCTGAAATCGAGCGATTTCACCGCCAAAACCGGCAACTACCACGATTCCGCCAATGTCGCCTTGGCCACCGCAGTCCATGGCACCGTGCTGACCAACCTCAAAGACCCGAAAACCGGTCGATCCTACACCATCGATCGCGGCATCAAGCGCGCCCGCTTCAGCGTCATTTCCGGCGTGGAGCATCCCTCCATCCTGCTGGAATGCGGGTTCATGACCCACCCCTATGAAGCCCGGCTCATTCACGATGCCGGATACCAGCGGACCATGGCAAAATCCATCGCCATGGCCATCGAACGCTATCGACGCGCCGTGGGGAAACCTGCCGCCGGCCAACGCTGAGGAAAAAGCACCCCGACCCGCCCCCAGCTCATGTGTGGGTCAGGGACAGCGCCCGCAGAAGCGAGAAGCTGTAAATCCCGGAGGAGTGGCCGTCGCCCCATTTCAACTGCAGAGCGTAACCGCCCACCGTCTCCATCGCCACCAACTCATAGCCCCGGCTGCCCACTTCGCGAGAGGGTCTCAGGACCCGGCCCATCGCATCCGGCTCACCCTGGCAAAGAGCACACGGACAGGCATCGCGCACCAGGGTCAGGGGCAGGTAGAATTCCTCGCCATCAGAAAAGGCCAGCGCAAGCTCACCATTCACTACCAGGGATTGGAGCAGTTTCATGATCGTCAGATGGGGTTTCGCTCGCCGAAAATCGCTGAGCCTACCCTTACCATCGTCGATCCTTCTTCAATCGCCACCTGAAAATCACCGCTCATCCCCATGGAAAGCCCCGGCAGCGGGAATCCATGTTTTTCCTGAAGAGAATCGCGCAATTCCCGCAGCTTCCTGAACCAGGGTCGCGCCGCTTCGGCCTCCCCATCCGGAACCGGGGGAATGGCCATCAACCCCCTGATTTCAAGCCCCGGAAGACTCGGAAGACAGGCGATGACCTCGTCCATCTCCTGCGGTGAAAAACCTCCTTTGCTATCCTCACTCCCGAGATTGACCTCGAGGAAAACCTCCGGCCGCAAACCCATCTCGATGGCAATCCGGTCGATCGCTGCCGCCAGCTTCAGCGAGTCGACCCCATGGAGCACCGTGAAATTTTCGAGGATCTTGCGAACTTTGTTCCTCTGGATCCGACCGATGAAATGCCAAACTCCGCCCGCAGGCATGAGGCCGAGCTTGGCAGCCGCTTCCTGCTGCCGGCTTTCACCGAACTCCCTTTGGCCAGCCGCCCATGCTTCCAACATCAGCTCCGGAACCACGGTCTTGGAAACCGCGAGCAGCGCTACCTCGGACTCCGCCCGGCCCGCACGGGCACAGGCTTCCGCCATCCTCTCGCGGATCCCGGCAAGACGCTCCGCCACACTCATGAGTCTCGGGAAAATCAGCGGATATCCCCGCTCTTGAGCATGCCTGCCATCCGCGCGTCGCGGATGACATCGATCAAGTCGCCCAGCACCATCAATCCCTCACGCTTGAAGGGATCCAGACGGCTCGGCCACTCCGGGGTGGTGTCCAGTTCATCGGTTTTATCCTTGGCACGCCGCATGAATTCCTCGTTTTCCGCCGTGGGGTCATAGGCCCGCAGAGGCTTGTCCGCGAGCACTTCATCGAGAGTCAGACGATAGAACTTCAGGTTGGCTCCATCTTGCTCCGCCATCGTTTCAAAACGCTTCCGGCGTTCTTCGTTCCGCTGGTCCTGCAACTCTTCCGCCTCCTGAAGCTCCATGCGACGCTTCTCGATGTTCAAGGACACCTGGTTCTCACGCCGACGATTCCGTTCCCTTGTCACGTCTTCGATGATGTAGCCGAAGTCCTTCGAAGCCCCGAGCCTTTCAGTGCTCTGCTCGCGCAGCCTGGGCAGGAAAAGATTCTGCTTCGGCAGAGGCTCGAAACCCGGGGCGGGGCGGATCACGTCATGATCCAGGGCATGATCCAGATAGCTTTCCCCAACCTCCATCGCATCCATCAGACTCGGCAGGATGATGTCAGGCACCACTCCCTTGTTTTGAGTGGAGGAGCCGGAAGGACGATAGAATTTCTGAATCGTCACCTTGAGCGATCCCGCCCGGTTGCGGTCCGCGAAAAACGGCATGGCGCGCCCCACATCCATGGGCTGCTGCACGGTGCCTTTGCCGAAGGTCGAGGATTCACCGACGATCACCGCGCGGTTCTGGTCTTGCAACGCCCCGGCAAGGATTTCACTCGCGGAGGCACTGCTCTTGTCCGTGAGGACGACCATCGGACCTTCATAAATCGGCCGACGCTCCTCGGACTCCTTCACCTGAATCTGGCCCAGCGTATTTTTCACCTGCACCACCGGTTGGCGCTTGGTGAAGAAACCCGTCATTCTCCGGACCTCCTCCAAAGCACCGCCGCCATTGTTGCGCAAATCCAGAATGAGACCGTCGATCTTCTCCTCCATCAGCCGCTTCAGGAGAACCTCGACATCCACGGAACAGCGGGTGTCCCCGCCATCAAAGTCGGCATAAAACGAGGGCAAGGTGATGATTCCGAGCCGCTCCACGCTGCCGTCCTGCTGCTTGCGTTCGATCAATTCCGCCGATGCCTGTTCATCCTTGAGCTCCACCCGGGCACGCTCGATGACGACCATTTTCGTTTCCCCTGGGACTCCCCCGGCGGGCTCCACCTTCAGGCGCACCTTGCTGCCCTCCTTGCCGCGAATGAGTTCCACGACCTTGTCGATCTTCATGAACATGATGTCCACCATGTCTTCGGGCCGACCACCGTTGAGTGGATCCACGCCCACCACACGATCATTGAGCTTCAACTCTCCGCCTTTGTCAGCGGGACCATTGACGACGATCCCCATGATCTTCGTCGCGCCGTCCTCCTCGGATTGGAGCAGCGCGCCGATGCCCACCAGCTCATTGCGCATTCCGTCACGGAAGCGCTCCATTTGCTTGAAACTCATGTAGTCCGTGTGCGGATCAAAGGTCCTCGCCACCGCACTGAGGAACATCGTGGCGATGTCCTCTTCATCGACATCCTTCACGCTGTGCAGAATCCTCTCGTATCGCAGACGGATCTTCTCCTGGGGCGATCTCTCATCGCTGAACAGCGCCTCTTTGTTCTGCTCCTTCGCCAGCTTCAGCACCATTTCCCTCCTCAGGGTCTCGGACAGAAGAGCCTCCTTGATTTGCCTGCGGAAAAGATCCGCCGCTTCCGCCTCATCTTTCGGCCAGGCGGCATCCTTGCGGGTGCGCATGATGGCCTCGTCCACCGAGAAATCGACCTTGGGCTCATCGAGCATCTTGTATGCCTGCGCGATGCGGGTCTCGACCCGCTCGGTGAAGGTCTTGTAGATGTCAAAGGCCGCACGCATGCTGTCTTTCTCCAGCAACATCTGGGAAAGCTGGCCGCCGTATTCGCGCTCGAATCGATCGATGTCCGACTGGAGGAAATAGTTCCGGCCGTAGTCAAGATCCCGGAGGTAGGTGACCAAAAACTCATCACTGAGCGCCTTGAAGGATTGGTCAGCGCGGTCGAAATGGCTGTTTTGCAGCATGATCGCCATCTGACAGCCCACTTGGTCAAAGTCGGTCTGCTGGGCACAGGCGACGAGGGAACCGGCAAGGGAGGCGGCCAAAACAGCGCGGGCCTGGGATCGGAATCGGGTCATTCGGAAAAAGTTGTTGCTGCGGAAAGCTGCCGGAAAGCCTCGCACACCGCGTGGCAATGTCGAATCGAAAACCGGGCGGATGCCCAATCCTCAGGATCCCGCCTTGCGGGGAGGGATCCTCGGCGCCAGCCATTTCCTGAACGCTTCATCCCTCGCTTCGCTTTCAGAACGAGGCATGAGAAGCTGGAGATTCCCCCGCCAGACCCCTGCGCGGAGCTGCTGCAATTGACCGAACTCCCCGGCGGACCAAGGCCGGGGAGCCAGACGGAGGGCGATTTCCAGCGATTTTCTGCCTCGGGAAACCGTCAGTTGGACTTCTGTCCCAGGCTTGAGCTTGCCGACCCTGCCGGCAAATTCCTCGGTCGGATCCGGACTCGTCCAGCCTTCGCCATTCAATTCGAGGATCATGTCTCCCGCTTGCAAGCGGGCCTTTTCCGCCGGTGAACCGGGCGTCACCATGCCAACTCCCACCGCAGGCACCCCCGGCACCGCGCCCTCGCCCCCGGCGCCACCGAATTCCATCGCCAGCATCTGAATGCCCACAAAGCCCGGACGCTCTCTTTCGAGGTCCATCAGAACCCGCTCGCGCATCACCCGGTATAGCCGGGATTTCAGCTCAGGATCATTCGCCTCATTCCAGGTGCGGAAAAGCCAATCGATCGTTTTCTCATCACGACCCATCGCCCACAGAGCCAACTCACGCTCCGCCTCCACCCGGCGGGGATAGGCTTCATCGGTCAATTGCCGAAGCCACTTCGCCGCCGATTCCTCCCCGCTGGAAATGGAAACGGCCGCCATCCCCATCAGGATCGCGACCGTTCGAATTCTGGAAACGGGTGGTCTCATGCCAGCACCGTGAATCAGGAGGCAGCGCCGATCAACGCCCAAGGAGGTTCTTTTGGGGCACCTCGATCGTGTCGTTCGGCTCGACCTGGAAGGATTTCGCCCGCGTCTCCGTGAGGTCGAACTGCGTCAGCTTGCCGTTCCGGATCAACTGCACCCGATACATGCTGCCGAACTCCGTCGCGCCCCCGGCAGCCTGCACCGCGTTGTAGAGCGTCATGCCACGATTGTATTTTACCGGACCCGGTCGACGGACCTGACCACCCACAGTCAGAACCAGCTCATTGATCGTCTCATCACTCGTCGCGAAAACCTGCACCGTGGGGTTGGTGTAGATCTTGGCAGCGCGATAGGAGGCCTCGATGCTCTGTGCCAAGGAATTCGGGCTCAGCCCGGCGGCCCGGATGTTCCCGATGAAGGGCATGCGGATGTAACCGGATTCGGAAACCGGATAGGTGTTGTTGATCCGGGCAGTCTCCTCATTGGGGACACCTTGGATGCGGATTTCAATCGCCCGACCCGGGGAAATCGTCGTTTGGGCAAGGCTCACCCCCATGAGGGCGAACATCAAAACAAGCAGGTAGCGAAGAGTCTTCATCGGTAACTTCGTTGATGGGAATGGTAGGGTTCAGTAGAGATCGTCCTGATCTCCTCGATTGACGGGTTCCGGAGCCGGACTTGCCTTGGATTGCGCCTTCGGCTTGCCGCCAGAAGTCGGAACCGGAGCTTCGCTCGGGGCATAGTAGGTGTAGTAGCTGGTGTAGTACTGATACTGACTGTCGCTGCGGACATCCACGTTGTTGAGCACCACCCCGATGACGTGACCGCCGACGTTTTCCACAGTCTGTTTCACACGCAGCAGCATGTTGCGCGGCAGCTTGCGGTGCTGCACCACGATCATCGTGAGGTCCACTTCACTCGCCAACACCGAGGCATCCGAAACACCAAGGATGGGCGGCGAGTCCACCAGGACGAGGTCGAAACGCTGCTTCACATCCTGGATCAGTTCCGACATGCGGCGGCTGTTGAGGATACCCGCAGCGTCCGCCGGAAGAATGCCGGAAGGCATGAAATAGAGGTTGTCCACAGGAGTCTGGAGAATCACGTCCTCCAGCATCAGGTCGGTGGTCAGATAATTGGTCAGACCCACGGAATTGTTGATGTCGAAGAAGGTGTGAAGACGCGGGCGACGAAGGTCGGCATCGATCATCAAGGTCGTGTAGCCACCCTGGGCACAGATGTAGGCGAGATTCACCAAAGTCGTGGATTTACCTTCACCCGCACCACCGGACACCACCGTGATGGCATTGTCCTCGGGATTCTTTCGGTTGAATTCGATGTTCGTTCGTAGGATCCGATACGCCTCCGCATCGGGGCTCATGCCGCTTTGCTTGTAAAGCACGCCGACTTCCTTGGGAATCACCGCAAGCACGGGCACTTGGAGGTAACGCTCGACGTCTTCCAAAGACTTCACAGAGGTGTCGAGATACTCGAGGAGGAAAGCGATGCCCACTCCAAGGATCAAACCGACCACGGCACCCAGGGCCAGGTTCAAAGTCACTTTGGGGCTCACCGGAGTCTGGTTCTCCACAGGGTCAGCATGGACGATGACCGGGTCCTCGGAAATCCTGCGCTGCATCTGCTCGCCGATTTCCTTGATCTTGAGCTGCTGGAGAAGCTCTTGGGCCGTTTCGAAATCCGAGCGTGCATCTTCGAAGCTTTGACGGGCGATGCCATCATCCACAGCCCCTTCCTTCTCCTGATCCGCCTTCGCCTTGAGCCTTTCCGCTTGAACTTTAACCAGCTCAAGTTGGGCACGGAGCGTTTCACGCAGTGCAACCACACCCTCATCGAGCTGCTTGTGAAGTTCATCCACCAGTTTGCTCTGCTGTTTCACGTTGGGGTGATTTTCTCCCAGGCCACCGACTTGCAGCGCCTGAAGTGCCCGCTGGGCCTCAAGGTAAGTGGGGTGAAGGCTCTTGATGACGTTCTCGGGGAGATTCAGACCGGCCGCGTAGGTCATGAGTTGATCTCCGCTGTAACGCAGAAGGGTCTCAATCTGGCTCTCCAGTTTGATCTTCTCTGCTTCCAGTTCGGCGTATTTGCGGGCAGCGTCATCGGCCTTCTCCATCGGAGTGTAGAAACCTCGACCCATCATCCCCGGATCCCATGGAATCCCTTCGTTGCGAATCAAAGTCGTGAGTGTCTTGCGTTTCTCTTCGACAAGGTCCTCCTGAGCAGTGACGGCATCCCGAAGTTCGGCAAGGGCCTGATCCGAACGCTGGTTCTCGAGTTCCGTGCGGCGAATCCGATAAGCCTTGGAAACGCGCTCCGCAATCATCCGCGCATCGGAGGCGCTCGAGGCACGGACCTGGATTTCGATCATTTCCGTTCCGCGGATGTTCTGGGCATCAATCATACCCGTGAGATTCCGGCGAACCAGCTCCCGGTCCATGTTCCAGTGATTCGTCAGGTCCAACTCATCGATGACGATATCGAGCGTCTTTTGGGAAGTGATCACCTCGAACTCCGTAGCAAAGAAGTTCTGGGTCATCCCACCGGGATTGCGACTGACAAGACCCGGCAAGACTTCAACGGAAGGCATGCTCGGGCGAACCTGAAGCACTGCCACCGCTGCGTAACGCTTGGGCATCACGTAGGTGATCACCAAGGCCGTCATGAAGACCAAAAGGAACGCGAGAAGGATGATGCCGTATCGATTGCGGATCACCTGCCAGTAATCCACGGCATGGAGGGAGGCCTCCGAGCTTGGGGAGATGTTTGAGTTCATGCGGAAGAGACGCGATGGTTATGGAGTCTTATGGGGTCAGGTATCAAATGAAAAACTCCCGCAATGGGATGCCATTGCGGGAGCGTCGTTCGAAATCGGAATTTTGTCGAAAAGTTAGATGATTTCGCAGGCAGCAATTAGAACTCGGCACGAACCCCGATGCTGATCCGATTGCGGTCGTAGGAAAGACCGGCGAAGTCGGAACTGGAATCAGTGTAGTTGTAGCTGAGAGTGCCGTAAAGATACTCGGTGAATTTCACGGAGAGCCCGATGTAGGCGTTCCAGACATCCTCGTCGAGACCGCCGACGGTCAAAGGACCGGCACCGGCAACACGGCGACCATCGTCGAAGCTGGCAGGAATGTAATCCAAACCGCTGAACAGCGTGAGCATCGGCGAGAGAACATATTCACCCGAGAGACCGATCCGCAGGGTGGTGCGCTCGTCGAAATTGTAAGTGCTGGCACCCACAGCCCGAACGGTGTCGTAAACTTCCACACCATAGCGGGCAAAGCCACGAAGCGAGAATGCCTCGTTCACACGGGAGCGAACAGCCAACTCGACGTAAGGACTGGTGCCATCAGCACCATTCGCTGCATCCGTCTCGTAGACCTGGGCACCAGCGCGGGCCACAAGGATTGTGTTCGGGCTGAAGCGATGTTCGATACCGGCAAGGAAGTAATGCGATTGGGTGTCTGGTGCCAGATCGTTGGCCGTAGTGTCAGCGTAACGATATTCACCCGTCAGCACGGACTGCGGAGAGAGCTGATAGCGGAATTGCTGATAGAGAGTGATGGTGAAGCGGTCGGAGCTGGTCACCGTGCTGTCATAGTTCAAACCGGTCAGTTGGAAGCCAGTGTAGGTGGCCAAGCGCTCGGTCCAGCGATAACCAATGGAGTTATCAGTCTGCCAATAGAGGTAGGCATCGAGCTGACGAGTGGTGGCGTAGCCAAACGAATACTCGGGCTCCAACTCGTAAGCGACGAAGTTGCGGCTGCTCAAGCGCAGACGCTCGGAGAAACGGTGAGTCCAGTTGACGCCCACGCGCGCTTGCGGGAAGACATCATCAGCACCAAGGGCGACTGGTGAATCCAAGTAGAACAGAGCGCCAACTTTCGCGTAAACGTCGAGAGTGGACTGGGGCGTCATGTTGACGAAAGAGACGCCAACATAGGGGTTCAAGGAAAATGCCTCGTCGTTCTGGCCGGCACCGACCGGAGCGGTTGGGGTGACGTTGTCGTCGTAGGTCGCATTCAGACCAACCACCCACTTCAGGGGGAGGCTTTCCTGAGCTTCGGAACCAATGTAGTAAAGACCATCGGCAGCGGAAGCCGCAGTGATCGCCACACTGCTGGCAGCAAGGGCAAGGAGTTTCGATTTCATGACTGGGGAGTGGTGGTAAGGATGAGAAGAATCTGTGCCAAGGTGCAACTCAAGGAGCTGGGGTCGTGGGAGTGACTGGGCCGGGGGTGATCACCGGCGGATTGGCAGGCGGAACCGAACCCGAATTTGGAAGAGTTCCTGGAGGGACGATCGTCAGACCACCGGGAGAACCAGGATTGTCACCCACTTGGTCACCGCCAATGGCATCAACACCGCTCTCTGGGAAATCGAGGGGATTCCCAGGGCCGGAAGGAGATCCGGATTCGACGGTGGCAACCGCTTTGGCGATCTCCTTCTTCGCATCAGGAGCTGCCTCTTGGGCGCACTGGGAAATCATTTCAAGCGATTGAGGGGCCGCGAGACCGGCGGTCTCAACGATGGCACCCACGGTTTTCGAATCGGCATTCGATGCCTTGATCGCAGCCTTGACGATTTCACAAGCGCAGGTCGGGTTGGCCTTGGCGTAGGAGTCGACGACTTCGAGAGTCTTGGTCGTGTCCTTCTTTACTGCGGCGGAAACGCTGTTGAAGACCGCGAGGCAGTCGACTTTCGGCTCGGCGGCACCGGCAACGGAGCCCAAGGCAACCGCGGTGAAGGCAAGAACGGGGAGGATTGATTTCATGACTTTGGCTGATTTAGTAAGGAAATTTGGAACTGGAGCGGGTAGCGGGAATCGAACCCGCATAGCTAGCTTGGAAGGCTAGAGCTTTACCACTAAGCTATACCCGCGGCGCTGCATGCTGGTAACTAACCGGGACGACCCTGCTGCGGCAAGGCTTTTTTCCGGGGAATTTTAAGATTCCCTCACGAATCCCGCCCGCCCGCAGTTTTCAGTTGCCGGACCGCGGGCCTCCCATTATCGCCGTGCCCCTCGACGGGCGGGTGTAGTTCAATGGTAGAACGTGAGCTTCCCAAGCTTGAGGCGTGGGTTCGATTCCCATCACCCGTACCAGCTCCTTGTATTGATCATCAATACCTTAGGACGAACCACCCATTTCAACTGGAGCCCAAGTGCGAATGAAGCCATGGCCTCCGGATGCGGAGCGCTAGAGCCCCGTCGGGTGATCGATGAAGCAGGCTTCCACTGGAAATCTTTCCGCCAGGACTCCCGCCAGCATTCTCACTCCGAAGGTTTCCGTGGCGTAGTGGCCGGCGTAGTAGAGGTTGATCCCGAGTTCCTCCGCCAGGGGGTAGCTCCAATGGGGACCCTCGCCCGTGATGAAAGCGTCAATCCCGGAGACCACCGCTTCGGTCACTTGGGAGCCCGCACCCCCGGTGCAGATGCCGACACGCCGGATTTCTCGACTGCCCGCCGGGCAAAGGTGCACCGCACCCCCCACCACATCGGCAAGTTTTCGCCGCAGATCATCTCTTGTGATGTCCACCGATCCAATCAGCCCTGTCTTCAATCCTTTGAAATCCAGAAAACCTCCCTCAACTCTCACCCCCAAGGCCCCGGCCAGCAGTGCATTGTTCCCCCACTCTGGATGGACATCGAGCGGCAGATGGCTGGAGTAGATCGCCAGCCCGCCCTCCACGGCACTCCGTATTTTCCTGTAAAAGGGTCCGGTGATCCGCTGTGCCCCCTGCCAAAAAAGCCCGTGGTGAACCAGGAGAAGATCCGCCCCAGCCGCGATCGCCTTCTCGACCACCGGTAGCGAGGCATCCACCGCTGCCGCCACACGGGTCACCTTGCCTCTGTTCTCCAACTGCAAGCCATTCATCGCCCCGGGATAGTCCGGGATCTCCCGAATCCGCAGGTTCCCATCCAGGAAATCGACGATCTCGCTCAGCTCAGCCATGCGGCGGGGTCTAGCGCCTCGCCCCTGACAAACCGAGCCAAATCCTCCGCCATCGCGCATTCCCAGCGCAGCCGATCGCCTCCCCATGCGACCTCCAAGCTCATCGCATGCAAGGCATGCCGCGGCAGAATCAGCGACCGACGCATTTCCTCGGTGAGCGCATCTTCCATTTGCGCCAAGTAGGCCGATCCGTCGGTCCCGTAGATTTTGTCCCCCACCAGCGGGTGCCCGGCATGCTCCAGATGCACACGGATCTGGTGCATCCGACCGGTTTCCGGGAAACACCGGATCAGCGAAAATCGACCCCCATCGCGCTCGAAGCGTTGCTCCACCTTGAAATCGGTCGCGCAATCCCGGCCACCCGCGTGGACCCGCTGGCGCAGCCAAATCAACGATTCCCCCACTTCCCCGGCCCGCAAAATCGGTTCGTCCACCCGCTTCTCCTCCCACTCCGGCCAGCCGTGAACCACCGCCAGATACACCTTGGAAACCGTCCTCGCCTCCATCTGCCGGGAAAACTCCCGCGCCGCTTCGAGCGACTTCGCCACCAGCACCAGCCCGCTGGTTTCCCGATCCAGCCGCGTCAGGATCGATAGCCCCCTCCCACCCGCCATTTCCGCCGCCAGCAAGCACTCCAGCCCGCCCAGCAAGGTCGGCTCGACCTTGCCATTCGCCGGATGCACGGCCAGCGGCGCCGGCTTGTCCACGACAATCCAGTCCGCCGACTCGTCCACCACCCGGAAATCACAGCATGCACGCATCGCCCGCCCCCACCCTGCCACATCCGCACTCGCCCGGAAAACCCCGAAAAATTCCCCATCCTCATCCCGTCCATCCTTCCCATCCCCTCCATCCTGCGACCACCCCCACCGCGCCGCTCCATCTCCTCCCGAGAAACTTCACCCTTGCCGTTTCCCGCTGACTACCCGCTACTTCCGCCCGCATGCCCGCCGATGTCCAACACACTCTCGCCGGTTCCGCCACCCTCGAAGGCACCTCCCTCCACACCGGAGCCAAAGTCACCCTGACCCTCAAACCGGCCCCGGAAAACCACGGCTTCAAGTTCCGCCGCATCGATATCCCCGACCAGCCCTTCATCGATGCCGATGTCGACAAGGTCCAAACTGTCGAGCGCGCCACCACCCTCGCCGAAGGCTCCGTCAAGGTCCACACGGTCGAACACGTCCTCTCCGCCCTCTGCGGCATGGGTGTTGACAATGCGATCATCGAAATGGATGCCAACGAGCCACCCATCGGCGATGGCTCCTCCGCCCCTTTCGTCGAGCTGATCAAAAAAGCCGGTATCGTCGCGCAGTCCGCACCCCGCCGGGTCTGGGAAATCCGTGAGCCCATCCACCTCGAAACCGGCGATGGCTCCCTGCTCACCGTCGTCCCCTGCAAGACCTTCCGCGTTTCCGTCACCAACGTCGGTCCCGATGGCCGTTTCGCCCAATATTTCTCCTCCGAAGTCACCCCGGAAACCTACGAGAAGGAAATCGCCCCGGCGCGGACCTTTGTTTACTACGAGGATGTCAAACCCCTCCTCGACAAGGGCCTCATCAAAGGCGGCTCGCTGGAAAACGCCGTGGTCGTCCGCGGCGATCAGGTGATGAGCAAGGAAGCCGTCCGTTTCCCGAACGAATTCGCCCGCCACAAGGCACTCGATGTCATCGGCGACCTCATGCTTTCCGGCAAACGCATCCTCGGCCACGTGATCTGCGTGAAACCCGGCCACGGCCCGAACACGAAGCTCGCCGCCATCCTCAAGCGCGAATACTCCCGCATGCGCTCGCTCGCCGCGCCTTTTGCGATGCCATCCGGCGAGGCCGTGCTCGACATCAACGACGTCCTCAAGCTCCTCCCCCACCGCTACCCCTTCCTCATGGTGGACCGCATCGTCGATTTCGTCGGCGATACGAAATGCACCGGCGTCAAGAACGTCACCATCAACGAACCCTTCTTCCCCGGCCACTTCCCCGGCCACCCGATCATGCCCGGCGTCCTCCAACTGGAAGCCATGGCCCAGGTCTCCAGCATCCTCATGCTGCGCAAACCGGAAAACGTCGGGAAAATCGGTTATTTCATGAGCGCCGACAGCGTGAAATGGCGCCGCCCCGTGCTGCCGGGCGACACCCTTTTCATCGAGGCCGAAGTGGTGAAAGTCCGTGGCAACATCGGCTCCACCCGCTGCCGCTGCTTCGTCAACGGTGAACTCGCTTCCGAAGCTGAATTGAAATTCGCGCTCGTGGATTCGTGATTACGAATCGGGAAAGAGGGACAACGAAAGGATCGAAATCAACGAAAGCGGAGAGCCTCGCGGTTGCGCGGGAATCTCATCGTCCTTCCTCTCACTTCACCTCCATCACGTCGCACTTCACAAACACGAGCACCTTCCGACTCCGATCCGCCCGGCCTTCTTCGTCCTTGGGCGAGGTCACCGCGACGAGCGTGTTCTGTCCACTGATGCAGGTCAGCGCCGAGTTCACCGAGATCTTGTAGATCCGCGGCATCTGGACCATCGTGTCGTTGCCCAGCGAATCGGTGTGCTTGCACCACACGGTTTCGCCCGTGTGCCAGACCAACTCCGGCGCGTAGTTCAGATCCACCAGTTTTCCGCTTTGGTCCACGTCAGCAGCAATTTCAAGCGTGCTGCCGAGGTTTCGGGTTTCGAACGATGTGGGCACTGTATGATTCACCATGGATTTGAGGATATCCAAGTCACGCTGCCCGGGATTCTCAGAACGGCGAGGCTCATTTACGGTGGTTGGAAGGCTTAACGGCTCATACTCCGTCGGATAAATAAACTCATCCACCGATTCGACCGTCGCTTTCTCCCCGCTTCGTGCCGTCACCATCAAAGTATCGATCACTTTCGCCTCTCCCTTCCCGGCCATCTCATGAAGCTTGCGACGCAGCGGCGTGGTATCCGAGCTTTCCTGCTCGAATTCCAACAACAGATCCGTGAGAACCTCATGCGGCACTTCCACGAACTCTACCTGCACCCTCACCAACCTCGGTGGGACCCAATCGGAAGGCTTTTGAAAGGGGTCTTCGGCAGCCTCCTCCTGTGCCAGCGCCAGCCAAACACAAGCACCCGTCATCAAGAGGGGAATCCACGCTTTCTTGAGATCCATGGCAGCTTCTTATGAAAATCCGCGGTCGCCGTCAATTCTCCCCAGCAGCGATCCGACTTCTCTCACGCCACAGGCCCCAGGCGACCCTCAGCATGCCCAGCAAGGCCAGCGCGGTCCAGAACTTGAAGGCCGCCGGCACCGCCCGCACGAGCAGGGCCGGGAGTTCTGATAGATCGAGCAAGGCCCCCGCCCCATAGGCCGGAATCAGCACGGGAGAAATCCCCATCACCCACGCCGCCACCGGAGTCAGGCTGTTGCGCACCGTCCCCAAGACCGCCCCGGCCATCAGCGGAACCACGCCGATCAGCAGCATCGACAATCCCACAAAGCGCGCCCCGCGCCACTCCAGCAAGGCTTGATAGCCCAGACCAAGCGCCACGGTGACCAGCAGGAAACCGGCGAGCACTCCACCATCGACCACCTGCCCGGGAAACCATTTCGATTCTACCACGCCACGGGCGAAAATCCACCATGCCACGCCTCCCGCCACCGCCATCAGCGCCACCCAGCCAAAGCCCGATGCCGCATCACCCGCCACCGGCAGCCTCTTGCGCCCCTGTTTGCGCGCACGACGCCACCCCGCCCGCTGGCGCTCGGCCGTCGGCGTGATCATGCTCGCAAACACCCACAACATCACCACCGTGAACACCCCGTAAACGCCGATCACCGCCACCGCCTCATTCGCATCCGGCGGCTGCGGCCGCGCAAAACCCACCAATCCCGTGAGCCCCCGCGAAGGAAACAGATTCCCCGGCTCCACCTGCGGCAAGGCATTCCCTAACAGCAATACCTGCGTCCATACGAAAAACCCGGTCGCCCAACCTTTATCTAACAGATGCGATTCGCTCCGTCGCCAGCGCCGGCACAGCATCCACACAAAGGTCAGGATCAGCCCCGCCTGCGAGAAGGCGGTGAAAATGGCTTCGGGCAGATCGAGATCGAAGAATTTCACCGTCGGCAGAAGCCGCTGCGCTGTTTCCACCGCCGCCCCGGCATCGCGCGGCAGCAGACCCGGCAAGGCCTCCCGGAACACCGGCGTGATGGTGAAATACTGGAAACCCACGAGACCGAATTTCGCCAACTGCGGGATCACCGTGTAGAGGCAGAAGACCAGGCCGATCGATACCAGGAAAGCCCAGCGCCGGTTCTTCACCACCGTTCCCGTCACCAATCCCGTGAGATGATAGAGCAAGGCCGTGCTCAGCATGACGCCGTAAAGTTTCACCCACACCGCCGTTTCCACCTCACCTCGCCAAAGCCCCCAGACGCTGAAGGGCAAAGTCACGCCAAACATCGCCCACTCCCGCACCGGCAGGCCGAAAAGAAATCCGAGCACTTTCGCCAGCGGCGACATCGGCAGCAGACGTTGGTAATCGATGACCCCTTCGTCCCGTTCCGCCGTCATCCCGCCGGCCACCTGCGCCGTGCCGAGCACGAAAAGAATCACCCCTTGCAGCACCACCAGTCCGACCAGGGGCGCGCGTTCGGCGTCGCTGATTTCCATGCCGATCCGGTTCATCGCCACCGATCTCGCCAGCGCGAAAATGAACCCCGCCACCAAGCCGCTCAGCAACAGCGCCACGCCCAGCCCGCGTGGCCGCAAACGGGATCGCGCATAACGCCGGAAAATCGGATTGCTGAGCACCGCCCACCAGGAATGTTTCCGGGCTTTTTCCATTTCCTGCTTCATCCGTCCCTCCGATTCGATTCCGCCACACCCACAAGAATTTCCTCAAACGACGAGCGCTTTTCCTCGAAAGCCCGCATCCGGAATCCCTCCCGTATCAGGCCTTCCATCAGGTCCGCCTGCTCGTCATCCGTTCCGGAAAATCCCAGCGTGACGCCCCCGTCCGCCTCGCGGATATCCTCCACGCCCGCTCTCCCACCCAGCCACCGCACCGCCTCGGCGGCGCGCTTCAGGAAAGAGATCTTCAGCTCACGCCGCCCGTTTCCCAAAGCCTGCCAGACCTCTTCCGCCGTGCCCGCCGCGAGCAAACGCCCGCGATTCATCACACAAAGCGAGGTGCACATTTCCGCAAGCTCGCTGAGGATGTGGGAACTCACAAACACCGTGGTCCCCGCCGATGCCAGACGCCGCAACGCATTGCGCAAGTCGCGCCTCGCCAAGGGATCGAGCCCGCTTGCCGGCTCATCGAGAATCATCACCCGCGGCCGGTGCAGCAGGGTCTTGGCCAGCACCACCCGCTGCGTCTGCCCGCGGGAAAGCCGATGGCACCACGCCTCCGCCTGATCCTCGAGGGCCACCTCCGCCAGACATTCCGCCACCCGCTCGCGCCGACCGGATCGACTACTAGAAACACCGTAGGCGGCGGCATGGAATTCGAGGAATTCGCGCACCCTCAGGTCCCTCGGCACCGGTGCCAGGTCCGGCATGTAGCCCACGATGCGCCGGGCCTCCTCGACATTTTCCAACACATCCACCCCATCCAGATAGACCTCGCCATAGGTCGGCTCCATCAAGGTCGCCAGCACCCGGAAAGTGCTCGTCTTGCCCGCCCCGTTCGGTCCCACCAAGCCAAAGACCTCTCCCCGCGGGACCTCCAGCCGCAGGTCGTCCACGGCGATGAAATTCCCGTAATCCACACGCAGATCGCGCACCTGGATCGCCATCTCTCCCTTGTCGGCATCCATGCTTACCATTCGATCGGGTCCCAGTTGTCAGGCAGGCTCAGCCCCATTTCCCCCAGCCGCGCCGCTTCCTGTTCACGCATCGCCGCCCGATGATCCTCCAGCGCCTGCCACTGGTCATCGCGCAGAACCTCACGCAGCGCCGCATCCCGGGCCATCGGTTCGCCCACCTCGATCACGCCAGCGGAGCCCTCGAAATTCATCCGCGGATCATAATCCTGCGATGCCCGCGCCATGGCACCAAAGAGCTGATCGCGTTGGGCGTCATCGAGCGCGACAAGGTCTTCCACCCGGCTCACCGCCCGATCCGCCTCTTGCTGCACCCGCCCGGCCTTCTCCGCCAAGCGCTCGGCGCGGAAGGTCTCAAGCTTCTCCCCGGCCAACACGCCCTCCATGTATCCATCCAGCCCCTCATCCACACGGGCAGCCCGCGCCGCTTCGGCCAGGTCCTGCATCGTCGTGCCCTCACGACTCACGAGGTTCGCCCACTCCCGCGCCTGCCCCTCCGCCTGCTGCGAAAACCACTTTTTCAAGCCCTCACGCTGCTCGTCTGTTAGATCGTAGCGGCGCGCGAACTCGCCACTCATGGCATCGGCCTGATCGCGGATCTGCTTGGCATGCATCCGTTCGAAGATGGGCGACAGATCCCGAATCAGCGGCTGGGTGGCCGCCAGCACATCATCCGTCGTGACCTTTTCCCCCGCCTGCAAGCGCTTCGCCAGATCACTGAAGCCTTCCCGCGCCGTCCGTCCGCCGTGAGCACCGCCACCGCCTGCCTCCAGCGCGGCGATCCGGTTCCCGGCCTTCTTCAGTTCACTTTCCAGCACCAGCACCCGCTCCTCTGCCGAACCCTCCGGACCTGCCAGACTGCCGCGCATCATCACCGCGCCCATGGCCCCCACGCCCAAGCCCACGATGAGCATGAGGGTCGATTGCAATCCGTGATTCATGGGCATGTCCTGATTTCCTCCGGTGAAACTTCGATGATCCCAGCGTGAAATCGGTGCGCTGTCCACCTCATCCCCGCGATGCTTCGAAGCAGCCTTGCCCCACGCTCCCCCTTCGGCAAAATCCGCCAAACCCTGTTTCCTCCCGCCTACCCATGATCCGCCTCACCCTGATTTCCCTCCTCCTCGCCCTGCTGCCCGCCCACGCCCGGGAGCCTGCCATCCATCTCATCGGGGATTCCACCATGGCCGACAAACCCGATGCCGCCCACCCAGAACGCGGCTGGGGCCAGCTTTTCCGCCAGCTCGTCCGCAAACCCGCCCGCACCCACAACCACGCGCGCAATGGCCGCAGCACAAAATCCTTCATCGCCGAAGGCCGTTGGGACGCCGCCCTGAAAATGCTCCAGCCCGGCGATCGCTTGATCATCCAGTTCGGCCACAACGATGAAAAAGCCGACAACCCCGCCGTCCACACCACGCCCCACGGCAGCTACCGCGACAACCTCACCCGCTTCATCCGCGAATCCCGCAGCCGCGGAGCCATCCCCATCCTCGCCACGCCCGTCGCCCGCAGGAAATGGAATCATGGCCGGCTCAGCCCCACCCACGGCGACTACCCCGCAGCCGTCCGACAGCTCGCCATCGATGAAAAAGTCCCCCTCATCGATCTCGAAAACCTCACCCACAGCCTCGAATCCGCCCTCGGCGAGGAAGGCAGCAAAAAACTCCACCTCTGGTTCAAGCCCGGTGAACACCCGGCCATCCCCCAAGGCCTCGCCGATGACACCCACTACTCGGAAACCGGAGCCGATACCGTCGCCCGCCTCGCCGCGATGGAACTCGTCCGCCTCGATCCCGATCTCGCCCCCCTGCTGAATTTCGCCCACGCCACCGTCGCCGCCGATGGCTCCGCCGCCCATCGCGACATCCGCTCCGCCCTCGATGCCCTGCCGCCCTCGCCCCATGGCACGCCGCGCATCGTCCACGTCCGACCTGGAACCTATCCCGGCCCGCTTCACATCGATCGGCAGCATTCCCAGCTCATCCTCACCGGCGATCCCGGCGCTGCCGAGCGCACGGTCATCACCGGCGATTTCAACCTCAAAACACCCCACCCGGATCGACCCGGCACCACACTTTCCGCCCAGGAAAGCAGCACCGTGCTCATCGATGCCAGCGATGTCACCTGCCACGATCTCACCTTCGAAAACACCACCCCGCTCGAAGCCCGCGTGCAAGCCCTGGCCTGTTACCTGCGTGGCGACCGCAGCGCCTTCCACCACTGCCGTTTCCTCGGCTGGCAGGACACCCTGCGCCCGGATGCCCACGGAAACTCCCCGGGCCGCCACTACTTCCGCCACTGCCACATCGAGGGCCATTGCGACTTCATCTACTCGGCCGGCACCGCCGTCTTCGAACACTGCACCATCCATTCGAAAGCAGATGGCTACATCACCGCCGCCAGCACGCCCGAAGAAAAGCCATTCGGCTTCGTCTTTCTCGATTGCCGCCTCACCACCGCCGCTGCCGTGAAACGTGGCGTCTTCCTCGGCCGGCCCTGGCGTCCCCACGCCCATACCGCGTTCCTCCGCTGCCACATGGATGCCGGGATCCACCCCGATGGCTGGGACTCTTGGGGGAAAATCGAAAACACGCGCACCGCCCGCTACGATGAGTGGCGTAGTTCCGGCCCCGGTGCCCGCCCGGCCGACCGCGTTTCCTGGTCGCGAATTCTAGAGGACGAAAACGCAAGCCAATGGACCCCCTCCAAAATACTCAGCCCCCCCGACTCCTGGCACCCCCACCCCTTGAACCCCTAAACCCCAAATCTCTTGGTCTCTTCCGCTCTTCGGCTGTTTGAACTTTGACCTTTGCCCTTTGAACTTGGCATTCCCCTGACCTTTTCGTGAATAGCCCCATGCGCTTTGCGGTTCTGGGCAGTGGCAGCGGTGGGAATGCGACGGTCATCGAGGCCGGCGGCTCCCGCGTCCTTGTCGATGCCGGTCTCTCCGCCAAACAGATTGCGGTCCGCCTCGAACACATGGGCATTTCACTCGCCAGTCTCGATGCCATCCTCCTCACCCACGAACATGGCGACCACATCCGCGGGCTGAAGGTCCTGATGAAATCCCTCAACGCACCGATTTACGCCAACCCCGCCACCTCCCACGTCGTCCGCGAAGGCATCGCCGGCGCGAAGTGGAAAATCTTCGAAAACGGCACCCGCTTCACCATCGGCGGGCTGGAAATCGATTCCTTCGCCGTCCCTCACGATGCCGTGGACCCGGTGGGTTTTGTGTTTGGCGATGGAGATCACCGCTTCGGCCTGCTCAGTGACTCCGGACATGTCACCCGTCCGATGATCGAACGCCTGCGCGGCATCGACGCGCTTTTCGTCGAGGCCAACTACGACGATGCCCTGCTCGAAGCCGACATGAAACGCCCCTGGAGCACCAAACAACGCATCGCCTCCCGCCACGGTCACTTGTCGAATGCCCAGACCGCCGCCCTCGTTGCCGAGCTCCATTCCAGCGGCTTGCAGCAGGTCGTGCTCGGTCATCTCAGCCGCGATTGCAATCGGCCCGACCTTGCCATTTCCACCATTTCCTCGGTCTCCACCGCCACCCTCAGCGTCTGCTGTGCCGGCCAGGACGAACCCTGCGGCTGGCACCAACTCAAGCCCTCCGCACTCTCACACCCCTGAGCTTGCCTCGGCGGTCCCCGGCCGATTTCCCGCACACGAACACGAAGGGGAAAAGCTCACCTCTCCTTTGGCGCACGAAGGATCTCCAGATTTCTGCGGGCCACTTCCGACCCTGCACGTGCCCCGGCAGCATAAGATCGCTCCGCTTCCTCGATGCGCCCGGCTTGCTGCAAGGCGAAACCCAGATTCGCCCATGCATCTCCAAAAGTCGGTTCCATCGCCACCAATGGCTCAAGCAATACAATCGCCTCAGCCCACCGGGACATGCCGATTTCCATGACCGCCAAATCATATCTTGGCATGGCGAACTCCGGCGCCAATTCCATCGATTTTTCGAAAGCCTCTCTCGCACCATCGAGATCCCCTGCCTGCAAACGAACCTTGCCAAGGTTATGCCAGGCCACCGCATGGCCGGGCTCGGCGGCCAGAGCGGCATCCAGATGATCCAATGCTTCCACCAGTTGCCCGCGCTGCGCTGCCATCACTCCCAGATTGGACAGCGCCTCCGCATAGTCCGGCTGGTACTTCAGTGCAGATGCATAACATTCACGGGCTTGATCCATTGCCCCCTTTTCTTCCAACGCGATTCCGAGGTTGTTCCAGGCCACATGATTGGAAGCATCGACTTTCAGGGCGTGTCGCATCAGGGATTCAGAGTCTTTCCACACCTCCACCTGCTGTCGTGCGGCGGATATCAGAAGCACCATGGCCGCACCCATCCCTCCCAAGACCCCAGCCTGCGCCCCGGGAACCCGGCGACAGCATTCGGCCACACCCCAGACCAGCCCCAGATACAAACCGATGAAAGGCAGATAGGCGTAACGATCCGCCATGGAGGCCGCTCCCGCCTGCACCCATCCCGACATGGGGACCATGGTGCCCAAAAACCACAACCATCCCACCAGCAATGCAGGCACTTCTTTTCGCAAACGCCATGTGATGAAGGAGATTCCACTCAGGATCAGCAACGCACCCACCCAGGTCGCAACCGGGATCGATTCCGGGTAGGGATAGAAAACTGCCAGATCCTCCGGCAGCACCAACTTGCGAAGATAGGCCGCGTGCGCCACCACCGCATTGGCAGCCCTGCCGGCCAGCGGGTAGTCCTGCGTGCTGCCGATCGCACCAATCGAGTTCTGGCAAAGCACGGTCATCCCACTCGCCAGCGCGGACATCCCCAGCAGCGGCAGCTTTTCCCACAGACTTCGCTTTTGGATTCCCCGACCCAAGGGCCAGATCTCGATCAGCAGCATCACACACGGCAGAGTCACGGCGAGAGGCTTGGCCATCACTGCCAGCGCGTGGCAGCAGAACATTCCCCCGTAACTCCACGGGCCGCCCCCCCGGCTGCGGCGCTCATGGAAAATCAAGGCCAGCAGACAGAAGAAAAGCGATAGCACATCCTTTCTCTCCGTCACCCATGCGACCGATTCGACATGGATCGGATGAATTGCAAAAAACATGGCCACCACCATTCCTAACAGCTTCCTCCCCGTCGCCCGACCAAGCCACAGCGCGAGGAGAAACGCATTTGCCGCATGGATGGCAAGATTCAGCCCATGGTGCCAGGACGGCTCCGGCCCGAAGAGGGAAACCATCGCCTGATGGGAAAGCCAAGTCAGCGGGATCCACATGCTCGGACCGTGGATCTCAAATGCCCAGCGCGCATTTTCCCAAGTCAGCCCACCCAGCACATGCGGATTGCCGGTGAAGTAACGATTGTCATCGTAGTTCACAAATCCAAAGCCGACCACCGGCGCATAGACAAACAAAGCCAACCATGCCGGCAGCCAAAAGCATGCTGTGGAAGCTACCCGCCGCATCGGAATCTCGTGGTTGCGGTTAGCACCCTCAACCCGGTTCGAAAAACCGGCACTTTGGACTCACCTTCCTCCCTCGCCCTCGTGTCCACCGCCACCTCACCCACACGCAATCCCGCCAGAATCGCCCTGCAGGGAATCTCCACCTCGTATTCATACCGATCGCTCGTCAGCTTGATCCTCCCCGCTGCCTCGCTCGTCCAAGCCTTGATCCCCGCCAACACATCGGTCATCCGCTGGCCAAACAGCAGGCTTGCCCAACCACTCACCACGTGATTCCCCAGGCTCCTCGACCATGATGCGGCCGCGTCCCTGCCGCTCTCTTCCATGAACCTCGATCCCAGCACCACATCCATTTCCCCTCTCTCCAAAGGCGCCATCAATGCCACCAGATCCTTGGCGAAAAACTGCCCGTCGGCATCAAATTGCGCATGCAGCGCACCCGTCGCTTCACGGATGCCGGTGCGGATCGCATGCCCTTTCCCGCGATCATCCAGATGCCTGATGTAGCGCAACCCGGGCAAACGGTCGCGCCACTCGGCCACCACCTGACCCGTTCGGTCCGTGCCGCCATCCACCACGAGGATTTCGGCATCTCCCGGAACATGGGCATGGAGATCCGCGAGAGTGCCTCCGATGGCATCCTCTTCATTGAAAGCCGCAACAATCACACTCCACCTCACGGCCCACAGGCTGGGATAGATCCCCCGCCGCGTAAAGCTCCCGCTTTTGACCTCGCCATCCCCCTCAGATTCCATCATCCACGGATCGCAAGTGAGTGGCTTCTGGCATGATAAAAAAGTGATCGTCCCCGGAGGTGCCGGGTTTCTCGGTTCCTCCGTCGTCGATGCCCTCGTCACAACCGGAGCGCGGGTCACGGTCATCGATGATGAAAGCCACGGTGACTTCACTCGACTGGCGGACCATGGCGACACCATCGAAAGAATCCGCGCCGATCTCACCGCAAGCATCGATCTAACAGGCATCTTCCACGGATCCCATGCTGTTTTGGATTTCGCCGGCGTCGCTCCGGGCCTGATGGAGGATGAGAGCCGTCACGAGATCCTCTATCAGAAAAACCTCCGCCTGGCGGGAGCCATCCTGCAGGCCGCCCTCAGGGCCGAGGTTCCCCATCTGTTAGTCGTGAGTTCCTCCTGCGTTTATCCCGATGACGCCCCGGTACCCACCCCGGAAATGCTTTTGATGGGAAACCTGCCCGAACACGCCAACCGCGGATACGGCCGGGCCAAACGGGAAATCGAAGCCCGCGCCGTCGCCGCGATGGGAGGTCCCGTCCGCATCACTCTCGCCCGACCTTTCAATGCTTGCGGCCCACGCGACATCCACGGCGGACCCGGTTCCCACGTCATCCCCTCACTCCTCACAAAAATCCTCGATCCGCGCGTTCCGGAAGTGGTCGTTTGGGGCTCTGGCAGCCAGACACGGGCATTCATTGATGCCCGCGACCTCGCGAGCGCCGTGCTGCTCCTGATCGAACATCACCATGGTCCCCAGGCTGTGAACATCGGCACGGCAGAGGAAATCACTCTCGCGGAACTGGCAAGTCACCTGATGCGGGCCTGCGGTGTGGACAAGCCGCTTGTCTTCGATACCTCAAGGCCGGAAGGGGCAGCAAAAAAATCCTGCGATGCCAGCCTGCTTCGCGATCTGACTGGATTCACTCCACGCTTCGGTCTTGAGGCCTCCCTGCGGGATATTGTCCAGGCACGGTTGGAAACAGGTTTTCGGGATGATCTTGCATCTGGTGGGCTTTTCAAATAGGGGATCGAGCGCTGTTAGTTCCAATCCAGCATGCCATGAGAATCATTCCATCTCTCACACTGACCATGACTTTCGCCGGGGCGACCCTTTCCGCCGCTCCCGTGATCACGACGATCACCGGCACCGGTAGCACCAGTGGTGGGACTGTCATGAACCTCATCGGAACCGGACTGAGTGGCTCCCCGATTTCCCTTTCGTTTGGTGGTTCCACCATCGCCCACATCCCCGTCTCCGCCACCCAGATCAATTTCACTCTTCCGGCAGGTGTCGGCACCAACATTCCAGTCTTCGTCACCGTCGCTGGAGCTTCATCAAATACCTATCTCTACAGCTACCCGGCTCCAGCCATCGCTGACGTCCAGCCGGAAAGAGGCCTTGCTGCGGGTGGCTATACCGTGACCCTCACCGGATCCAACTTCGGAACCAGCCCACTTCTCATCGTCGGTGGAAATCCGGTCACCATCCAGTCGTCCACCCATACCTCCATTTCCTTCAATTTCCCGGCTACCACCGGAGGGGCCAAGACGGTGCTTGTGGCCACAGGTGGCCAACAAAGCAATGCGAAGACCTTCACCGCGGTCGCCTTGAGCTCACTTCCCGGTTATTATGTCGATCTTGTAAACCAACTCGTCGTTCCCGCCCCCGCCGGGACCTACACTTCATCGGCCAATGCCACTTCCGCGACTCCCGCATCTCCCGGCTACTACACTCCGGTCCCCGGCATGCGGGCGCAGATTCCGGCGAGTCCGGGATACTTCGTCAGTTCTGCCGGTGCCGACCAGCAGACGGCGGCACCGGTTGGAAGATATGTGCCAAGCCCGGCCTCCACTTCTGCCCTGCCCGCACCCCTGGGTGCCTATGCTCCCATCGCTGGCATGGCCGATACCATTCCTGCTCCAGCCGGTTACATCGTCAGCACCACCGGTTCCAACACGATCACCCCGGCACCAGCCGGCACCATTTCCACCGGTCAGGGAAATGCCTCGGCCTCGCCTGCCAGCCCAGGCTATTACGCTCCCGTCCCCGGCATGTCCCAGGCGATCCCCGCACCCATAGGCCATTTTGTGGACTCCGCCGGGGCGGTTGAGCCCACCCCGGCACCCCCCGGAAGTTATTCCGACTCCCTGGCCGCCACTTCGCCCTCTTTGGCAGGCCTCGGAAAGTATGTGCCTCTCAGCGGCATGTCCGCCGCGATCAATGCTCCACCCGGATTCTTCGTCGACTCTCCCGGGGCTCAATCGCCCACTCCCGCACCTCCAGGCCGCTATGCTCCGGGCTTCGGAAACACCTCGAGCATCGCCGCCCCCGCGGGCCGTTACGTCGCGGATTCAGGAATGTCCATGGCCATTCCCGCCCCTCCCGGATACTTCGTTTCCTCCCCGGAATCCACCGGCCCGAGTCCGGCCCCGGCAGGTTCCTACGCCTCCGGCTTCGGCAATGCCACCGCCACTCCTGCGGACCCCGGTCATTACGTCCCGTTCCAAGGCATGTCAGTGCAGCTTGAAGCTCCCGCAGGAACTTTCACTGACACTGTCGGAGCCATCCTCCCCACTCCCGCGCCCAAGGGCAGATACGTCCCTTCCCCGGGTTCCACCAGCGCCGCACCCGCTTCCATGGGACACTACGTGCCCGTATCCGGAATGAGCGCGGAAATCCCGGCTCCCGCCGGCTACTACGTCAATAGTAGTGGAGCGGAGGAACCCACTCCCGCTCCCCCGGGAAGCTTCACCGCAAGCGTGGGTGCCACTTCACCCATCGATGCCCTGCCCGGAACCTTCGCCCCCGTGGCCGGCATGCAAGCCGCAATACTCTCGCTGCCAGGTTATGTCGCGCCCACTGCGGGAATGACCGCCCCCCTACCCGCCGCCCCGGGAACCTTCGCCAGCGGTTCCGGCGCCGCCTCAGCCACACCCGCAGGATTCGGGTACTACGCCCCCATCCCCGGCATGCAAGCCGCCATTCCCGCCAGCCCCGGCTACTTCGTAAGTCAGACCGGAGCGGATTCACAAACCCCGGCCCCCATCGGCCGATATGTGCCGACCTCCGGCTCCACGTCCGCCACCCCGGCTACTCCCGGCAACTATGCCCCCATCCCGGGCATGCAAGCCGCCATCCCCGCACCCGACGGCACCTATGCGCCAAGCGAGGCATCCACCTCCGTCACCCGCGTGCCCGCGGGCTTCGCCAGCAATGGCGCCGGTGGCGTGGGCGGAAACGACATTGTCCCGCTGCCCCAACTCAAAATCGTTGCCTACACCCTGGAGGCAAACGGCGACAGCACGCTGAGCTTTGAGACCGATTCGGGATCCACCTACGGAATCTTTTATACCGAGAACCTCCGCGATTACACACTCCTGAGCACCGCTGCCGGCACCGGCGGCCCCGTCACGCGCACCGTCACTCCGCCCAGCTCCACCACCGGCAGGCGATTCTTCGTGGTCGGCCCTCTCGACATGCCTTGATCCCATTACCCGGCCGATTTCCCGCGCACCGGGCCTTGCCGATTCCGTGACTCGGGAGTAAACACCCCCGCCATGCACGGATTTGCCTATCAAAACGGTTCGCTCCACTGCGAGCAGGTCGACCTCCAAGCCCTCGCCACCGAACACGGGACGCCCCTTTACGTCTATTCGGCAGGAACCATTCGCGACCATTTCACGCGCCTCGACGAGGCCATGCACGGCGTGGATCACGAAGTCGCCTACGCCGTGAAGGCCAACTCCAACCTCGGCGTTCTGCGCCTTCTCGCCGGTCTTGGCGCAGGCTTCGATATCGTTTCCGGCGGCGAACTCTTCCGCGTCATTAAGGCTGGCGGAAATCCCGCGAAATGCACCTTCGCCGGAGTCGGCAAAACCCGCGAGGAAATCGAATACGCCCTCCAGCAGGGCATCTATTCCTTCAATGTCGAAAGCGAGGAGGAACTCCGCTATCTCAATCAAGTGGCCGGAGAACTCGGACTCATCGCTCCTGCCGCCGTCCGCGTGAATCCAAACGTCGATGCCAAGACCCACAAATACATCTCCACCGGAAAATCGGAGAACAAGTTCGGCGTCGATTTCGAAGCCATCCCCGCCCTCTACGATCGCGCTGCCGCCGAGCTTCCGCACATCCGACTCCGCGGCTTGCAAATGCACATCGGCTCGCAATTGACCTCCATCCAGCCCTTCATCGAAGCGGTCGAAAAGGTCACACCCCTCGCCCTCTCGTTGAAAGAAAAGCACGGCATCGAGTTCTGGTCCATCGGCGGTGGCATCGGCATCGTCTATCACGACTCACTCGCCGCCGGTGACATGCATTGGTGGGATGCCAAGTCCGCCGAAGAACGGCCGCTCACTCTTCCCCAATACGGCGAAGCCTTGGTCCCACGACTCCGCGACCTCGGCCTCAAGATCCTCCTCGAACCCGGCCGGGCCATCGTCGGCAATGCCGGGGTCCTCCTCACCCGCTGCCTCTACGAGAAAAAGGGCACGGCCAAGACCTTCAAGATCGTCGATGCCGGAATGAACGACCTCATCCGCCCCGCCCTCTACGAAGGCCACCACGAAATCGTCCCTCTCACCGAACCCGGCTCGGAACGCCGCAAGGTCGATGTCGTCGGCCCCATCTGTGAAAGCGGCGACTTCTTCTGCCAGGACCGCGAACTCCCGGATTTCCAGCCCGGCGAGACCGTCGCCCTGATGTCCGCCGGAGCCTATGGCTTCGTCATGGCGTCCAACTACAACACCCGCCCGCTGCCCGCGGAAATCCTCGTCGATGGATCTACGGCATCCGTCGTACGTCGCCGCCAGTCGCTCGATGACCTGATCGCCGCCGAGTTGTGAACTCCACCCCGCTGCCCGGGGGCCTCCCGCCCCCCGGCGGCCAGTCTCTGCGAGTGCTGCGGCTGCTCTCATTGTCTAACAGGCTTCCCGCATGCCCACGCTGGTCCAGCTCCACCTGCTCGTCGTCCTGCTAGCCGCCACCGCCATCTTCGGCGCACTCAGTTCGCTTTCCGCCGCCGTGCTGGTCACCTGGCGCACCGCCCTCGCGGCTTTCGGTGCCCTGGCTTTCGCCGCTCTCATCCGCCACCGTCGGATCTGGCCCGGCTGGCGCAGCATGGCTGCCATGCTGGGCATCGGCGCCATCATCGGTCTTCACTGGCTTTGCTTTTTCGGTGCCATCCAACTTGCCAATGTCTCGATCTGCATGGCGGGCATGGCCACCATTTCGCTCTTCACCGCCTTTTCCGAACCCCTTATCAACCGCCGACGCTTCCGCCCCTTCGAGATCCTCCTCGGGCTCCTTGTCCTCCTTGGCATCCTCCTCATCGCCGGAGTGGAGAAACAACATCTCACCGGTCTCGGCATCGCTCTCACAGGTGCCATGTTGGCCTCGATCTTTCCCGTGCTGAACCACCGCCTCGTCCATCGCGGTGGCGATCCCCAGACCATGGTCGGTTGGGAAATGATCGGTGCCTGCCTTGTTTGCCTGACCCTGCTGCCGCTCTTCGATCCCGGTGGTCATTCCGCGCTGCTCCGGATCCAGCCCATGGACTGGCTGTGGATCCTCCTTCTCGCCTGGCTCTGCACCGTCTTCGGCCACGCGCTTCATATCCGCCTGCTCCGCAAGATCAGCGCCTATCAAGGCAACCTCGCCTTCAATTTCGAACCCGTTTACGGCATCCTCGGCGCCGGCATCGTCTTCGGTGAATGGCACCACCTCCACCCCGCCTTCTACCTCGGCGCCCTCACCATCCTCGCCGCCAACCTCCTCCACCCCTGGCTCGAACGCCGCTCCCGCCGCGCCCACCATGCCGCTTGATTCACAGGCGCTCGAGTGAGCTGACGAATCCCGCAGGAGTCCCACCCGTGAATTTCAGGGGCTGCCGCACCAAGAAGTGCCAGCCGACTCCCCCCCCCGGATTGAAAGAAATCTTACAATCTTTCGGCTCAATTTAAAGAAAACGCGACATTCCTTTAAATCTCATGCAAAGAGGAATCATCGGCTACTACATCCCCACCACCACGGCGGGAGAAGTCGTGCGCGCCTTCGTCCCCCATCCACTTCCCCCGAGTCCCCCGCTGGTCGTGGATGGCGAAATGGGAATCCTGCTCGATGCCCCCTCCACCGCCCTCGGGCGTCTGGATGGCATTTCCTCACTCCTTCCGGATCCCCGGCTCTTTCTCTACACCTCCATCCGAAAGGAGGCTGTTCTCTCCTCCCAGATCGAAGGCACCCAGTCTTCTCTTTCCGACCTCCTGCGCCACGAAGTCGACGGCACTCCGGCCGGCCTCCTCGCCGACGTCACCGAAGTCTCATCTTATGTCGATGCCATGGAAAAGGGTCTGAAGCTCCTGGCTGACGGCCAGCCGATTTCCTTGCGCATGATCCGGGAAATCCACGCTCGCCTGCTCGCCCACGGTCGCGGTTCCTCCATACAACCGGGGGAATTCAAACGCTCCCAGAACAGGATTGGCGGCTCCCGGCCCGGAAACGCGAGATTCGTGCCGGCACCACCCGAACTCACCCTCGAAACCATGGGGGCATTGGAAAGATTCATCCACAACGATCCCGTCCCCACCCGGCCCCTTCTCAAGGCCGCCCTTGCCCACGTCCAATTTGAGACCATCCATCCGTTCCTCGATGGCAACGGGCGCCTGGGTCGGCTTCTGATCACATTCATTCTTTGTGCGGAAGGGGTTTTGAGTCAGCAACTCCTCTACCTCTCGCTTCATTTCAAACAGCACCGGGACACCTAATACCACCTCCTCCAGGAAGTCAGGCTCGAAGGAAAATGGGAAGACTGGCTCCGTTTTTTTCTCACCGGAGTCATCGAGACCTCCCAGGAAGCCGTCTCAAATGTCAGACGACTGCTCGCTCTTTTCCAGGTAGATCGTGCCCGCCTCCAGAATGAAGCCGCCTCCGTGCTCCGTCTCCATGAGGCTCTCCAAATCCAGCCCATCCTCTCTTCCTCAAAAGCCGCTGCATGTATCGGTGCCTCCGCGCCCACGGTGAACAACGCCTTCCGCAAACTCGAATCCCTCGGGCTCGTCCACGAAATGACGGGAGGCCATTACGGTCGCCTCTACGCCTACACCGAATACCTGAGCATTCTCTCCCAGAACGACGAACCCCTCTGAAACTCCGTCCATTCCGTCCCTTTCGTTGCTCCGGCCCCGGGCCTCACGACCCCGTCCCCTCCGGCACCGTTCCATCCGGCACCTCGAAGGATTTGATCCGACTGGTGCCGCCTTTCTCGAGCCTCACTTCCGAGCGCGACACACCGAGCCATGTGGCGAGGAAGCGGATCAGCTCGGCATTCGCCTTGCCCTCGGATGGGGGCGCGGCGATGCGGACCTTGAGGACCTTGCCTGCCATCGGGTCGTCCTCCCAGCCCATGACCTCGCTCGTCTTCGCATTCGGCGTCGCTTTCACCCGCAGTTTCACGAGGCCATTCTCAGACAGAGGCGCCGGAAACACAAGCATCCCGGATGAAGCATGAAGTCAGGGAAAAAGCAGCGACTGCTTCATATACTATGAATACAGTAGCTAAAGCAAAAATCGATTCTCCGGACCCCGCTT
Organism: Akkermansiaceae bacterium; assembly: GCA_025457665.1. GTDB lineage: Bacteria > Verrucomicrobiota > Verrucomicrobiia > Verrucomicrobiales > Akkermansiaceae > Haloferula. The sequence continues at coordinate 129,872 of JALOTY010000001.1, read as the reverse complement.
GGAGAGATCGAAAAGGAGGCCACTGAAAAAAAGATATCACTTTTATCATTTTCCCGTTGACCCCGTCGGGCCGATGCCATATCTCTCCGCGCACCTTCGACGCACATGAAATCCACAGCAACACAGCCCAATCATCATCAGCCGGCCATCGGGTCGCTGGAGTGGCGTGTTGTTGCGGGCATGGAGCCGTCCATGATCGGATACAGCCCCGAGAGCACCCAAAGCCGACTTGATGGATACTTCGATTCCATCCACGCGGACAGGTAGTTCAAGAACCGGATCAACAGACCGATCTCTTTTCTGAACCCCGCCCGCTCCCACAGCCGGCGGGGTTCTTGTTTTCCGGCAATTTCCCTGATTTCAAGCGGTTTCCAGCCGCATCCACCCCGAGCAAAACTGAGCAATTTCCCACCATGAATCTCCATCCATAACCTCACGGGCGTGAGAGGCCCCGCTGCCGGCGGCAACCGGCAGCGGGGCGGAATCGGCCACCCGTTCAACAAGCCCCCGCGAGAGGCACATGCTTTCGGACGACCGACGCAAAGGTCGCCCGCACGAGGCAGACTGTCAAGCGGACCGTCCCCACGACGGCCCGCGCGGGACGAACGCGGTCCGTTTCCACGCCCTGGTCACAAGATATCACAAACCAGAGGCTTGGCATTGTTATGATATGCCAAAGGAGGTGTGCCTGAAACACCGAAAGATCCGCCGTGAAATGTTCCTGCGGGTGTGAGTCCACTTATCGGACTGGCAGTGGTGTTTGTTTTCATTGGTTCAAATCATTCATTGCGGCCATCGTTCAAAAGCAGGATTCCGGGATGCCAACCCGGGGATGCCGGTGCGAGTCCGGCTGGCCGTATTTCATTTTCCAACAACGCGCGACGGGCGCCAGCAGCGCAGCGAGGCCTCCAAAACCACGCTTGTCCGGGGCAGCACCGGGACGTCGTGCCATCCATTTTCTAAAACCGCGGAGTAGCCAAGCGGTAAGGCAGCGGTCTCATACGCCGCGCATCGCCGGTTCGAATCCGGCCTCCGCCACCATTTTTGAGATGCAAGATGAAGGATGGAAGATGGTGGATGCTCGTAATGCGGGCAATTCATAGCCATCAACCAGCCACCAGCCAGGAAGCGAGAAGCAAGGAGCGAGGAAACAGCCATGCTCTCACGCGGAGCATGCACCATTTAACCTTCGCGAACTTCGCGCCTTCGCGGTGCAACCATCCACCATCCACCATCCACCATCTACTATCTCATTTTCAACATCGCGTGCGAGGGAGTCAGCAAACCCGCCTCGCCTGGGACGAGGAGAAACCCGGGGCAGCACCGGGGCGCGCGACCATTTTCCAACCATCCTCCGTAGCTCAATAGCAGAGCACCCGCCCGATAAGCGGAAGACCGCGGCGCAATACCGCGCGGAGGGACCACCATCCCGGGTGATGTCAAAGCAGCATGTCCGATTGTTAATCGGATCGTCTTGGTGCAAGTCCAAGCCCGGGAGCCATTTTCAAAAGAGCGTGTCCGGCCGGTCGAGGAAGCTGTCTCGAAAACAGTAACACCAGCGATGGTGTCCGGGGTTCGAGTCCCCGACGCTCTGCCAATCGTCATCAAGCTCCATTGGTGTATCAGCTAGCATAGCGGCCTTTCACGCCGCAGAAGCCGGGGCAGCACCGGCATGGAGTGCCAATGTTTCCAAGCTCCCGAAGTGTAAGAGTCATGCACACCGCCCTGCGAAGGCGGAGGTTCGAGGTGCAAGTCCTCGCGGGAGCACCATCTTTTCAATGTTGACCATGTTGTAACAGTAGCATCCCGCCCTGTGAAGGCGGCCGTGCCGGTGCAAGTCCGGTTGGTCAATCCAATTTCCAGAACGCGCCCAGGGTGAAGAGACGAACCGCCGGTCTGCAAATCCGGCCCACCCGGTGCAAGTCCGGGATGCGCGTCTTCCATTCTAACAGCCCTGTAGCTTAAGCAGCGAGAGCATCCGGTTTTGACCCGGAAGGTGGCGGTGCAAATCCGCCCGGGGCCGCCATTTTTTCAACAACCAAGTTCCCGGCATAGCCCAATGCAGAGGCAGCGAGCTCAGACCTCGTCCAGTGCGGGTGCAAGTCCTGCCGCCGGGACCATGGAACGCGAACCGGCCAAGCGCGCCGGGTTTCCCTGCTAAGGAAGTCGTCCCGCCAGGCGGGATGGGGTGCAAGTCCTCCGCGTTCCGCCAGTTTTCCACGGACCCGAAGCTTAGACAGCGAAGCAGCCGGCTTTTAACCGGAGGAGCAGGGCGCACATCCCTGCGGGTCCACCATCCATTTTGCGGCAGTGAGGCCGGAGTTACTTCGTAGCTCAGTTGGGTAGAGTCCAGGCTTCATGCCTGTGGTCGCGGGTTCAACTCCCGCCGATGGCCATGGAGAAATCCATGGCTCTCAGTCTCCGGCCGTTTTCTCCGCAAATTCCCTTTGAGGCAGTGAGGATAGGGTTACTTCGCTTGTAACGCGGTGGTCGTCGGTTCGAATCCGACCCGGGATCCCCTCCCGGTAGCTCAGATGGTAGAGCATCGAGGCGGAATTTCTTCGAAAGAATGAATCCCGCTGTTTCCCTTTCCAATTTTCTCCTCAATCCCATCTCGCGGCAGTGAGGACGGGAGTTCTTCGCTCCAAACATAACACTGAAGTGCGGCGCCCATGAGTTGGGCTCCCGCGAAAGCGGGAGCCGGGTTCGATTCCCGGCGTCTCAGTGAGAGCCCGTCCGCTTTTCTCCGCGATCCCCTCTTCCGGGGCAGTGAGCCTGGAGTTCCTTCGTCTCATAAACGAATCCGATCCGCTCCCGGCATCTTTCTCCCCGGATCCCCCCCCACCAACACGCGCCGCGCGTCACGCGGCAAACCACCAAACCAAGAAAGGAGTCATCCATGAAATTCAGCAAACTGCTGGGCCGCATGAAACACGGCGAGACCACCAACCTCGCCGGCGGCCGCGCCTTCCATCATTCCCCGAAAGGCGAACTTGTTTCGATCCTGCTCACCGCGACCCTTGAGGAGACCTTCTACCGCAAGGCAAACTCCACCATTGAGCGCGTTCGCGAGTTGGTGAAGGCAATGGATGATAAATCCTTCGTCGCCAAAGCAGCAGTGTATGCCCGCACCAAGGCGGGTATGCGCTCGGTTTCCCACCTCGTGGCGGCCGAACTCGCGCGCCAGGTCAAAGGTGCGGAATGGAGCAAGCGTTTCTATCAACTTGTGGTCCGCCGTCCCGACGACGTGCTGGAGATCCTCGCCTGCCATCTGACAACTGCGGGCAAACCGATCCCGAACTCGCTCAAGAAAGGGCTCGGGGCCGCGCTTGCCGGATTTGATGAATACCAACTCGCGAAATACCGCCGCGAAGCTTCGGAATTCAAGCTGGTGGACGCGGTCAACCTGCTCCACCCGCCGCACAGCGAGGCGCTTCGCAAACTCGTGCGCGGTGAACTGGCTCCCGCCGACACGTGGGAAACCAAGCTCACGCAGGCAGGTGGTAAAGCACGCGATGAAGGCGAAGCCATCGATGCCTTGAAAGCGGACGCATGGGACCAGCTCATCCGCTCCCGCAAGCTCGGATACTTCGCGCTGCTGCGCAACCTGCGCAACATCCTCGAACAGGCTCCCCAGAGCGTGGACGCCGCGCTTGCCATGCTGGTGGATGAGCGTCTCATCGCAAAATCGCTGGTGCTCCCGTTCCGTTATCTGACCGCCCTGGAAGCGGTGCGCGACAGCGCGCTGCCCCGTGCGGGTGAGGCGATGGCGGCCATCAGCGAGGCGGCCGACAAATCGCTGGCCAACGTTCCGCGTTTCGACGGGCGCACGCTGGTTGCTCTCGATGGCTCGGGTTCGATGAGCGGGCGTCCGCTTGAAATCGGATCGCTGTTCGCCGCGGTGCTCGCCAAGGCCAACAAGGGAGCCGATGTGCTGGTCTTCAGCAACGATGCCAGGATGGTCGCACTCAACCGTCGCGATTCGACGCTCACGCTTGCGCGTGAAATCGCCGGCCGCGCGCCGAACGGTGGAACGGACTTCCACGCGATCTTCAAAACGGCAAACGCCGCCTACGATCGCGTCATCGTCCTGTCCGACATGCAGGGCTGGATCGGACATTACGCGCCGACCTTGTCCTTTGAGGACTGGAAACGCCGCACGGGTTCCGACCCGCGCGTGTTCAGCTTCGACCTTGCCGGATACGGCACGCTTCAGTTTCCCGAAAGGAACATCTTCTGCCTCGCCGGGTTCTCCGACAAGGCGCTGCAGACGATGAAATTCCTGGAGGAAGACAAGGACGCGCTCATCCGTGAAATCGAAGCGATCCCACTGTGATCCAAGCAAAGCCCCGGTGGAGAAACCTCTCCGCCGGGGTGATGCGAGGGATCAATCCGGAATCCTTGAGGATTTCTACCGGGGACGTTTTCTCCCGTAGTTCACCAAGTGTTTTTTGTTCGATGAGAGATCCACCGGCAGTGGATCATCATGGAGGACCAGATCCTCCATCCGTTCCCAAAGTGGGGCGGGTGCGGACTTCTCCACTAATCCCGCAGAGAGCGATTGGGGAAGTTTGGCACCTCGTCTCTTCACACGCACATCATGTTACCTTTCCGCCATTGCGGCAACACCAACTTTTCAACTCCAACCCCACACACCCATGAACCACCGACCCATCCATTCGAACCGTTTCACCAATCAACCCCATCATTTCATTCCACTTCGATTATGAACTCCGAATCCATAGCGAAACACTTCGCCCGCATGGGCGCGAGGTTTCGCCCCGTCGAGCCGGACCAGCGATGGTTCCGCTTCGGGCGGACGATTGACTACACCCTGGATCTCGTCCGCGACAAACACGGGCAGGTCTTCGAACTGTGCGCCGCACCCGACCGGCTGGCCGGGCTCGACGTGCAGATTCTCCAATGCGGCAAGGCCGAGCGCCATCTCCTGCTGCTCGTGAAAACCGGGGAAACCAAAGACCGTTTCCTTTGTGGTCACGACGAGCGCGAGTGGTTCGTCGCCGCCGTGCCCGGCAACGCGAGCAACATCGTGCAGGCGAAACTCGCCCTGCAACCCGATGGCGTCCGCAGTGCCGCCGACCGAGCCGGCATCGGTCCCCGCGAGCGGATCCGCCGACACAACCGGGCGTTTCTCCGCCAGGGCGAGTGGTTCTTCGTGCCGGCTCCCGGCCTGCACGTGAATCCGAAGCTCGTGCTGAAAAACGAACCGATCCGCCGGGGCGGGGGCAAGCCCCACATGGTCGAGGAGGTCTTCCGCACCGGCGGCGAGAGCATCCTCATATGCAGCAAACATCCGAACGGGGTGAGCGAGGCCGAATACCAACGCATCCTCGCCACCAACCCGAAAGCCTCCGGATGGGGCTGGCAGCGTCGCGTCCGCAACGCCGCGGTTTACGGCCGCGGCGCCGTGCGCCACCGCGACCATGCCACACTCACGCTGCATGACTGGCACCAGGTGCACATGAATACTGAAAGCCACACGCGCCAGATGGCGAACGTCGCTTTCATCGATTGACCCCCTGTCATTAGGGGCCGGGGGAGCCGGGTTCCGGGTTCCCCGGCTTCAACAAACCGGATAAAGAGCCAATGAAAACAAACACCACTGCCAGACCTATTTTCCAAACCAACGATCCATGAATACCAAAGATCTCATCCACCTCGGCGTGCCGGAAGGTGACGCCATGAAACTCGCCCATTCGCATATGCGGCGCTTGTTCGCGCGCGGGCAGGATCGTGCCGCGGTGGAGGATGACATCCTCCGCATCGTCGCCGATCCATCCGCTTTCTTCCGCGATACCGACCGCGCAGCGCTGGCCCGTGTGCTTTTCCGTCCGGCCTACACGCCACGTGCGGAGCTGGCTCCGTGGCGTCAGTGGGGCGACGACCTCGAAGCGGACGCGGTCCGCCAGATGGCGAATGCCTGCGCTCTGCCCGTCGCGGTGGCCGGTGCGCTCATGCCGGATGCCCACCCGGGATACGGTCTGCCCATCGGTGGCGTTCTTGCCACGGAAAACGCCGTGATTCCCTATGCCGTGGGCGTTGACATCGCGTGTCGCATGAAACTCACGGTGTATGACCGCAAGGCGAACATCATTCCCGGTCAGCGCGACCGCCTGGCAAACATCATCGAAAGCGAAACCCGCTTCGGCATCGGTGCGGAGTTCAAGGACCGCCGCGACCACGATGTGATGGACGAGGACTGGAGCGTTTCCCCGGTGACCCAGAGGCTGCGCGACAAGGCGTGGAAACAACTCGGCACCAGTGGCAGCGGCAACCATTTCGTCGAGTTCGGCGCCTTCACCGTGACCGATGACTCGCTCGGCTTCCCGCCCGGCGAATACCTCGCCTTGCTGAGCCATTCGGGATCCCGCGGAACGGGGGCGCAGGTCTGCGATACCTACAGCAGGCGCGCGATGGCCCGGCATGCGAAACTGCCGAACGCTCTCAAGCATTTGTCGTGGCTCCCTCTCGATGAAGAGGACGGCCAGGAATACTGGCAGGCCATGAACCTCATGGGCCGCTACGCCGCTGCGAACCATGAACTGATCCATAAGCACATCGCCAAAAAGGTCGGCGCCAAAGTGATCCTCGACATCGAGAACCACCACAACTTCGCCTGGAAGGAAACCCACGTCGTGAACGGCGAGTCGAAAGAACTCATCGTCCACCGCAAGGGTGCCACGCCGGCAGGGAAGGGGGTGCTGGGAATCATTCCGGGATCGATGGCGACCCCGGGCTTCCTGGTTCGCGGAAAAGGCGAGCCCGCCTCGCTGCACAGCGCCTCCCACGGCGCGGGCCGCGTGATGAGCCGCAGCAAGGCCCTGCAATCATTCACCTGGAGCGGAACCAAAAAGCTGCTCAAGGAACGCGGTGTCGATCTCCTGTCGTCCGGCCTCGATGAGGTTCCCGGCGTTTACAAGGACATCCATACCGTCATGGCCGCGCAAACCGACCTCGTCGAGGTGCTCGGCCGCTTCGATCCCAAACTCGTGAAAATGGCCCCGGCTGGCGAAAAGGCTGAAGATTAGCAAAGACACAAGATTGCAAGACACAAGACGCAAGAGATGAGGGAATGGCAGGCGCCCTGCTCCTCCCATTCCCTCCCCACACTCAACCATCCATTTCTTCCATGAGCGCCCTCCTCCATCAAACCACCGTGCTGGTGCTGAATCGGCACTGGCAGGCGATCCATGCCAAGACTCCCGCTGATGCTTTCTGCATGATGGCCAGCGGAGCCGCGACCGGACTCGACGTGCAAGGGGATGATTCCCTCTTTCCCGTGAAATGGGACGAGTGGTTGAAACTGCCGGTGCGCGAAGGGGACCAGTCGGTGAACACCCCGCGTGGCATCGTGCGGGTGCCCACCGTGATCGTCGCCGCGAATTTCGCGAAAGTCCCGCTACGCCGTCCACGCCTGGGCGCGCGCGGGATCTGGGAGCGCGATGGCGGTGTCTGCCAATACACCGGTCGCAAGCTTGCGCCGCACGAGGGAAACATCGACCACATCGTCCCCCGCTCGCGGGGCGGCGCGACGAGTTGGGAGAACTGCGTGCTCTCGCACCGGGACGTCAATTCCCGCAAGGGTGCGCGTCTGCCGCAGGAAGCAGGTCTGCGCCTGCTGAAAGTGCCACAGCCGCCCAAGGCCATGCCCGCCACCTTGATGATCCGCAACACCCACGGCATCCGCGACTGGGCGAGGTTCCTCGTGAGCTGATGGCATTGCCCGGCATGTTGGTCGAAGGATCAATCGCCGCTTCCCTTGTCGCCCCGTTTCCGCTTTGGAAGGGGCGACAAGCTTTCTGCGCGTGAAAGTCCTGCTCACTCTCGCCTACGACGGCACGGCCTATCAGGGCTGGCAATCCCAGCCGAACGGGATGGCCGTACAAAATCAACTCGAACATGCTTTCGAGCGGATCCTCGGGGAAATCCCACCTATCGAGGGTGCGGCGAGAACCGATGCGGGAGTTCACGCCCACGCGATGACAGCGCATGTCGAGTTGCCCGCAGGACGTTTCCGCCTGCCTCTCCAAGCCTTGCCGCTCGCGCTCAATCGCCACCTCCCCGAGGATGTTCGAGTGGTCGCCGCGATCCCCGTGGCGGCCACTTTCCATGCTCGCTTCGATGCCATGGGGAAAACCTATCGTTACCGCATCTGGAATCATCCGGTGATGCATCCCCTCCGCCGTCATCACTGCTGGCATGTGCCTCAAGCGCTGAATCTCGATGCCATGCAGGAAGCCGCCGCGCTGCTGATGGGCAGGCATGATTTCCGTGCCTTCACGATCACCTGCCCCGGAAAACTCCGCGATCCGCATTGCACGCTCGCCTCATGTGGGATCCGCCAGCGCTCCCATGCGATCACCCTGCAATTCCGGGCCGATCGTTTTCTCTTCCGGATGTGCCGGACGCTCACCGGCACGCTCGTGCAAATCGGACAAGGTCGTTTGGACAGCGCGGACCTGGCGCGCTTCCTGCAGCCCAAGCTGTTTGACCCCGAGTTCCGCGCCGGCATGGTGGCACCGGCGCACGGGCTTACGCTGTGGCGGATCCACTACCGCCGCGAGTGATCGCTCAGCGACCCTTCCACACCTTCCTCACGAATTTCTCCATCTCCGGCAGACGCGATTCGATTTCCTCGACGAGTTTCAGTTGGGTTCTGGCGCGATCGAGATTGTGATCGGGACGGTGGATCTTGAAATAAACATCGCCCTCGATGTGATCCGTTAGAAAACGAATCCCGATTTCCAGAGTGATGAGCTTGCAGGAGAAAGCCAGCAGCGAGACTTCTGACTCGGTCAGGAACTCCTGCGCGCTCTCCAGATAGCCTTCCACCAAGGCCTCGAACATCGGCATGCGCATCTGCACTTTGCTGAGATCGCGCTCATCCTCGGCCGCAGGGCTGGTGGCCGTTCTGGCCAGATCGCCGAAGTCATAAAGCACTGAACCGGGCATCACCGTATCAAGATCGATCACGCAGACGGCTTCATCCGTCTCTTCATCGATCATCACGTTGTTGATCTTGGTATCATTGTGGGTGATCCGTTGTGGAATCTCGCCACTGGCCAGACCTTGCAGGACCCGATCCACATCCGCCTCGCGCTTGCGGATGAAGTCCAGCTCCGCCGCGACTGATCCGGCGCGACCGCAGGGATCCGCGGCGGCCACTTCCATGAGCCGTTGATAGCGGCGGCGGGTGTCATGGAAATGCGGGATGGTTTCCTCGATCTCCTCCGGCGGAAGATCGCTCACCAGATCCTGAAAGGAACCGAAGGCACGCGCCGCCTGATAGGCCTGGCGGGTGTTTTCCACGATGTCATAGGTGTGGCAGCCCTCGATGCAATTGTAGCAGCGCCACACGCCACCATTCGGCCCAGCGACCCAGAATTTCCCGCCACGTCCGGGATAAAGATTCAGCGTCTGGCCGCCCAAATCCTTTTTCACCCGCAGGACCTTCCAGTTGATGTGACGGGTCACGCATTCCACATTCCTCATCACCGCCATGGGGTCCTTGAAGACCTTTTCATTGATGCGCTGGAGAATGTATCGGTGCTGCCCGCCATTGACCCCCTCAAAGGTCGCCCGGTAGGTGGCATTGATGTGGCCGCTCTGGATTTCCTCGCCCTGCAAGTACTCGCCCTCAATCGCGAATTGATCGGCGATGGAGGCAATCGCCTTGCTGACTTCGGGATCGACGTGGCGGACGGGGGATTTCGAGGCGGGAACCATGATGGGAAAAGGTTTCGAATGCGAGGAGCGGACTTAGCAAAAGCGCGGCAGGCCCGCCAACCAAGAAATCGAATCCCGGTCCAAGCCAAGTTTTTGCTTCGATGAACCTGCATGAGCGCCCTAGATCGGGGTCGCCGATGAGACCTGCCCTGCCCTTCAGCTATCCCGGGATCGCCGGGGATATCGATCGCCTGGCCTCGCAGCTCCGCTTGCTCCTGGACGCGGCGGAATGGTCGGCACCCGATTCCGTCGCCATCCTCAATCTCGCCTGCGGGCGGGCCGATGAAACCGGGGTCCTCCTCAGCACTGCCGCACCCCTTGCCGGGCGGCGATTCTACCTGGGAATCGATCTCCGTGCGCCGGAAATCGCCGAGGCGAAACGCCGCTGGATGGCGACTGTCTCGACTGGCGATGAAATCAATTTCCGCTGCGGCGATGCCTCCCGCACCGATCGCATGGCCTCCCTGCCCGCCTTCGATCTGATCTTCATCCGGCATCAGAATTTCTGGAGCGATGTGCCGGTGTGGACCCGGCTCTACCGAAATGCCATCGAGCGGATGAAAGACCACGGAACCCTGATCATCACTTCCTATTTCGACAGGGAGCATGAACTGGCCAGCGCCTGTTTGGGTCAACTCGGGCTGCACCGGGTATCCGAAATCCGCCACTTCGCCAGCCGCGAACTGCCCGATGCACCGGGAAAATCCGTGGATCGATGGTTGGCTGCGTTTCGCAAGGCATCGATCTAACAGCAGAGGACGGAGGGGCCTGTCATGAATCGAGCAGGCTGAGCGCCATGTCCCGTGCCGACTTGCCTCCGCCGCCGAGCATGCGGACGAGTTCATCCACCCGCGAGTCGCCCGTCACGGGGAAAAGCGTGGATCGGGTGCGGCCGCCCACGACCTCCTTTTGCACCACATAGTGCCGGGCTGCGGTGGCAGCAACCTGGGGGAAGTGGGTGATGGCCACGACCTGATGCCGCTCGCCCAGAGTTGCCATTTTCCGGCCCACGGCGCGGGCGATTTCACCGCCGACGTTGGCATCGATCTCATCGAACACCATCAACGGCGTGGCATCCTGATCCGCGAGTGCGCTTTTCACCGCCAGCATCACCCGGCTGACCTCGCCACTGGAGGCGATCTGCCGCAGCGGTTGCAAGGGTTCGCCCGGGTTCGGACCGAAAAGGAATTCCACGCTTTCGAAGCCGCTGGCGGAAGGTTCCCGGTGGGCGGCGATCTGGATTTCAAACGACGATTGCTTGAATCCAAGATCCCTCAATTGCCCGGCGATTTCCTTCGCCAGTTTCGGTGCCGCCTTCTTCCGCTTGAGACCCAGGGCACGGCCCTCTTTGTCGGTCTTTTCCCTCAGCGCCGCCGCTTCCGCTGCCAAGGCCTCCAACCTGCCGCCGCGGTTTTCCACCGCATCGAGCCGGGCCGCGCAGCGCTCGCGGTGCGCAAGTACGGCATCCAACGTAGCTCCATACTTGCGCTTGAGCGTTTCGAAAAGGTTCACCCTGTCCTCAAGCGCCGCGGCTTCGCGGGGATCGATGTCGAGGTCCTCGGCATAGTCGATGAGCATTCGTTCGATTTCCTGAAGCTCGAGCACGGCCCCTTCCAGGCCCATGACACGGTCGGAAATGCTGGGATCGAGTTTTTCGATTTCACGCACGACCCGCTGGACCTCGCCTAACAGATTCACGATCCCCCCCTCATCCCCGCCCAGCATACCGGCGGCGGATCCGGCAAGTTCCACCAACCGGCTCGCATGACCGGCACGGCGGCAGCGGTCGGTGACTTCCTCCTCTTCCTCGGGTTTGAGCTGGGCGGCATCGATTTCCTCAAGCTGGTGCCGCAGCAAATCCAGCTCCGCCTCACTCGCGCTTTCCGCATCACGCAGCTCTTCCCATTCCGCCTGCTTGGCCCGCCAGTCGCGCCAGAGCGTGCGGTAGTTTTCCAGATCGGCATCGGCATAGGCATCGAGCATGGCCAACTGCCGGTCGGTGGACAAAAGGGATTGATGGTCGTGCGGCCCGTGAAGATCCACGAGATGTTCCCCGAGACGCTTGAGAAGCTGCAAGGTCACCGGGGAGTCGTTGACAAACTGCCGGTTTCCCGCCTGCCCGATCACCCGACGGACGATCAAGGCCTCGCCATCGCAGGGTGTGAGTCCACCTTCTTCGAGGATGGCATCGATCTCTTTTCCGTCCGCCAGTTCGAAGACAGCTTCCACGGTGCAGGTGCTTTCCCCGCTGCGGATCAGGGATTTGTCGGCACGTTCACCGAGGACGAGTTTCAAGGCACCGACGATGACCGATTTCCCCGCCCCGGTTTCCCCGGTGACGCCGATCAGGCCGGGGCCCAGTTCCCAGACGAGTTCATCGACCAAGGCCAGATTGCGGATTTTGAGGAGCGTAAGCATGCCGGAATGCGCGGGAGTATGATGCAGCCCCGGCCCGAATCAATCGCGCGCTTGGTGAATCGATCCCCCCCGCCCGGAGCCTCGCCCGATCCACAAAAAAACCCGCCCTGCCAGGCGGCAGGACGGGTGGAAGGGGAAGGGAAATCCATCCCGGCCGGAATCAGGCCGTGGGGACTTCCTGGATCGTCTTGAGGATGCGTCCGGCGATCGCGTAGGGGTCACCTTGCGAGTTCGGACGGCGGTCTTCGAGGTAGCCCTTGTAGTCGTTGTTGACGAAGCTGTGAGGGATACGGATCGAGCACCCGCGGTTCGCCACACCCCAGGAGAAGGTGTCGATCGAAGCGGTCTCGTGAAGACCCGTGAGACGGAGGTGGTTGTCGGGACCGTAAGCAGCGATGTGCTCTTCGCGGTTCTTCTGGAAAGCAGCCATGAGCTTCTCGAAGTATTCCTTGCCACCCTTTTCACGCATGAACTCGGTGGAGAAGTTGGCGTGCATGCCGGAACCGTTCCAGTCGCCGCGGATCGGCTTGCAGTGCCATTCCACGTCGATGCCGTAGCTTTCGCAAAGGCGGAGGAGGAGGTAGCGAGCCATCCAGACGTCGTCGGCGGCTTTCTTCGAACCCTTGCCGAAAATTTGGAATTCCCATTGGCCTTTCGCCACTTCGGCATTGATGCCTTCGTGGTTGATGCCGGCATCAAGGCAAAGATCGAGGTGTTCCTCAACGATCTGACGGGCGACGTCGCCGACGTTCTTGTAACCCACGGCGGTGTAATAAGGGCCTTGGGGAGCGGGATAGCCGTCCTTGGGGAAACCGATGGGGCGGCCATCTTCCATGAGGAAATACTCCTGCTCGAATCCGAACCAGGTGCCCGGATCATCCGGAATCTGCGCGCGGGTGTTCGTCGGGTGCGGAGTGCCATCAGGCAGCATGACCTCGCACATCACGAGCACGCCGTTGATTCGGGTGGTGTCGGGATAGACGGCAACAGGCTTGAGGACGCAGTCGGAGTTGTGACCTTCGGCTTGCTGCGTCGAGCTGCCGTCGAAGCTCCACAGAGGAAGCTGCTCGAGCGTCGGGAAGCTTTCGAATTCCTTGATCTGAGTCTTTCCGCGGAGGTTCGGGACGGGGGTGTAGCCGTCGAGCCAGATATACTCCAATTTGAACTTGGGCATCGTAGTCAGTGGTTTGTGGTTTGAAACACGGTTTGTGTGGATGGTGGAAGCGCCCGGCTTCCCTTGGGAAACCCGACCCATTCCGCAGGCCGGGGAAGCACATAGCGGGCCAGATCCGGCAGCGAAATGAAAATTTTTCGCTAGAGTGGCATCGATGGATTGAACAGCCTTCCGCCCTCAGGAAAGCCTCCCAGGCCAAGTCCGTCTGCGGCCATGACTCCCTGAAGATCAGCATTTTTTCACGAAATCCGGATCCGCCCACCCATGTCATCGTCTCCCCCCTGCGCTTCCCGCCATGTCCGCTGGTCCGGCATGACCCACGTCGGCCGCTTCCGGAAAAACAACGAGGATGCCTTTCTCGCCCTGACCTTCGATGCCCGCGAACTCCGCTACCTCGGCAAGGACGGAAGCGGGGATTTCGATGCCGGTGACTACGTTTTCGCCGTGAGCGACGGGATGGGCGGCGCGAAGTCCGGCGAGGTGGCCAGCAAGATCGCCGTGGAAAAAATCACCCGCCTGCTCCCCGCCAGTTTCAAGCTCGGAGCCCAGCGGATCGAGTCGGGTTTCGGCGATGTCCTGGTGGAGATTTTCACCCGCACCCACGAGTCCTTGCTGGATCTGGGAAGGCATTACGAGGAATGCCGCGGCATGGGGGCCACGCTGAGCCTGTGCTGGTTCATGCCGGGTTGGATGGCCTTCGCCCATGTCGGTGACAGCCGGATTTATTACATCCCCGCCGAGGGCGAAATGATCCAGATCAGCGAGGACCACAGCCCGGTGGGCAGGCTTTTCCGCGCCGGAAAAATCAACGAACGGGAAGCCCGCAGCCACCCGTCCCGAAGCCTCCTCGAACAAGTCCTCGGCGGCCAGACTCGCGAGCTCTCCCCGCAGATCGGTCGCGTCGAATGCCGCAGCGGCGACCGCTTTCTGATCTGCTCGGACGGGCTGACCGATGGCATCTGGTCCCACCGCCTGGCCGATATGGCACGGGAACCGGATTTGATGGCGAAACGCCTCGTCGATTTCGCCGTCAATGAATCCGGCCGCGACAATACCACCGCCCTCGTCATCGAAATCCTCTGAATTCCCCGCCATGCGCATCCTCGTCGCGCCCGATAAATTCAAAGGCTCCCTCGACGCGCGCGGCGCGGCCGAAGCCATGGCCCGCGGACTTGCGCTCGCCCACCCTGAAGCCGAAATCCTCATCCGTCCCATGGCCGATGGCGGCGAGGGCTTCATGGAAACCGTTCACAGCGGGATCGGAGGTTCCTGGCAAAGCTGTCCGGCGGTCGATGCCTGCGGCCGTGAGATCAACGCTCGTTTCCTCATCGCCGAGTCGTCCGATGGCCCCATCGCCGTCATGGAAATGGCCGAAACCGCCGGCATCGCCCGGCTCAGCCCCACGGAACGCGATCCCCTCACCGCAAGCACGCGCGGGATCGGCATGCAGATCGCCCATGCGACTGAGAACTACGAGATCCATCGTATTTACCTCGGTCTGGGTGGTTCGGCGACCAATGACGGCGGCTGTGGCATGGCTGCAGCGCTGGGATACCGCTTTCTCGACGCCTCGGGCTCCGAAATCCCCGCCCTGCCCGCCCAGCTCCACCGCCTCGCCCGGATCGCGGCCCCCGAGCGCGAATCCTGGCCGGAAATCATTGCCGCCTGCGATGTGGACAACCCGCTGTTAGGCCCACGTGGTGCCACCGCCGTCTTCGGCCCGCAGAAAGGCGCGGATGACGCCATGCGCCCCCTCTTGGAAAACGTCCTTGCCCGAGTGGTGGAGATTGCCGCTGCCACCGAGGCCGCCGAAACCCCGGGCGCAGGAGCCGCCGGTGGACTGGGTTTCGGGCTGCTTCACTTCACCTCGGCACGGCTCATCTCGGGATTCGATCTCGTCGCCAGCCTCCTCGGCTTTGAGGATCTCATCCGCGGGGTCGATCTCGTCGTCACCGGCGAAGGCTCGCTCGATTCGCAAAGCCTCGGCGGCAAAGGCCCCGTCGCGCTTGCAAAACTTGCCGCACGCCATGGCGTTCCCACCCTGGCCCTCTGCGGTCAGGCCGATGCCACGATTCGTCAATCCGGGATCTTCCACGACATCCGCGCCCTTGCCGATTCCGGCCTGCCACCTGACATCCTGTTTCGCGACGCCGCCCTGCTGTTAGAAAGCCTTGCCTCGCGCTGATCGACCTTTCCCGATCGCGAAAATCACTCCAAAGGCTTCAGCCGGATCTTGCGAAACCACACCCCCTGCCCCTCCGCCTGGAGAGCGATGTGGCCGTGACTCAGCTTCAGCGGCTGACCTTTTGCGATCAGTGGAGCCGTCGCCACGACCCCACCCTCCGGATCCAGTCGGGTTCCGGTGTAGCGCAGGACTTCCTTGCCGTTCACCCGATGGATCACCAACTCATCGCCGTGGACTTCCAACTCGATGGCCACCCACTCCTCGGCCGGGAAACTCGGTGCCGAGGAAGTGACGATGTGATCCTTCACCAGCTTGCCATCCACGTGGATATCGGTTCCCGGCGTGCAGACATTACCCGTGGCCCGGGGGCCGTTTCCCTCATCGGCCAGAAACTGGAATTCGAGACTCACCGGAAATGCCTGATCGATGCTCATGCTCTGCGGAGGTTGGCTATGGAACATCACACCGCTGTTGAGGTTCACGTAGCCGGGCGCGTCCTTCATCTTTTCCCCGGAGAACCGATACTCGAGCCGCAGGATGAAATGGGAATACGAGAACTCGCTGTAGAGATGCCCGAACTGGTTGTTGAACTCCTCATAGCGATCATACTCCGCCTTGAGAATCCCGTCTTCAACCTGGAAGGTGTCATGCGCGTTCACACCCAGAGCATGTCCGGTGATCTTCGGCGTCCAGCCGCTCAAATCACGGCCGTTGAACAGCTCCACCCATCCCTCTTCTTCCGCCGCCAGGGGCAGGAAACTCAGCATCACCGGAATCACCAGATTTTTCATCATGCCCGCGGACATAAGTCATCCCGCCCGCTGCGACCAGCGATTCCGTTGATCATTTGCGGAAAATGAAAAACACCGCTCCCGCCAGACAGACCCCGGCCGCAGCGAAATTCCATGTCAGCTTCTCCTTCATGAAAAACAGGGCAAAAGGCACGAACACCAAAAGCGTGATGACCTCCTGAAGGATCTTGAGCTGGGCCAGATTGAAAACCTTGTAGCCCATCCGGTTCGCCGGCACCTGCACGAGGTATTCGAAAAACGCGATGCCCCACGAAAACAACACCGCAATGATCCACGGCTTCGCCCGCATGTCCTTCAAATGGGCATACCACGCAAAGGTCATGAACACGTTCGACAAAGTCAGCAGCAGGATGGTCTTCAGTCCGATCACAGCGCCTTCCTAATCCCGCCAACTTTCGCCGCAAAGCAGGGATTTTTCCAGGACTGCCCGCTTCAGGTAAGCGGTGCCGGGCCACTCGATTCCCGGGCCTCAAAACACGCCGCAAACTCCGCTCGGCGCGGCTCGCCGTCATACCCCTCCATCCGGGTCCAGAGGAAATCAAAGGCCCTCTCGATCATCGCCGCGTGCGGCTGCACCACCGTCGAAAGCGATACCATCAACTGCCCGCCCAGAGGAATGCCATCGATCCCCACCACCGAAACATCCTCCGGCACACGCAGACCGCACTCCACCGCCGCACGCATCACGCCGATGGCCGTGAAATCATTCAGAGCCACCATCGCCGTCGGCCGCTCCTCCAGGCCTAACAGCTCCCCGGCCACACCACGGGCCGCATCCAAGGTCGGCCCGCAGGAACACACCCGTAATGAGGCACCCGGCAAGGATGCCACGATTTCCTCAAAGAGCGCCGGACGCTTGCCCACCCGCTGCCCGGGCGACCTCGCCGCCACAAAGGCAAATCGACGGTGACCGTCCCCATACAGACGCAGCGCCGCCTCGCGCAGACCGGATTCGAAATTCGGCATCACCAGATCCACCGCCACCTCACCCGCACCCGGCATCGCCAAGGCCACCACCGGAATCCCCCCCGCCGCCTGCCTGCCGAGAAACTCGCGATGGATGTCAATGTCGCTCACGAAAACCATCAGCCCATCCACATTGCGATCCGCAAACTCGTCTAACAGACGCTTCTCCCGCTCCAGATCATTGCGCCAGCTTTCGATCACCAGCTCAAACCCCTTCCTCTCCACCACCTCCCCCAGAACCGTCGCCACATGCGTGAAATACGGATTGGTCAGATCCGCCACCAGCAGGCCGATGGATTCAAACCTCCCGCGCTGCAAGGCCACCGCCGCCCGGTTCGGGCGATACCCCAGTTCCTCCGCCGCCGCAAACACCCGCCCGATGGTGGCTTCCGATGCCCACGAGTTCGGCCTGCGGTTGAGAATCGTCGATGCCGTATTCACCGCCACCCCGGCCCTCTCAGCCACATCCTTCAATCTCACCCGTCGGCCTGCCCGCCGGTCCTGCGCGCCCGCGTCATTCATCGCGCTCTTCGTGCCCTATCAGACCCACCGATGAAAGCCAAATCCCCCAACCCCATCCGGACGCTTCGAAATGAACCCACCTCTTTCCCCTTGCCCAAGCCCCTACTCTCCGCATGGTATGCCCGCCATGCTTTGCTACCAGTGCGGAGGACGACTTGAAGGCGATCATACCGTCTGCCCCTTCTGTGGGGTCCACCAGCGGATCGATCTCCGGCAAATCCATTTTCGCGACCTCGGAGCCTGCGATCAGCTCCCCTGCCCGATCTGCAAGACCCCCCTCCACTCTCTGAAAACAGAGACCGAGCCCGCCACCCACATCGAGCACTGCCCCACCTGCTTTGGGCTCTTTTTCAATCCCGGTGAACTCGAAACCACCCTCCACGAGAACACCACCGATGGCATCTGGCTCGACAACACCCGCCTCACCAGCATCGAAGCCCGCACCCCCGCCCAGCCCGCGGAGATCACCTACCGGAAATGCCCTCATTGCGAGGACATCATGACCCGCATCAACTTCGGCGGGCGCAGCGGCGTGATCATCGACCGCTGCATGCGTCACGGCGTCTGGCTCGATCACGGCGAACTCCACCACCTCCTCCAGTGGTGGCACGCCGGCGGCAAATGGATCTACAAAAACCACCTCACCCGCACCGCCCGCCCGCCCACGCCGACTTACACTCCTCTCTACGAACCCGGCCCGGCAACCTACTACCCGGAGGACGATCGCGCCTGGGACGCCTGGGACATCCTCAAAATCCTCGGTGGCCTGGCCCTCTTCATTCTCAAAATGGCCAAGTGAGCGACAGTTCGAAACCCATCGCAGCCCGCGCCGAAAAACGCTGAGCCATCCGGAAAAACTCCGGGGAAAAAATGGTGCGCACGAGAGGACTCGAACCTCCACGGCCGTGAAGCCACTAGAACCTGAATCTAGCGCGTCTACCAATTCCGCCACGTGCGCACTTGGGTAGAGGGGCGGGAAAACACCATGACGGCGGAGCTTTGGCAACCTCAAATCCCCCGAAAATCCGATTTTCCCCCGCCGCAGCCGGATTCTCCGTTGCCTTCCCGGGCCTCTCCGCAACAATCCCACCCATGCGCAACCCGGCCCCCCTCATCCTCACCCTCCTGCTCGCGGCCACCGCCACCTTCCTCATCCTCCGCGGCCCCCAGGAAAAGCCCGCCGCCCCGGCCGAACCCAAAGCTGAACAGGCCGAGACCGCCCCCGCCGAAACCCCGGCCGTCACGCCGAAACCCTGGCCCCACGAAAAAAGCGACATCCCTGCCGACCCCAAGATCGTCTTCGGTTCCCTGCCTAACGGCCTGCGCTACATCATCCAGCCCAATGGCGAGCCGCCCGAACGCGTCAGCATCCGCCTCCACATCGCCGCCGGCTCCCTCATGGAGGCCGAGGACCAGCGCGGCCTCGCCCACTTCCTCGAACACATGGTCTTCAATGGTTCGAAAAACTTCACCCCCGACGAACTCATCCCCCGCATGCAGCGCCTCGGCATCGCCTTCGGTGCCCATGCCAATGCCTACACCACCTTCGATGAGACCGTTTACATGCTCGATCTCCCGGATCTCAGCGAAGAGATGCTCAAGCTCGGCTTCACCGTGATGCGCGATTTCGCCGATGGTGCCCTGCTCGATATCAAGGAAATCAACAAGGAACGCGACGTCATCCTGTCAGAGAAAACCAGCCGCGACTCCGTTTCCTACCGTCTCATGGAGAAACAATTCTCCACCCTCCTGCCCGACTCCCTCATCACCCGCCGCTTCCCCATCGGCACCGAGGATGTCATCCGCAATGCCCCGCGCGAACGCTTCGTGGACTTCTACACGAAATACTATGTTCCTAGTCGTATGACCTTCGTCGTCACCGGCGATGTCGATCCCGCCGATTTCACCCGCCGCATCACCGATGCCTTCGGCACCCTCACGAATCCCGCCGAACCCGGGGCCGATCCCGACCTCGGCACCATCACCCCGACCACCGGGCTTGAGCCGCTCGTCTTCACGGACAAGGAACTCCCCGCCACCGAACTCGGCCTCATGGCCATCGCCGACTACCAGCCGCGCGCCGACAACCGCAAGACCCGCGCCGAGGACCTCCGCATGTATCTTGCCAATGCCATGCTCGGCCTGCGCTTCGACCGCCTCGCCAAGCAGTCCGGCTCCCCCATCCTCGGCGGCTCGGCATCGAAGTCCGATCTTTTCCAACAACTCACCCTCGGCAGCGTGGATGTCCGCATCGCGGAAGGGCGGCTGGAAGATGCCGTCCCGGTGCTTGAAAACGAATTCCGCCGCGCCATCGAATTCGGCTTCACCGCGGCCGAACTTCACGAAGCATCTGCGAACCTCCTCAATGCCTACGACCAGGCCGTGAAAACCGCCGATAGCCGGAAGTCCGATGAAATCGCCACCGCCATCATCCGCGGCATCAATGCCGGCAGCGTCCTGAGCACCCCGGAAACGGATCTCGAAATCGCCCGCGCCGCCCTCAAGGACCTCACCCCGGCCGATTGCCAGGCCGCCTTCGCCGGATTCTGGAAATCGGTCAAACCCCGCCTCATCCTTTCCGCCCCGGAGGCTGCCGATGACATTGCCGACCTCCTCCTGGAAAGCTTCACCGCCGCCACCAAGGTCGAACTCGAGGCGCCCGAAGAAGTGGAAGTCCCCGAATTCGCCTACACCGATTTCGGCCCCGCCGGCACCATCGCCGAGGAAGAGGAAATCGATGGCCTCGACATCACCCGCTGGCAGCTTTCCAACGGCATCACCGTGAACCTCAAACGCACGGACTTCGAAAAAAACCGCATCTCCCTCTCCGCCCGCATCGGCGATGGCCGCCTGAGCGCCCCCACGGATAAGATCGGCCTGACTTCCTTCGCCAACGCCGTCGTCAATGCCAGCGGCATCGGCAGCCACAATACCGAGGAACTCCAACGCATCCTTGCCGGCCGCAATGTCGGCACCGGCTTCGATATCCAGGAAGACAGCTTCGTCATCGGCGGCTCGACCACACCGGAAGACCTCGAACTGCAACTCCAGCTCATGGCCGCCCAATTGCTCCACCCCGTCCTGCGGGATGAAGCCATCGAGCAATACCGCAAAAAGGTGCCCATGACCTTCCAGGAACTCGCCCACACCCCCCAGGGGCCCATGCAGGAAATGTCGTCCTGGCTCCGCGGCGATGACCCGCGCTTCGCTTTCCCGAAATCCGCCGATGTCCTCCTCGCCTACACCGCCGATGACGTGCTGCCCTGGCTGGAAAAAGCCTTCACCCCCGCCCCCATCGAGCTGAACGTCGTCGGCGATTTCGATCCCGCTGACCTCCAAGCCGCGATCCTCAAGACCTTCGGCGCCCTGCCCGACCGTCCCGATCGCGAGGAGCTCCCGGCCTCCGCCCGCACCTTCAACACTCCCGAAGCCCCCATCGCCCGCGAGTTCACCTTCGAAAGCAAGATCCCTCAAGGCAACGGCATCGCCCTCTGGAAAATCCCCGGACCCCGCGGAAACCAAAAACAATTCCGCCGCTTCAACCTCCTCGCCGACATCATCGGTGACCGCCTCCGCACGGAAATCCGTGAGAAACTCGGTGCCTCCTACAGCCCACAAGCCGTCGCCGATGGCTCCACCGCCATCGAAAACTACGGCTTCATCATCGCCTTCAGCGTCGGCACTCCCGCCGATGTCGTGAAACTCGCCACCACCGCCACGGAAATCGCCGCAAACCTCGCCAAGTCCGGAGCCACCGAGGATGAACTCGACCGCGCCCGCGCCCCATTCATCGGGGAAATCGAAAAATCCCTCCGCGACAACAGCTACTGGCTCGAAAGCGTGCTCTCCGGCAGCACCACCAATCCTGCAAAGTTCGACCTCGCCAAGGACCGCCTCGAAGACACCAAGTCGATCACCATCCAGGAAATCAACGAACTCGCCGCCAAATACCTCGGATCCGATCAGGCCATCCAGGTCACCATCCGTCCCGCAGATTGATGCCGCTGCCCTGTCCATACTGCGGCTTCGAGCTTTTTGAACAAAGCCAGGAATGCCCCGAATGCCATCTCACCCTGAAGCGGGCGGAAGGCATCCTCGGCCCCGTGCCGCAGTTCGCCGCACGCGTCGGCGATCGCGCCGCAGTGATCGATGCCCGCCAACGCCGCATCCTCACCGATCGCATCGCCCACCTCGAATGGCGTTTCCCCCAGATCCGCATCCAGATCGCCTGCGACCATTTCCCCGAGGACCATCCCCTCTCCCTCTACGTCTTCCGCCTCTTCAACAGCGGCCACCTCAGCGGCGAACACGAGAAATCCGGGCTCAACCGCCTCATCCTCATCGTTCTCGATCCCCTCTCCGCACGCTCCGCCGCCATGGTCGGATACGGACTGGAACCCTTCATTTCCCGGGAAGAACTCGATGCCCTCCTCGCCATCGCCGAGCCCTCCTGGGAAGCAGGCGATTGGGCGGGTGGCCTCCGTTTGATCCTTGAGGCTCTCGATACCACCCTCGAAAACGCCGCCACCGCCGCAGCCCGCGCCTTCGGTTCGCCCCTCCATCCTGCGCGGGATTCCTTTGAGGGATACTGATTCCCGGTCCTCAGCCAAAGACCTTGAGGAAACCCACCTCCAGCGCCAGTTGCTCCTGGGCATTCGTTTCCAAAGTCTGGCGAAGCTGATGCAGCGCATCCATCCGCCGGATCATCCCCGGCATCGTCTCCGCGTCCGCCAGGCGCTTCGTCGCAGCGGAAACCGTAGGCAGCTCCAATCCACCCCCTCCCACCTTCTGCCTCATCACATCCGCCATGAAGGACTGCAGGAGATCGAACAGCTTCGCCCTCTCGTTCAGATAGTCGGCCTCCACCTCCGCCTTCATCGCCTCCTCACGGCGCTTGAACCAATCCCCCTCCACCGCTCCCTTCAGCGCCTTTTCCTCTTCTTTGAGCAGCTCCTTGCCCGCCTGATCGATCTTTTCCCGCGTCTGCGCCAGCAGATCGGAGAAACAGGCCTTGAGCCCCAGCGCCGCCATCGGCTGGCCCAGACCTTCGCGCGAGAGCCAGTCCAGCGCCTGCATGAACTCCGCCGCCGGCCCTTCCACCACCGCCGCCGCCCCCATCAAGGGCAACCTCACACAGCGCGAGAGCACCGTCGGCAGCATCGCCCCCGGATTCTCCGTCAGCAACAGCAGCAAAGTCTGTGGCGGCGGCTCTTCCAAGGTCTTCAAAAAGGCATTCTCCGCCGCCGTCACCAGCCGGTCCGCATCCACGATCACTCCCACTTTCCACGTCTTTCCTCCCGCCACCCGATGCAGGGATTTTTCCAGCTCGCGGATCGCCTCCACCGTGATCTTTCGCGACTTCGACTGCGGCCGCAACACCCTCACCCACTCTCCCGTCAGCTCATCCAGCGGCGTCACGGTTTCCACCACCGGCTCGCCAAACAAATCCATGCCACCCGACTCCTTCGGCCCCTCTAACAGACGGATCACCCGTGCAGCCAGCTCTTCTTTTCCCGCCCCACGGGCACCACTGATCAGAAACGCATGCGCCAGACGCCCACGCTGATGCGCCGCCTCGATCAATTCATATGCCTGCTCCGCCTTGAATGCCATCGCGCCCGGATGCTGAGCCCCCCCACCGACCAAATCAACCCCCGAAGGTGACGGACTCACCGCCCTCACCCCGCAGCCCTCAATACTCGAAAACAAACCCGAAATGGCTTCTCCCGCCGCCCTCATCGAGCCTCCAACCGTGATCCAGGCGGACGTCCAGACGCTCAAAAAACCGCGCCCGCACCCCCACCCCCACGGTGGCCAGCGATGAATCCGCTCCTCCGCGGTCATCCACCCAGGCCTGATCGGAAAATGCCAGGAAACGACAGCGCACTCCCTTCACCGGAGCCCACGCAGGCGTCATGACTTCCACACTTCCCAGCAAACCACAGTCACCGCCCACCTCACGCTCCGCCGCCCCGCGCACGGATTGGTAGCCCCCCGCCGCAAACTCCTCGGCCGGCAGCAGCCGACTGTCCGCCACCTGACCCCGGACCCGCCCGCCCACTCGCCAGCCCGCCTCATTTTCCCGCCACGCATCCGCCTCGATCGTCCCGATCCAGTAGCTCGCATCCGCCTCGCGATCATATGCCGCAAAATCCGCATCCCCATTCCGCCCGCCCAGCCCGCCGGGTGCCATTTTCATGCCACACGCGAGACGCAGCATCGATCTCTCCGATCTACGATGCACCTCGTACTCCACCCGTGCATGCGCCAGCATCACTTCCCCCGGCGCCACTCCCCCACCGCCAAAGAGCAGAAACTGGTCGGTCCCCTTGACCTCGAAACCCAGCCCCAGTTGATGAATCCACCCTCCATGCACCCCCATCGGCAACCGGTGCATCAAAGCCAGCGACCATGAGCTGCCCTCGCTCTCCACCGGCACCCCGGCGGAAAGATAAGCCGCCGCCACGCGCGCATAAGCCGCATCGATCTCCAGCACCTGGTGGCTTTTCGCAAAAGGAATCTCCCAGTGCAGCGCCTGGCCTTCCAGCGATGATGCCGGGGTGCCCACCACCGCCTGCCAGGCCAGCACCTGCTCGTTGGGCAGCAGTCCCGCCGCCCCCATCACCAGCCGATCACGCCCCAGCACATCCGGCCCGCTGTTTTCGTATCCCAGCATCAGCCGCCATGGCCGACGTTCTTCCAAACCAATGACGATATCCGCCGTATTTCCCTCTTCCCCCGGAGCCACAAACAATCGCGGCCTGCGGAACATCGTCCGCCCATACCATTCCATCTGCGCGATCAAATCATCACTCCTCACCTCCGCCCCACGCTCCAGGGAAATCCCCGCCCGGACTTGCTCCGCATCCCCATGCTCAGGCGGCTTCACCCCCACGCGTCCCACACGACCCACCTCCACCTCCATCCGCACCCTGCCGGTGCCGAAATCCTGCTCCGGCACCTGCACCAGCACCATCGGAAATCCCTCTTCCTCCCAATGGGAAAGCACCACCTCCGTCACCCGCATCAGCGCTCCCTCGCTCAGCGGCCCGCCCAATTCCTCCGCCAAACGCGCTCGCAAGGTGGCCGGCGAGGGAACCTCCAGACTCGCGGAAAAAACCACCTCGCCCGCCGCTGCCGAAACTTCTCCCGGAGCCACGAGATCGATGCCCCTCAGGCGCTCGCCTAACAGCGCCCCCTCGGGCCCATCCTCTTCCGCCTGCCTCGCTGGCAACCACTCCTGCGCCTCACCCGTCTCCCTTGCCGGGTCCAGACCCGGCAAAACCTCCGCCTGCAAAAAGCAGGGCAACAAGAGCACCATGAAACCGCGAATCATCCTTTGCCTTTCAAACCGTTTTGGGATTTCCCTCCGGATTCACGCACGAAGTCAACGTCGGCCCTTCTCCGGCTCCACAGCCTTGGCATTGCCCCCACGCGCCCCGCGCATGCCGAAAAACGAAGACCTCTGCAAGACCGCCCTGCCAGCACCACTGCCTTCGCGCGAAACCGTTTTCGCCCGCCCACGCGCCACCGCCTCACCCACCGCCGTGGAAGTCGCCACACGCACCGGTCCCGTCACCTTCGTCCCGTCAGGACGCGTCAAAGCCGGCACACCCAAGACCCCATCGCTCACCGCCCCAGGCGCATCGCCCGAGCTCGCCCCCACCGCCACCCCTTTTTCTAACAAACCATCGAAAACCGTTTCCCCCATGATGATGCCGCTCGCCTCCGAGCGGATCGTCCCCTCATCCCCCACCTCGACCCACACCCGGCCGCCCACGGCATCCAGGGTCCCCTGAAGATTCACCTCACGCCCCGCATGGATCTCGATCCGCGATGCCCGGCCTTCGCCCAAATGAAGCACAAATCCCTCCTCGCCCTCCGCCCGCAAACGCCGCGCACCCTGACCGGAAACACTCACCGCATCCAAACCCGCAATCCGCAAAGCCCCACTCGCGACCAGATCGGCACCATCGCCAATGACCACTTGCCGGCCCGCCAAAACCACATCTCCTCCCGTCGCCCTCACCTCACCATTCACCGTCAGAAAGTTGAACTCGCCGCCATCGGCCATCCGATAACCGCCCCCATCCAGGAAATCCGCCGCCTCCGTGCCCAGAGTGGACAAGGTCACCGATTTCGCCGTGATGCTGCCATTCACCTCGAAATCCGCCTCAGGCGAAAAAAATCCCACCACCCCATTGGAAAGCACCGTGCCATTCAGATAGTGCGAACCACTCCCGCCCAACTGATTGACCACTCCACCCCCACCCAGGACGTCAAACTGGATCGAACTCCCCGCTTCCAAACGGAACTCCGCCCAGTCCAGCACGGTGTCGTCCAGCACCGTGAAAACCGTCTGCGTCCCGCCATCCAGCACCGTCGTGGTCCACGTGGCCGACCCCGGCGTCAACAAGACCGGATCCGCCTGCATCGGCAGCACTCCGAGCGATACCACGAAACCGCCAAACCATCCTGGGTGAATTTTCATCAATGTCGGGGGGTGAAGATCAGGGCCCCAGCATTACAGGAAATGCCGATCATCAAGAAGTCCTAAGCACCTACGTGATCGCGGGTGTCACCCTCAGCCCGGATCCGCGCTTGCGAAAGATCCGCCCCCACCGCCAGTATCCACCCCCCACCCGATGTTTCTTCTCAAAAAGGTCTTCCAACTGCGGGACAAGGCGAACCCCGACATGGAGAAACCCTTCCTCGAACACCTCGAGGATCTCCGGGTCATGATCTCCCGCGTCGTGCTGACACTCGTGATCTCCATGATCGCCTGTTTCACCCTCCAGAACCATCTCATGGAGGTCCTGCGCAAGCCGGTCGAGGACGTCTGGCTCACCCACACCCAAGGCACCCTGCCCGAGGAAATCACCGCCCAGTCCTGGGAAGATGCCAAGGCCATCATCGACCGCTCCCGCGATCTCGACCCAGCCTCACGGGAACTCTTCCTCTCCCATTTCTCGCCCGAGGAACAACGCCTCTCCCACGCCGTGCGCCTCATGAAGGCCGCCAAAGGCCTCCCCGATGACGCCCGCGCCGAGTTTCTCGAAAAATCCGCAGCCTCGGACCCGGAGTTGGACAAACTCATCGATTCCCTCGTCGCCAAAAACGCCGATCCCGATACCGGCCTTGGCGCAGGCATCATGACCATGTCCGCCCTGAAGCCCACCGAGACCTTCATGCTCTCCATGAAGCTCGCCTTCTTCGCCGGCGTCATCGTTTCCTTCCCCTTCCTCCTCTTCTTCACCCTCCAGTTCGTCCTCCCCGGCCTCCACACCCACGAAAGGAAAATCCTCTGGCCCGCCATGGCCATCGGCTTCGGCCTCTTCCTCATGGGTGTGCTCTTCGCCTACTTCTTCGTCCTGCCCAAGACCCTCGTCTTCTTCTTCGAATGGAGCTTGCAGATGGGCGTCTCCAACGACTGGCGCATCGGCGAATACATCACCTTCACCACCCAGTTCACCCTCCTCTTCGGCCTCTCCTTCGAGCTGCCCGTCGTCATCATGGCCTTGGTGAAACTCGGCGTCCTCACCTACGAAACCATGGCCCGCACCCGCTCCTACGCGGTCCTCGCCATCGTCGTCGCCGCCGCCATGATCACCCCCACCTCGGACGTCCTCACCCTATTCCTCATGGCCGGGCCCATGTACATCCTCTACGAAACCTGCATCTGGCTCGCCTGGTGGGACAACCGCAAACGCCGCCAACAGGAAGAAGCCGAGGAAAAAGAACGCCTCGAAAGACTCCTCGCCCCCGCCGCTGCCGCAGGCACGACCACCGCAGAGACGGAAAGCTCCAGCGATGAAGATTTCATCGCCGATCCCCTGCTCGATGAAAGCGGGGAAACCGAAGACCGCGGCGATCCCGTCGATCTCCCGGAAACCGAAGACTCACCCGACAACGAGGAACCCTTCGTTGATCCCGATGCCAATCGCTTTCCGCCCAAAGACTGAAACCCATCTCCCGCTCCCCCTGACATGCATTCCATGACCGGATTCGGCCGAGGCTCGGCCACCACCGAAAACGCCACCGCCACCGTCGAAATCGCCGGGGTCAACCGCAAGCAAACCGAGATCGTCATCCAGGGACTGCGCGACCTCGCCGAACTCGAAAACGAAGTCCGCAAAGCCGTCACCACCCGCATCTCCCGCGGCCGACTCCAGATCACCATCGATTACCGCCCCCTCGCCACGGATCGCTCTGCGGTGAGGATCGATACGGCTCTCGCCACGGATTTCGATGCCGCCTTCGCCGCCTTGTCGAAGACCCTAGGCCGCGATCTCCGGCCCTCCGTGACGGATTTCCTCAAAGCCCCCGGACTCGTGCATTTCGAGGGCCGCGACCTCGATTCCAAGCTGGCCTGGGAAGCCATCGCCCCCGCCCTCGAAGCCGCCCTCGAACAACTCCTTGAGATGCGCGCCAACGAAGGCCGCGATCTCGGCAAGGATCTCCAACATCGCCTCGATCTCCTGGAATCCCTCAAATCCCAGATCGCCACCCTCGCCCCCGCACGGCCCGCCCGCTACCGCGAACAGCTCGCCAAACGTCTGGCCGATGCCGGCCTTGCCGACTCCGACCTCAGCGATGAACGCCTCCTCCGCGAACTCGCTCTCTTTGCCGACCGTTGCGACATCAGTGAGGAAACCACCCGCCTCGATTCCCATTTCAGGAAATTCCGCGAATATCTTGCAGGAAGCGAAGCCGCCGGCCGCCCACTCGACTTCCTCTGCCAGGAAATCCACCGCGAGTTCAACACCATCGGTTCCAAAGCCACCGATGCCGCCATCGCCCAACACGTCGTCGCCGCCAAAACCGAACTCGAAAGAATCCGCGAGCAGGTTCAGAATATCGAGTGACGTGTCTGCCTCAGAATCTTACCGGGGTTGATTTTCCGGGAATGCCAGCCGAATGAAGAAATGCTCGTTGTTGGTCGGATCCACGGTGATCTCGACTGTTTCATAACCATCCTCCTCCGCTCGCACTCTCATCGAAACATGCTCGGGGACCAGCGATGACCAAGCACCCAGGTCATCAGAAAACTCTGCCCTGACGTAAGGCTCTCCGAAAGCCTGCGGCCGACGGAAAACAAAACGCAGCCCTCTTTCGAAGCGAGAAAGACGAATGGGCTCCCCGGGCTGATGCGGGGACCTTCCCAGCACAAGCTCCATATACGTGGAGTAGCCATCACCGTCTGGGTCACCTTGCCATGAGATATCCGTGCCGATCGCTGACCCCGCAAACGCCAACGCACGACTCCCCACCCAATCAGGCAGAAAGACGCCGCTGATCACAGCATCCTCACTGGCGACATGATTCAGGATCTCTCCATTCACCCTGACACCATTCACCACCCAGTGACTGAATTGCCAAAGATCCACCGATTGCGGAGTGAGTTGAAGAATCTTGCCATCTTCGATGATATCCAAACCCGTAGTTCCATCAATTCTTCCTCCACCCACGGCCCGAGTCGCAATTGTCCAACCCGGCACGAACCGTACATCCAGAGAAGTATCCTCCGTCATTCTCAGCTCGATGCCGGGAGAGGAAGTGGAAATCGCCCCGGACCACCCCACTAAAGAATGCCCTTTCGCCGGGATAGCCGAAAGATGAACGACGGCTCCCAGAGGATAGAGCTGCCTCTCGTCATTCGCCGCCACACGCCCCTGCCCCTGCTTTTGAACCACCAATTCATAACCGGGAACATTCACCGGACGATCCAGGGAAATGATCTGGTTGTTCTGAGGATTCAGATCCGCCGCACCACTAGGAACTTCCAACATAGCCGATGCCCTGAAACTGCCTGGCTCCACCGAGGGCGGCAACGGGAGCAAAAACTCGCGGACACCCGGCGCTACCTGCACCCCGCTCGACCACGGTAATACCCCCAGCGCAAACCGCCCTGAATCAACCAACATGTGCCCGCTATTCAGCGCGAAAATGATACGAGTCTCCTCCTCGATCTCTGCTCCGCTGATTCTAAACAGCAGGCTATCTCCGACCCCGTAGTCTCCGGACTCCACGACTAAATTTGTCAACCTGGGATCCTCCTCGGCGTAGGGAATCCACTGGTGACCGACGAGGAAATGAGGCCACCCCATGATCCACCGGACCTCCTCACCAAAACGCAACCGGATGTTGCGCACAACATTCCCAGTATCGGGATTGATGACCCAAATTGAGCCCACCGTAGTCACAAAGATGCCCTCTGGATGTTCGGAGAGCGGAATGAAGTTTCGTCCCGCCAAAATACTCTGGAATGATGGATCGGAGGCCCACGTGATCCCGTCAGTGGATCGGAGCCATTGACCGGTGCCCGAAAAGAATCTCATCACCCCGTGCGCCGTTGAAAAGGATTGGGCCTCAGAGAGATGGACGGCGGTCTGGAGGTGCAATGCCCTTGCCCAGGCCATACCATTCTCCGATGTCCAGACTTCCACGCGACTCAATGCTGGCTGGGAAGTTGATACCGAGTTCATGGTCCGGCCCACCGCGACCCATTTGTTCGAAAACCAAAGCACTTGATCCGGCACGAACCCAGTGACCACCTGATGGCGACTCCAGTTC
Source organism: Akkermansiaceae bacterium (assembly GCA_025457665.1). Classification (GTDB taxonomy): domain Bacteria; phylum Verrucomicrobiota; class Verrucomicrobiia; order Verrucomicrobiales; family Akkermansiaceae; genus Haloferula. The sequence goes on along the minus strand of JALOTY010000001.1, from coordinate 99,475 downwards.
AGACCATCCACGGATCGCAGCACATGCCCGCTGTCGAGTCCGATGATGAATTCCTCATCGGACGCGCTGAAAGACCTTATCGCTTCACCTTGATTGAGAATCGGCAGGGTGTCGACGATCCAGTTCAAACCATCAACGCTACGAATCACATCCACCGTCGTCTGACCTGAGATTCCTACCACCAAAAACATGAAGATCGAATCAGTCGCCGCCTGACGGTAATTACCCGACACATTCTTCACCACCTCCCCTGGCGCATGGAACCGATAGCTGGCTCCCGCCAGAATTGGATTTGACCTCCAAACCCCATCATCCTCACTCCAAGTAAGGACCCGACCACCCGTAGCGAACGCCCGGAGAGTGGCTATCTCATGAGCGTTCCGGTTGAGCTCGAAAGATGCCTCTGGGGTCACCCACTCATAGTCCATGTTAGAATCAAGAATGAGCACATTTGTGGTCCACCCTAAGCCTCCAACAAGCACCGAACCATCCGGCAAGCGATTGACGCTCGGAGGACGACTGGAATTCCCCCCGCCAAGAACTGAGCGCAATTCGTGTCGGACTGACCAGGTTTGAAGATCGCTTGAAACCGAGATTCGATCCTCTGATACAGCAACCCACTGGCCCTCATGCCGAAACAGGTTGAATGGTGTTCGATTTGGGGGCGGAACATGCTCGACAAAGACAATGCCGTCCGTGGTGGACCTCAGGAACGCCTGAGGTAAAAGATGGAACACGCGGTCATCCGCCCTTACCAAATCAGCGATGGTGGTCTCCCCGATCTGAGGCCGAACCATCTGCCACTCGATGCTCCCGCGGGAGAGACGGTAAAGCCCGCCCAAACTCGTCATCAGAATCCCGTCCTCCACCACTTGATACTGGGGAAAGAAGGACCCCGAGGCAACCGGAGTCCAGGATCGGCCACCGTCGAATGTGACAGCAGACCTTTGTGTCCAATTTAAACTCACACGAAAGCCGAACGAATCATCGACCCAAATTTCACCAGGAAGTCTGACAGGCTCATTCACGATTCTCCAAGAACTGCCGTCCTCGGAGACCCAGTGATAGTCCTCCACCGCCCCAATCCACAGGAGAGGCATTTCCTGCCTGTGAAACAGTCCATCCTTGAAATAAATGTGCGGCGTAAATCCCGATTTCACAAAATGATACGCCCAGGATGCGCCATCCCTGCTGGTGAGAAACCCTCCCTCCGTCGATGCGACCATGGCTTCGTTCGACACCACGAGGTCACGGATGCTGCGCACCGGAGTAGTGACCACATGCCAGTTAGAACCGTCGTCCGAAGTCCACAGAACTCCCGAACTGCTGATGCCGAAGACCCGCCCCTGAAAGGAAACCAGCTTCGTGAAGGAAGGCAGATTACTCGACACGGCCTCCCCGCCGGCAGTAGCCACGATGATAAGTTCGCTTGTGGCACGCGATACCTTTCCTGTCGCATCCCTTGCAGCAATTTCGATGGCGTGATTTCCGTCCACCCCTGTCGGAACCATGAAGCGGAACGGCGGCGCATCCACGGAGGCGATCAACTCGTCATTCATCCGGAGTTCCACAACGCTCAGATCCCCATCCAGATCACCCGCCGTGACCTCATAGACCATGCTCTGATTGCGTTGAATCGTAACCTGAGAATACTCGGCACCTAGATTCACCCACGGACCGGAACTCGTCGTGCCGGCGGGCTGGAAAATTCTCCCGTCATTCGTGGCAGCGAACAGAGTGTGCTGATTCGCAGTGATGAAGTCAGTCAATATGGGAGGAGATCCCACTGACCAGTGGACTCCATCGGCACTGACCATCACATGGACTCCGACTTTTGCGAAGTAGAAGCCGGCATGGGCGAAAATGCTGGATGGCCGGGCAGTCAATCCCGTCGGTACAAAAGGCACCCAACTCACGCTATTGGACGAGCGGAAACCTAGCGTTGGCGATTGGATCGCGATGAACTGGTTGTCTTTGAAGGAGAAGACACTCGCGCCCAGACTCTCAAGGCTTCTCCACTGCCCGAGTGAGTCCGCAACAAAGCTTGAAGCAGGATATTGATCGAAGTGGATGAACCATTTTCCGCCGAGAACGTCTGCTTTGGTAGATGAGCCCACCACTCTCGGAGTGGGAACGGGGGTCACCTGAATCCCTCCGCCTGTTCTCCGGCGAAGTTGCAGATCGAAATCAGTCGACGAACCATTCCTTGGGATTCTCAAACACAACCCGTAGGGCGAATCCAGTTGAGAACGGTTTGCTATCACAGTTGAAGAGCGAGTTCCAGCTCTCGCGTAGACTGCCGACGCAACCTCCCAAATGGGTGAAGTCAGACTGGACGGTGGTATGATGCTGGGAGCCAGGAATGTTCCTTCGAATTCATCCACCGGACTTCCTCCCATAACAGTCAATCGATTCCATCGGATTCCGTCCGAAGAATGCATCAGACCATCGCTAGTGTCAGCCAAGATCTCATGATCGAGAACGTTGTAAGATGCCCTGGGCTCGCTGAAAAGTGGAACCCTCGGTGCCCCAGCCAGCGAGTCGCCGATATGAAGCGATCCATCGAGATATCCAATAATCCATTTCTGTCCGTTATACGCGGAGGAGGAATAACCGATGGATCGAGATGTAATCGTGAGGTTCTGCCAAACTGTAATAAGTTTCTTACCTTGCTCCCTGTCCGTATTGAGAAGGTCAAATCGATCTCCGTTCATCTGCCCATAGGCAAAAAGACCAATATTGGGAACTTCTGTGACTGGCACAAGCTGCCGGTCGACCCCGATGAATCCTTTGACCGTGTTGGTGGAAATATACAATCCGGACGGAACATGAATGCAATCCCACAAATTGCCTTGCAATTTCTGAACCGCCCCGTCAGGCCAAAGCACCAAGGTGAAGGGGCTGAAGGTCGTCACCACCATGCAACTCCCGAAGCTCACAGCGTCCCTCAACGAAACGGGTTCACCTTCAAAACTGAACTGGACCCATTCTCGTCCGTCTAAGGAGGAAACAAGCCCGCCCGCCCATCCCCCCGATCTCGCCCAGAAGCGCCCGGCAAAGACCTCTATTCCCCCGATTGAAATGTTCTGCCCTGCATCATTGATCGGCTGAATACGAACCCATTCGCCTCCAGGGTCTTTGACAAAATAGACTGAACTTTGATTGAATTCGATCTCGTAACCATAGATGAGCCTTCGCCCGTTCTCCAGAATGCGGGCTTCGTTGATACGAATGCCACCCGGAACAGGCTCATTGGCCCACGACTCACCGTCGTTGTCCGACACAAGCCACTCGTTTTGGGTGATCGCATGAGCTTGATTCCCGAGCCACCGAGTCGAGATCACCGGACTGCGCCCGGTACTTGCCGGCGTACGTTCGACCCACCCATTCCATGGCGTGGAATCCACACCAACCACAATGTCGACCCAACGACTTCCTCCTGCTGAGGTGGCGACGAGACGATAAGTCGCCGCGTCATCCATGGTGACCTGCGAGAGCGCAACTTCAGACGAATTGAACCCAGGCATGATTTCACCGTCTTTGAACCATTGATAGGCAATTTCGGACGCCGCTCGGAATTCAGCCCGAAGAATCACGGATTGACCGAGAACGAGGTTGGTGCGCTGAGAACTTGAGACAAGCCTCGGAGGAGCATTCCGAGGTGCCACGGAAACCACCTCGGAAACCACCTCGGTAAATTCATTGGAAACCACGACATGATAGTCGCCGAAAGTACGAGGATTGACCGGCTGGAAGGAGAGAGTGGGATAGGTGGCGAATGGGACAAGTTCGCCATCTTTAAACCATTGATAGGAGAGAGGCGCTGCTGATGTGGCCTCAATCGAAAGCTTCACGGTTTCACCCGGAAGAGCCTCGACGTGATCCGGTTGATTGAGGATTTGAATCGTATCCCCGGAGTGCGCTGTCAGCACAAAGCTTCCTCGCGTGGATTCGGATTGCGGGACCACAAGGAGGAGGTATTCCATTTCATCCTCCAGGACGGCACGGGAGGCACCATCAGAAACGAGCCTGTATCCCGGTGGCGCGCCCGGAACATCACCAACCACTTGCCCCGGCAAGGCGGTGATGGGCTCATAAAGAAATACTTCATGCTGAGGCGAGGCAAGAAGTTGAACAGTGCCAGCGTAACCAGGTGTCCAGCGCCACCAGAGACTCGCCCTGCCATGATAAATGTGGTGGGATGACCCCTGTTCGAATTCCTCGCTGGTCGCACCGTAAGTGGATCCCTCAATGGACAGTGGCAGGCCACTGAGAACCCCAGCCTCATCAAGAAGATCATTCGCGGGGGGAACGCTCCAACTGAAACCGATCCGGGTTGAGACAGGCTGAAGGGAATCAAGGAGGATCAGGTATTCGTCACCTTCTTCCACCTCGATTTCGAAACGATCGGACCCTGCGGCCACACGCATTCCCGGCATCCCTAGCAGGTCCTTCTTGAAAACTGAAAGGCTCCCGCCAGCCTCGCTGGGCGCGGAAATGGAAAATTGGGCAAACCCTGAGCTTGGTGAAACCCACTCGAACCAAAGGCTTCGCGTAGGCTGGGGAGTCACTCCGAAATCAACGGTTTCCAAGGTAGCGTCCGCGTTCGTGCCCGCCCAACTGCCCTCACCGGTCCTGAAGATACTCCGCTGGCTGAAGGTGTCATTCCGGATTGCGAGGCCGGGAGTTCCGAGGAATCGACCTAAATTGAGCCGTCCACCGCTTGCCGTTCGACTCGCGGGAATGGGATCAGTCGTGGCCAACAGTCGTTCGATCAGCCGTCCAACGGACTCTCCTGGAAACTGCTCAATACCAAGCGCCAGAGCACCAGTAACAATGGCAGCGGAAAAACTCGTCCCACTCACGTATTCCATCTGGGTTTCCTGAATCACAGGCAAGGCGACACCCGGAGCCGCCAGGTCCACAAGGTTCCCATCGACATTCGAGAATGTGGCGATTTTGTCATCTGGCGTCGAGGCCGCCACAACCACCTTGCCGGGAATCGCAAGCCGAGCCGGGGCTGGAAGCCCGTATCGATTCCCTTCATTCCCTGAAGCGGTAACGATGATGATCCCGTCCGCCGATGCTCTCAGCAATGCCTGCTCAAGCACGGGAGCGGAACCAAAATATCCCCAGCTCAAATTGATGATCTTGGCTCCTGACGACCTAGCGTAATCAATGGCATCAACCGCATCGGAAACAAGCGCCAGGTTGCTCGGCCCAAAAATCCGGCAGTCAAGAATACGAGCCCTCCACGTGACCCCCGATGAGGCAATGTTGTTATTGGCCTCACCTGCAATGAGCTGCGCGCAGGAATGACCGTGACCTCTCGCCACTGTCGGAGTTGCGTCCTGTTCGTAGAAGTCGTATCCCATCACATCATCCACATATCCGTTGCCATCGTTATCAATGTTATCCCCAAGGGTTTCACCATTGAATTGATGGAGTGAGGGCGTGATCTCAGGGTCGGAATGATCCACGCCAGAGTCGACCAGAGCAATGAGCGTGTTTTGAGCGCTGGTGCGGATGGCCCAAGCATCCTCGGCTGCAATATCAGAGCCCCTCTTGTGTCCCGGAAGAAGTCCGAGATTCTCAAGATGCCATGCATATCCGGCACCCACCCACGGGTCCGAAGGCAGCGCGGAAACCGAAAAAATCTGGTCCTCCTCTGGCTCAAGACCATAGTCGTTACGAAGTTTTTCGAGGAATTTTGGCAGGCTTTCCGGGGAGGAAGATTCAGGCACTTTGATCCTGCCGGTCTTCGATCTGGCCGCAATTTCGATGCTAAAGGGCAATGAAGACGTGTTTTGAAGATCCTTCGCGCCAAGCAGGAGATAGTCTGCCGCTGTTGCCCGGACTACCTTCGATGAAATGAACGCAAGCTTGCCGTCCGACTCTTGAACCAGAACATCTTCTTCAATTCGAAGGAGCGGCTCCTTGAATTCGGCATCAACGATTCGGACCCGGCGATGCCAGCCCGGCGCAGTCGGTATTCCTTCCGGCCAGTGTTCTGAAATCGTTTCCGACCGTCCCAAAGCGTCCAATGGAGATTCAGCACGATAGGACTCGACGTCCTTCCCGTCATCGGTAGCAGAGACAGCGCTCCGGTTCGGGGAATCCGAGGACAAAGGGACCTTTCCTGCCTCGTGAGCCTCCTCTTCCAGAGAGGAGGCGCCCGAGTGGTCCAACACAAGCTCCGATGTTCGGTTTGGGTGGACATCGGCGGAAGTTTCCTCCGACCCCTCCACTGGGGCTTTCACTGGCTTGATCTCGCCTCGTGGATGCAATGAAAGCCAAACGAGGCCAACAAAAATCCCGACCAGAAAAAGATAGAGCGCCCGAACTCCAACTGATTGATTATCAATTTTCATGAAGATCCAATTCGTAAAAAAAGGCTATAGTGAACACCTGATTTGCAACGGTCGGAAGGTCACGAGAAATCCATACAAACATCGTGGAAATACGCAAGCCTTCAATTGAGATCCATGAGTCCATCGAGTCTCGCCCCCGAGCTCTTGGGGCGGAATTAGGAACTCTATCCTGCTGGTTTTCAGCTCCTAGGGAAGAATCCCCCCAATCAACCGACTCTTTTCTGGGATACCCTCGGGCAACTCACCGGATGGAGTAAGACTCACCTCACTCCCCCACCGACTCCAGGCCGAAGTGCTTCTCGATCGCCTTGCGGTCGGCCTGATGGGAGACGCGCAGGAAGGAGAAGGCATCTTCCATTTCCTTTTGGCGATAGGAGGAATACCCCTCCCAACCGCCGTTCGACTGCAACTCCGTGCGCAGGGTCAGATAACGATTGAGCATCTCACCAAACAGACGATACAGATCGGAAAGAAGCTGCTTATCCTCCGACTTGCGAATCAGCAAAACCGTGATGGCATCGTGGCACGCCGCCGCGCCCGTGATCATGGCCTGAGGCTCGTCTTGTCTCGAACGGCAATACTGCGCGGTCTTCAGTGCCAGATTCAGCGCCTTCACCTGACCGCGTTCGATCGCCTCCTTCTCGCCGCTTCCCTCCAGCCGCGCCATGCTCTCGCTGAGGAAAAAGAAATAGCTGCCGTAACAGACGAGATTGGCCGGATCCATGTCATAACTCAACTTCATCCGCTTCTCCGCCTCATTCATCCGCCAGGCCTTCATCAAGGGCGTGTCACCCATGTGATGTGTCCGCGTGTGATAGGCCTTCAGCATGCCCTCGATCCTCCGCAGCATCGCCTCACGCAGGTGCTTCGGCGGCGGCATTTCATCACCTCCGCCCGCCTGGGCTTCCGCTGCCTCCGCCGCTTCTTCCGCTTCAGCTTCCTGCCGCATTTTCACCATGCGCTCGAGAACCGCCTGCTCAACGTTGGCGTGATCGATCGCTTCCGCATCGGCAGACTCTGGCTCGCCGGCTTCGCCCTCGCCTTCCTCTTCATGATGACCATGGTCCTCCACTTGCCCGCGGTGCCAGTAAAGATCCATGGGGCCCCTCATCGCATAGGCCAAAGACATCCCGTAGGGACTGCCCTTGAGATGAAACAGATTGACCTCGTGCTTGAGCACGCCGCGTCCCTTCATCGATGCGGCGAGAACCAGCCAACCCACAGCGGCAAGGCCAAGGAGCAACCACCATCCGGTATTTTCCAATCCTGGCTTTTTCATTTCCCTCAGGATCTCAGGGGTTCGGTCTTGAACATCAGCCGGGCACCGGCGGCAAGCACCAGTCCCAGCACCAGGAAATAGACCACATATTCTCCCAAGGCCCCTCCGGCCAGACCACCCATCTTGAAGAGCAATCGCGGAGTGAGGTCGGCAAGATGATAGTGGGGAGAAATGATATAGGCCCATTCCAGCACGGGATTTCCTCCCATCTTGATGGTGTCTCCGAGATACCCCACGCCGTGCAGTCCATAGAGACCCAGGGCCACCGGCACCATCAGACCCACCATGGCACCGAAGCGGCTGGCAATGCCAATGCCTAACAGAGCCAGCGGTCCCATGGCCAAAAGATAGAGCAGGACAAACTGCGCATTGGTCGCATACCACATGCCTTTTTCCCCTTCATAGGCGGGAGCCGCCGCCGTAGAACAGATCAAGGCCGCCACCAGGGCCACCGGCACAAGATATACCATCAGCCCCAGCCACAGGCTCCCCAGTTGGGAAAGCGGACCCACACCTTGGGATCGCAGCAGGTTGCCCACGCCGGTCCGGGAATTCCCGTCGCCCAATCGCGCCGCTTGGGAAAGCCCCCAGAAGATCCCCAGCAGCCACGCCAATTGCCAGGCCGCATGCGCCCGCGCCGGCTGCACCAATTTCGGCAACTCCTCCACCGGCGCAATGTGCGGCAGCGCAAAGGGCAGCAGCAGCATCGAAAGATACACCAGAACCCAGGTCTTCCGGGCCCACAGGGTCAACAAGGTCAATCGAAACAGAATCATGGCATCATTTCAGCAGTCGTTTCAAATCCGCCCAACTCGCCGCCCCATCCCCGGGACGCCCGATCCGGCCGTCACTGATCAAGAGCGCACTCGGCATCGCCATCTCATCGAGGTCCGGGTGACAGGAAACCAATCGGGTGATCTCGCCGCAAGTCTCCTCCCACCGCGCCAGGAGCGCCTCTCTCGCCGGGGTATCGAGACCGGTGAATGGCTCGTCATAAAGCACCACATCCCCCCGCTGCCGACCGCACTCGGCCACCACCACGCCGACTTTCTTGCGATTGCCGAAGGACAGCTTCCCGAAAGGTTTCTTCACATCCAGCTCGATGCGATCCGACAGCTCCGCCGCCGCCGCACGACCCTTTTCATTCAAAAACGCAGCGAAGATCAGCCGCGGGGAAAGCTCACGGTCGAAGGCAAGATCGTCGGCCACGAAACTGCAGCGCCCGGAAACCTCATACTCCCCACCCAAACGCTTGAGCAGCCCGGAAATCGTCTTGAGCAGCGTCGTCTTGCCACGTCCGTTGCGAGCGAGAAGAAAGTGCGTGCCTCCCCCCAGCTTCAGCTCGTCCGGCACCTCGGCGATCTTCTTTTCGTAGCCAATCGCCAGGCCCCGACCAAGCCGCAACACCACTCCACTCTCCCCGGAGTCTCTTTCAGGCAGCTCTTTCATGTTTCCTGATTGTCAGTCTGCCAGAGATATCCCACAGTGCCCCCGGCGCTGGCAAGCGGTTTGTTGCCACGGTTCCGCGCTGGAGAATTTCCACGCGATCCGGCCCGCTCGCTTCGCTCTCTCTCGTGCGGTCGCACCGCCTCTTTCCCTTTCCCGCGCTTTCCCGGCTGACATTCCTTCTCTCCCATGCCACCTTCCCGCCCGTCACCACCTATGTTCCTTCGCCTCGGTTTCCTCCTGCTCGCCCTCGGTTCGGCCCATGCCGAGGAAGTCGCCCGTGCCTTGCCCGTCGATCCCTCCGTCATTACCCCGGACTCGGGAATCGATCCCACCGTCCCTCCCGTGGTCGAGTCCGAAGCCAAGCCGCTTCCCCCCGGTGAGGTCGATCTTCCCGCCACCAAGCCCAACCCCCGCTCGGACGCACCGGATCTGACCAACATGCCCGATCGCGAGGACGCCGTGCGCCTCCAGATTTTCCTAGATGAAAACCATTTCGGCCCCGGCGTCATCGATGGCAAACCCGGTCGCTTCACCATCCTCGCAGCCAACGCATGGAATGAAGTTCACGGTCATCCGGAAAACGATTTCACCGCCCTCCTGGCCGCCGCACGCAAGGCCGTGCCCAGCCCTTTCGCCACCGCTACGGTCCCCTCCGCCGCCACCGCATGGGTCAATGCCAAGCTCCCCTTCAATCGTACGGAACAAGCCAAGGCCAAACGCATGAGCTACCGCTCCTATGGCGAATTCATGGCCGAACGCTACCACACGGACGTCGAGTTCCTGGTCGAAATCAACACATCGAAAACCGTTTACGGCCTCCAGCCCCGCGGCTCGCTCATCGTTCCCAACGTCAAACCCTTCCTCGTCGAAAACCTCAACGGCGCCCGCTACGAACCCGAGGAGCTCCTCGGCAGCCGCCACGTGGTCGTCGATACCAAGATCAACCAAGCCCGCATCTACGAATCCACACCCTCCGCGATTCCCGTCGGCGAGGATGGCGATCTTCAGGTCAAGGCCAACCGCGCGCTCATTGCCTCCTTCCCCATCACGCCCGGACAGCCCCGATTCATCAAATACGGACTCTGGGAAATGCGCAATGCCGTGCAGCTCCCCGTCTGGCGCTACGACCAGTCGCTGCTCGATGGCAAGGGCCGCAGCAACAACGCCCTCAACATCCCCCCAGGACCTAACAGCCCGGTCGGCGTGATCTGGATGGGCCTCAGCGTCCCCGGAATCGGCATGCACGGCACCTCCGATCCCGAAACCATCGGCCGCGCCCGCTCCGCCGGTTGCATCCGCCTTGCCAACTGGGATGCCGTTCGCGTGCCGGACTTCGTGCGCCCCGGCGCCACCGTGGAAATCCGTTGATCCTGACAAACGACCATGCGCCCGGCCAAGGCCTTCACCATCCGCGTCTTCGCCTACAGCGCCGCCCTGCTCTATCTTGCCGCCGACCTCTTCTGGCTCGGCGGCCCCATTTCCCAAAAGCTCCGTGACCGCCAGCCCGGCGGTGCCGATGCCATCGAAACCGCCCGCAAATCCGGTGTCGTCGCCCTCGTCTTCGGCAAGCCCATCTATCTGGCCCAGCTCGAACGCGCCACCATCGAACGCCTCTGGCTCGAAGGCAAAACCCTCGCCGATCTCCCCGCGCCCGATCGCCACAAGGCCCGCCTCGCCGCCCTCTCCGATCTCGTGGATCACGAACTCCTCCGCACCAAGGTGCAGGCGAATCAGAACGAACACCCCGTGACCGAGGCCGAAGTCGATGCCTCGCTTGCCCGCTTCCGCAATCGTTTTCCTGACGAAGCGACCATGCTTGCCGAACTCGCCGCCGAGGGCATCAGCTCGGAAAAGGAACTCCGTCTCCGCCTCGGCGCCCGGCTCCAACAGCTCAAATACATCCAAGCCCTGTTTGCCGATGAAGTGACGGTGACCGATGAAGAAGCCCGCGAGTGGTTCGAAGCCCAGCCAGGGAAATTCGATCTCCCGCCACGCCTCCGCGTCCGCCATATCTTCTTCGCCACCCTTGGGAAAAATCCCGAGGAAATCCGCGAAAAACTCCAGACCCTGGCCGATGCCATCCGCGATGGCACCGCGAAATTCGAGGAAGCTGCCGCCAACTCCGATGACCCTAGTAGCAAATCGAAAGGCGGAGACCTCGGTTGGCTCACGGCCGATCGCCTGCCTGCCGATTTTCACAGCGCCATCGCGGATCTTCCATTGAATCAACCCACCATCGTCCGCACCAAACTCGGCTGGCACCTGGTCGATGTCACCGATCGCCGCCCCGCAGCGCCCCGCAGTTTCGATGAGGCCCGTGCCGAAGTCATCGCCGCGGTCCGCTCCGCGAAAATCGACGAACGCTCCCGTGCCCACCGCGAGGCCATCCGCCGCACGGAAACCATCGGCATTCATATCTACCATTCCCTCATCCCCACCGAATGAGACGCCGCCTGCTGATTTGGTCCACCGCCTTGCTCGCTGCCGGACTCGCAGCCACCGCCTGCCGCGAAACCCCACCGCCACGAGCTGCGGCGGTGAGTGTCGATGGCTCCATGGCCCTTCGCCTCGCCTCCTTCAACATCCGCTACGAAGGCACCCAGGACCAGGGCTGGAAATCCTGGCCGCGACGCATCGACCGCGTCGTCCGCACCATCCGCCAACTCGATCCTGACATCCTCGGCATTCAGGAAGCCCTCCATGGCCAGTCCGCCGACCTCCGCGCCTCCCTGCCTGACTTCGACTTCCACGGCATCGGCCGCGATGATGGCCAGCGGGCCGGCGAATACTCCGCCATCCTTTGGAAACGCCACCGCTTCGAGCCCGCAGAACGCGGCACCTTCTGGCTGTCCGATTACCCCGAACAACCCGGCTCCCGCACCTGGGGAAATGAGGTCGTCCGCATCGCCACGTGGATCCGACTTATCGATCGCTCCTCATTCCGCTCCGTGTTTGTCCTCAACACCCACTGGGATCACCGCAATCAATACTCCCGCGTCCGCTCTGCGGAACTCATCGCTCGGCGCATCGATGAACTCGCCCGCCCCGGTGAACCCGTCGTGCTTCTGGGTGATATGAACGCCACCGAAGGCAATCCCGCGGTGGACTACCTTGCCGGTCGGGGAAAAAGCCCGTGGAAGAACTCCCTAACAGACCCTTACGCCGCCCTTCATCCCAAGGAGAAAAACCGTAGGACCCTCCATTTCTGGGAAGCTTCGCCGGACGGCTGGGCAAAGGTCGATCACATCCTTGTTTCCCGCGGTGCCGAATTTGATGCCGCCGGCATCTTCCGCGCCCCCACCCGCGAAACGCAGCCTTCCGATCACTTTCCCGTCTGGGCTCATGTCCACTTTCCCGCGCCATGATTCGTGGCAGTGAAGAATGACCGAAGTCCGGAAATCCCGAAGCTCACATCCGAACTTTGCCATGGGAGAATCCGTATTGAAACCACGGCTCGTTCGGTTCATGGGTTTCCCCGCGTGAATTCCTTGGAAATCCGACTTCTCACCCCGGCCGACCATCTCGCCGCCACCGGGCTTCTCGTGCATCTGAATCCGGACTGCCCCACCGATGTCCTGCTGAAACGCTTCCGCAGCATCATCGAGGAGCATCCCCACTACCTTCCGATCGGTGCCTTCAGGGAGGGAAAGCTCATTGCTTTCGCCGGTGCCTGGATCGCGACGAAGATCTGGTGCGGAAAGTATCTCGAAATCGACAACTTCATCGTCCATCCCGCCCATCGCGGCGAGGGCATCGGCACGGCACTCATGGATCATCTGGAAAAACTCGCGATCGATCAGGGGTGCAACTTGCAGACGCTTGATGCCTGGACCAGCAACCACGCCTCTCACCGGCTTTACTTCCGTCGCGGCTTCGAAATCTGGGGCTTCCATTTTGTGAAACCCACCGGCCCGCTGGATCGATGATTCCTGCGATCGCCAGCATCCACTACCATCTCCGCCCCGGCGGCGTGACCGAGGTTATCCGCCACCACCACCGCATCCTCCGTGCTGCGGGCGTTCCTCACAGCATTCACTGTGGGGAGAATCCAAGTGATCTCGATGCCATCGTCGATCCGTCCCTCAACTACCAACTGTTAGACTCCCCATCGCCCACGGTGGCCTTGCAGCCCTCGCCGTTTCCTGCCGCCCTGCTGCATTTCCACAATCCCTGCCTCGGAAAGAACCCGGCCCTCAGCGCCGCCCTGCCGGACTTGGCACGCCGGGGTCATGCCTTGCTGCTCCATCATCACGATCTTGCCGAGGACGGTCGGCCGGACCTGCTGGCGAGGCTCGCGAAACTGCCGGAGCTTTATCCGTGGTCATCGCGGGTCGGGCATGCCTTCATCAATTCCCGCGACCGCGAGATCTTCCTCCGCGCCGGACTGCCGGAGCATCGCGCCTTTCTCATGCCCAATCCCTGCACTTCGCTCGAGCTCCCGCCACCCGCTTCATGTGGCCCCGCCACAGTGGTTCTGCCCATGCGGGGCATCCCACGGAAAAACCTCGGCGAGTTCCTGCTCCTCGCTGCCGCCGCGCCGCCGGGGACCCGATTTCTCCAAGCCAGCGCGCCTGAAAACCCCGCGTGGCTTGGAAATTACGAGGAATGGCGTACTTTCGCCGCCGCCCTGTCCCTGCCGGTCACCTTCGATGCCTTTGCTGCAGGCCGCATCGCCACTCTGGCATCATCCACCCATCTGCTGACCACCTCCACGCAGGAGGGTTTCGGCATGATTCATCTGGAGGCCGCAGGAAACCGCCGCGTGCTCGGGCGCGAAATCCCCTATCTTGCGGCCGATCTCGCCGGTTTCCCCGACTCCGGGCTCTATCAGGCCATTCTGGTCGATGGCTGCGATTTCCCCACTCTCGACCCTGCGTCCCAGAGGCAAGCCATCGCCGCCACACTCGCGGGAAACGATGTCGCGACGGTCATCTACCATGGAAATCGTACTTCCCTGCGTCACTGGCTCGCAAACCAACTCGCCCTCCGCTCCCCGGAGGACGCGACGCCCGCTCTCGCCCGTCATGCGGACGCCGCGCAGCTCGATCGCCTCATGCACATCGCCCTCACGCTCGGCAACGCGCCACAGGAGCCGCTGCGATTCGTCGATCCTCAAACCATCCTCCTCGCCTTTTCCTGATGCCTTCCATCCCGAATCACACACGCGCGGTGCTTTTCGATGTTTATGGCACCCTGCTCCATGGCCCCCGCCACCCGGACACGCTGCGACGCATGAGCGCGGTCGTCGCCCGGTTCGGGCTTCCTGCACGGCCGGACATCGATCTCGTTTTCGATGCCGCCATTGCCAAAATCCACCACCAATCGGAAGAGCCTTGGCCGGAGGTCGACGTCCGCGATATCTGGATGCAGCTTTTCCCCCAACTCACCGATCCGGAGGCTTTCGCCCTGGAGATCGAAGAGGCCATTCACCCTGTCCGCCCCCACCCCATCGGTGCCGAACTTCTTCGACAGGCGGTATCTCGCGGCCTTCGCCTGGGTATCGTTTCCAATGCCCAAGCCTACACCCGCATCCTGCTGGCCCGGCATTTTCCAGAGGCATGGCCGCACTTCGATCCCGCTCTTTGTGCTTTTTCCTACGAACATCGGATTGCCAAACCCGACCTCAGGCTCTTCCACATCCCGCTCACCGCGCTGGCTGCCGAAGGCATCTCCGGCGGCGATATCCTGATGATCGGGGATTCTCCCGAAAATGACCACCGCCCTGCCCGAGCCCTCGGGATCGCTTCCCTTGAGATCCTTCCCGGTTGAAATCCCTTGGCCGCCCAGACTTCCTTCGCTAACAAGACACCGATGAGCGTGCATCCCGATCGCACCCGCCTGAGCCAGTTCGACCCTGAGGACCTCGGGGATTTCGATGCTTGGATCGATGCCACCACCGCCGGAGTTCTTCCTGCGTTCGCCCGCATCGGGAACGAATCCCTTCGCGAGGCCACGATCGCCGAAGCCGAAGCGCTCATCGATGCCTGCCACGGCGCTTCCGGATTCGCCTTTCTCGACGAGAATTATTCCGGCCAACAGTCCCTTGCCACCTGGTTGGACCTCTGTGCCCGCCGTCGTGCACGCTCCGCCACCAGCAGGAAATCCCATGAAGAGGACACGCCCATCACGGCCGAATACCTTGAGAAACTTCGCCAGGGCGACTCGGAAACCTGCGCCGATTTCCTGAAGCGCGCGCGGCCTTGGCTGGAAGCGCGCCTCCTTCACATCGCCCGCGACGCCCGTTCGCGTGAAGCCGCCCAAGGGGTCATCGACGACCTTCTCTCCGACCTTTTCGGCAAGAACCTCCTCGCGAAATTCCATGGCACGGGTTCTTTCCAAGGCTGGCTCTGCCGTGTCGCGGAAAATCGTTTGCGCGATGTTTTCAAGAGCAGTGATTTCACCAAAGTCTCGGGATTCCCCCAAGACGAGGAGGGCGAGCCCCTTCTCGACCGGCTTTGCCCGGCTCCGGAGGCCGCGGAAATCGACCCCGTCGTCCTCGAAACCCTCAAGGAAGGCCTCGCTCTCGCCTTTGGAAAACTGAGCGCGAAGGAACTCTTCATCGTCCGGCTCGTCATGCTCCACGGAGTCGAGCAGCAGGTTCTTGCCCGCCTTCTCGGGGTTCACCCCGGCACGATCAGCAAGCTCATTTCCCAAGCCACCGCCCGGGTCGCGAGCCAGCTCGGATCCTTCATGAAATCCATCGATCCCGATGGCGATCTCGACCTCTCCGAATACGTCGGCCTCGCCGAACACTTCCGCTCCGCCCTTCACGGCAAGGGCTGAAATCTGCCACCTTCCCCGCAAGTCGCTCATTCCCACTCGTCCATGCCATGATGACCCCATCTTCCGATGACCGCGCCATGGGCGCCCTGCTCGCGTTTTTCGATCACTATGGCGCGGACGTCATGGGGCATTCGGACAGCACCCCGGATCCCGCCGCACAGGCGGAAATCGAGCGATTTGCCTCGGGCGAAATGCCTGCGGACCAGTGGGACGCCTTCTTTGCCCGCATGGCCGACCGTCCTGAGTGGCTGGGGCTGCTCGCCGGATTGCTGAAGAAATCGTAACCCGGCCGCGGCGCAATCGCCACGGCAAAACCCTTTGCGAAGCGCGCGGATCATGTTTCCCTTGGCGAACCGCATGCCCGACGCCAAACCCAAGCAAGAGAATCCGCTCGCCAACATTCTCATCAACGTCCTCATCCCGGTGCTGGTGCTCAGCTACCTGAGCAAGGACCCGGACGTGCAGAAATTGCTCGGCAAGGACCCGAAACCCTGGCACATCGGCCCGCTCAAGGCCATCATCGTCGCTCTTGCCCTGCCGCTGGGTTACGGCATCTGGCACTTCGTCCAAACCCGGAAGCTGAATTTCTTTTCCGGACTCGGACTGCTCTCCGTAGCCCTCACCGGCGGCCTCACCCTCTATCTCTGGAACAAGGACGGCACCGTCAAAGAACACGCCGGCATCCTTTTCGGCCTCAAGGAAGCCGCCATCCCGCTTGCCCTCGGTATCGGGGTTCTGCTTTCACGCCGCACCGCCACCCCGCTGCTCCACGTTTTTCTCTACAATGACTCCCTCTTCGATATCCCGAAAATCGAACGCCGGGTGAGTGAAAATCTCCGCTCGGAGGATTACCGCAGCCTGCTCGACCGTGCCAACGCCCTTTTCGCTGCCTCCTTTTTTCTCAGCTCCGTCCTCAACCTCGGTCTGGCGAGCTTCTTCTTCCATGGCTTCGACCGCACCGCCACCGATGCACTCGAACAATACAATGGCATCGTCGGCCGCCTCACCGGCTGGGGCTTCGCGGTCATCGGCATCCCTCTTCTCGCCTTCCTTTATCTCACCCTCCAGCGCCTCATCAAGGGCCTCCGCGAAATCACCGGCCTCAGCGATCAGGAAATCCTGCTGCCACGATGACTCGGAACCATAAGCCGGACCAGAATCACGGCAGCCCCCCGATCCCTCATAACAGTCCGTCCCGCATGGCATGACTGACCGCAGCGGAACGGGTCCTGACTTTCAGTTTCCGGAACAGATGTCGGGTATGGGTATTCACCGTGTGGACACTCAACCCAAGCTTCAGGGCGATCTCCTTGGCGGTCAGGCCATCGGCAATTTCCAGCAACAGTTGATTCTCACGAGTCGAAAGGTGCGGATTCGCGGAGAGGCCGAGCCTGCGGCTCAGGATTCTGAATACCTCATCGCCCACTCCCGGGGACATGGGATGTCCGCCTGCTGCCACCATATCGATGGCTGATGGAATCTCCGAAGACCCATCCCTGGAGTCGAGGAATCCCACCGCTCCCGCCGCAATCGCCGCCTCGACGATCTCGGCGGTTTGAACATGACTGATGACAATGATCCTGCTCCACCTCGATGCCAGCCTCACGGATTTGAACATGGACGCCGGATTCTCATCCGAAGGCGTGATTCCATAAAAGATCATGTCCGGACGCTGGCCTGGATCCATCTTTTCCAACTCCTCCCACATCATCCATTCCTCGTCGTAGGCCTCCACGATGGAAACCTGATGACTCAACCGGCAATTCGCGACCCTATCCTCACGCGAGGTTCTTTCCCTTTCAAATACCCATACCTTTTTCATAGAAAAAACCCGAGTCCTTTGCGCCGCTTCCGCCGACTCCATAACATTCCCTGTGAGTGAAACCATTCCGGTGACCCTGGCTCACTTGCCCCATGAGGGGACATTCGATCAAAAATGAAAAACCGCTCCTTGTTTCATGCCCATACTTTGACTCCGCCCCTTGACCCTCGGCAAAAAGGAACTGCATATCATCCTTCTGCCGATTCGCTGCCGACTTGTGAAAAAGACATCGGCCGCGGGACCATCCCGAAGCGCCTTTCACATGACCCAATAGACGGAAGGCTTTCAGGGTAACGCCGAATCCTTGGAAAAATCCAAAGATCTCACTTCATTCACGATTCCACTGGGCAAGCTTGGCCACTTGCGCTGGATGCAGGGCCTTATCGAAGATATAAACTTCATCGATCGCGCCGCGGAAAGAAAAGGGACCTTTGCCAGGCCAACGACCGAGCCACCGGCCCAGTGTCACCGCCACAGCCTGATTGGACTGGGTATCCGTACGAATGAACTGACTGAGTCTTCCGCTCAAGGTCTCCAGCCGACCATCGACATAGAGCTTCACATGACTTGCGACATCGGAGTGCTCGCCTCCGAGAAACACCACGGCAATGTGGTGAAACCGCCCGTCACGGAGATCTGTGGTGCCAATCAGATGGCCATTGCCGAACTCCACGCGCAAGGCACCCACGGTCCCTTGGTTGCCATTGTTCCAGCAGACCTGCCACTTCTTCGCCTGGGTATAGGCTCCCCAGGAAAGGATACCGTTGGGGTATTCCGCGGATGCATCCGGGGGAATCGAAACCCATAGCGACACCGTGCGTGGCCTGCTGCCGGAAACCCCACGGTAGGTGGACTCGGCATATTCGCCATCACCGCTGAAATTCAAACCGGAGCCACTGACACCCCGGCATGCCCTGCTCGTCCAGTCAGTGCTTTCCCGGGACTCCCCTCGGAGATAGAGTGGATGCACCCCATGGCTGTCACTGGTTTTGTCGCCCTCGAATTCATCGAGTGACCAGTGAACCCCATCAGGCAGCTCATCGTCCCATTCGATCGTTGGCTTGCTCGGCCAGCCACTCGGGGTGAAATCGATCGGCTCCAAAGTCCCGCCCGTGAGGCGGGATGCTTCATTGACACCGAGAGTGACAACCTTGGACCCATCCACCGAAGATGCCTCAACTTCACCTTCGAGCACATGGACATCGGAGACGCCATTGGAGGCGACATTGACGGCAAATGAAGTGCCAAGATCCCTCAACTGGCCAGTCGGCGTATGCACCGTGAAGCCGATCGCCTGTTGGGGAACATCGGCGGTCAACTGGCCCTTGATCAGGGTCGCGCGGAAATCGGACTTCAGTTGAAAAATGCAGGGGCCCTTGAGGGTTACTCTTGCCCCGCTGAAGAAGGTCAATTCCATTTCACCGGAAAGCAGGTGAAGCCGGCCCGGACGGAGGAGCGAGCCCGGAGTCGCGGTCATCGACGAGGCATCCAATTGAATCTCCCTGGCCACATTCACCCGCGCCACCGGCGAGGCATCAACGATTTTCATCGCGCTGGAAAAGGGAGCTTCCCCGGGAATCTCGCCGGCCGAGCCAATGACCTCGGAACCGGGCTTCCGCACCAGGTGCACCACGGCGGCCACCAGGGCGATGGAAGCGGCCAGGGCCAATGCGCCCGATGCTTGCCGATACCAAGGCCTGCTCACCCGCGGAACATGAATGACGCTGTCCGGAAACTCCGTGTGCAGCAGTGCTTCGAACTTCACCGCTTCATAAAACACCTTGCGTGATTCCGCGTCCGCCTCAAGCCGGGCCACCAAAGCGTCCCGCCCGGCATCATCAAGTTCACCAAGCTGCCAAAGCTCGATCCACTCGGCGAGCTGACGGTCTGGCTTGGGAGGCATGGACATCGGGGTGGGAAATCGGATTGCCTCAGGTCGGGCGGAGTTCGGTGCTCAGTTGTCGCTCGATGCAGGTTTTCAGGCTGCGGCGAAGGCGGAAGAGGAGTTGCTTCACCGCCGCCTGCGACCGCCCGAGCCTATCACCCAGTTCAGCCAGCGGCAACCCCGACTGATAATGGGCACGGATGAGCTCCTGTTCACTTTCGGAAAGTTTCGAGAGGCACTTCTTGAGCGCACCACGACGTTCTTCAAAGTCATCCGGCATTTCGCAGGCCTCCTCACTCATCATTTCGAGCAACGACTCCCCGAAGACCAACCACCGCCGGTTCTTGACCCGTTTGAGATGATCCAGGGTCTGGAACTTGGCAAAGCGAAAGGCCCAAGCCTTGAAGTTCGTGCCGGGCTCAAACTGATCCCGCTTGCGCCACATCGCCATGTTCGTCTCCTGAAGAATGTCCTGGGCGGCCGACCGATTCGGATGAAGAGCCAGGATGTAAGCATAGACCATCCCCTGATGAGCCGTCAGCAGCCGCATGATTTCGTCGTCCCGATGATCGAAAGGTCCTCCCTCTAAAGCTGTTGGCGAGTCAGTCATGAAGCCGTGATTCCAAGGTTTTCCATGAGAGATATCCCGCGATGGGCGCTGGTAACGAGGAATTTCCTGCGCTGTCTCAAATGGTGGAAGATTCTTGCTGATTTCAGGGTCGCATCGACGATTCTCCATGGCATGCCAATCCAGCGATTCAAGCGACAGATCCTCGTCCTTACGGCCGGGCTGCCGGCCCTCCTTCAAGCCTCGCCGTCCAAGGAGGACTTCGCCGACCATCCGGGATTCGCCCACGCCATGGGGGTGCAAACCCGGACGATCGATGGCATGGCGGTCGTTTTCCAATATGGCCAGGTGCGCCCGGAATTCGCGCCCAACCGCTCGGACTCAAGGACGCGCCGAAGCCTCGAAAAGGGCTGGCAGTTTCGGTTCGACCCGCACCGGGAAGGGGAGGAAAAGGGCTGGGGAAAACCCATCGAAGCCGATGGCGGATGGCTCGATATCACAGTCCCCCACTGCTGGGATGTCATGCCAGGCGGGAGATTTCATGATTGGTCGGACAATTCGCCCGCGAACCCACCCCACTACAACGGTGCAGCCTGGTATCGCCTCACCTTCGAGCACCAACTCATCCCTGGAAAGAGACATCGGATCGAGTTCCTCGGGGTCCAACAGCGGGCACGGATCTATCTGAACGGTCGTGAGATCGCCCTGCACGAAGGAGGCGGGCAACCCTTTTCCATCGATGTGACGGAACATCTCAAGGCGGGCGAAAATCTCCTCGCCCTGAAGGTGATTCGCCGCGCCAATCATGAGCCCATGGCCAAAGGGGCGAATCAAGAACCCCCGGAAGTCGGTCAGATTCACGGACCTTTCCCGAGGGCTCCCGACAATTGGCCTTACGCCGGCATCACCCGCGAAGTGGCCTTGATTACTGAAAATCCGGTGACGATCCGGAAGACCCTGATTCGCACGGCAGGAGGAAGAGTCGAGGCCGCGGTCATCATCGCCAACCATGGCGAAAACTTGGGGAAATTTCATGTCCACATCGCCAGCACGGCCTTCGACTCCCCTCCCCCGGCCAAACTGTTAGAGATCCCGGCGGGTGCAGTCCGGGTGGTGCGTTTTGAAGCTGACCTGAAATCCAGCGCGGAAGCGTGGAGTCCGGCAAATCCCGTGCTTCATCCGATCACGGTTCAGCTCCGCGAGGGAAAGAGGAAAGCCGATGAGTGGAATGGACACTTTGGAAAACGCGAGGTCGCGGCAAAGGACGGTCGGATCCTTCTCAATGAAAAGCCGATCTTTCTCAAGGGCGTGGCCATGTATGAGGAAACCCGGGAACGAGGGGCGGCTCTTTTGCCAGAGGATCACAAGCGACTTTTCGGATACTGCAGGGATGCCGGCGCAAACTTCATCCGCTTGCAGGTCATTCAGCGTTCCCCGCTTGTCTATCGGGCGGCGGATCGACTCGGATTCATGGTGACCGGCGAGTGGGGCGGCTTCTGGTATCGAGAAGCCGCCATGGAGGCGCAAACCCAAGACCCCCAATCCATTTTCCAATCCCACGCCCGCTGTGCCATTTGGGATTTGATGAATCACCCATCGGTTGTGATCTGGTGCAGCCACAATGAATCCCACCAGTTCTGCCCGGAATACGGTCGTTTCGTGGCCAAAGCGACCGAGATCGTCCGCGAGCTGGATTGGCAGAACCGTCCGGTATCCTGGGCGGCATGGCACCCCCACATGGGACAACCGGAATTCCAGCACAGCGACATCGTGGGATTCAACCAATACCGCGGCGCCATGGACGCCTTCGAGGCGCTCGAACCCGACATGCAGCAAGTCACCCGCGAAAACCCCGGAAAGCCCCTCGTCATCATGGAAAACGGGGCCTGGGCGAGGCCGGGCAATCGTGGGGGCAAGGACGAACGCGACACCGAGGATTGGCAGGCCGATCTCCTGCGCCGACAACACGAGGTGCTTTGCCGCCACATCCCACCCTTGGCCGGCTACACCTACTGGATTCTCTGCGATTACCGCTCACGGAAATTCTACACCGCCAACCCTCAGGCAGACGGCTACTCCGCCATGGGACTCTACGGTCCGAAGGGTGAAATCAAACTCGTCCGGAATGTTTTCCGCGATCTGAAGTGGCCTGCCCCCTAACAGGATCCCCATGCCGCCTCCTGCTTTGACTCAGCCGTCATTCGCAATCACACGCACAAACATTCGGACACCCATGATGTCGCCCGGAACCTCCACGGTGACCATTTCAACAGGCATACCGCCCGATGAAACCAAGGATGCCGGTGTGAAAGAAAGCCAAGCTCCGAGATCAAGGGAGTATTCATAGGAAAACACCGCACCTGTTAGACTGGGATTTCTCCGGGAATAACGGAAAGAACGGGTGGTTGGATCAAGCAGGATTGATACGGGATTCCGATCGGAGGCATCGGTCGGATCGAGGCCCCAGAGGCGTTCCTCGTCATTGGTTTGACCGTCGTTGTCGAAATCGGCGGCCGGATTCGAAAGGTCGGCCTCGGGATAGTCGAGCGCCCAGGTTTCATAGTCATCGGGTTCGGCGGGAACCACCAATCCCGCGAAGGAGATCGACTTGAGATTCACGTATCCGCCCGCCGTGCCATGGGCGTTCTCGGCACGGACCCGGAGCCAGAGATCCTGGGTGGAGTGATCGATCCGAAGGGCTGATGCCGGAGTGAAGATCCGGAACTGCGTCTGATCGGCCGCCTCCGGCTCGGTAAGATCATAAGTCTGTGAAGCTGCCACCGGAGTCCAAGTGCCGCCGCCATCGAGAGAGTATTCGAGACCAAGGGTGACGTCGCGGATGACCGAACCGTAGTTGTTTCCAGCTCCAAGGATGGCGCCGGAGGAATTCGACCAAAGGACCTCCAGAACGATATCGGAAAGATCGACCGTCTGCACGCCTCCCGCATAGCGGAATTCCGCCTGCCACCACCCGCCGTTCTGGGGCGAAGCGACTGCAGGGCTGTCCACATTCGTACGAGGGCTGTAGTAGTTTCCCGAGGCCATCGCACCGCTGTGCATGAAAACGCTGCCGGTAAAACTGGAGTCCTGGAAAGTGAGGCCGTGATCATCGGCAGCCAGAGTATCGGTAAAGCCCGCGGCCATGCGAGTATTGGTGAGTTGGCGACTGTTGCCATCGGCACCGGAAAACGTCGTGGTCCAAAGCGGAAAGGGAAGCGGAGTGACGAAACCGTTGAAGGCGATCGACTCGAGATTCACATACGCCCCCGCCGTGGCCCCTGAGTTTTCCGCCTTCACGCGGATCCAGAAGTCCTGAGTGCCATGGTCGATCGCAAGCGGAACACCGGGCGTGAAGACCCGGGTTTGTTTCTGATCCTCACCCGGGGCTTCCGTGAGACCGTAGGTTTGCGCCGGAGCCAGCGCTTGCCAATCGACCCCGCCGTTCAGCGTGTATTCAAGACTCAGGGTGATATCACGCGGTGGGGTTCCGGGATCACTGCTCTGGATGGCTCCATTGGAGTTCGACCAGACGACCTCGAGGGCGATATTCGCCAGTGAGATCCGCTGGGAGCCGCCAGAATAGCGAAACTCCGCCTGCCACCATCCACCGTTCTGTGGTGCGCTGGCAGCGGGATTGTCTACGTTGGTATTCGGACTGTAATAGCCGCCGCCCGCCATCGCCCCGTTTTGCATGAAAGGCGAACCGTTGAAGCTGCCATCCTGGAAGCTGAGGTTGGCATCATCGGCAAGCATCCCATCGGTGAATGCCGGAGCGCCATTTTGATTCGTTAGAATCCGATTGCTTCCATCCAAACCGCTGAAGCTCGTCGTCCATAGCAATGATGGCTGTGGAAACGAAACCGTGACCGTCACCGTGGCCGTGTCGATTTCCGCGCCATCCGTGGCGATGTATTCGAACACCGCCGTCCCGGAAAACCCGGCTGGAGGAGTGTAACGGATCTGGCCACCCTCGATCGTCGCCGTGCCGAAATCCGGCGCTGCGACGCTCTGAATCGCCAAGGGTCCTGGGGTGCCATCGTCACTGTCATTTCCCAACACATCGATCAAAACCGGGCTTTGATAGGCCGTGGTAGCCGTATCGTCGTTCGATACCGGTGGCCCCGGCGGAGGAGGGATTTCGAATCGAAAGGCCGCGGCCGGAATGGTCTGACGTCCGATGCCCGGGCCGGACCACTCAAGATTCAGATTCCTGGAACCGGTGCTGTGCCGGTAGTAGAGCCGGAAGGGATGAAGTCCGGCAGCGAGATTCACCGCTGCCGAGGTCACACTCGGGGAGTGATTCCTGTCATTGGCAATCAGATGTCCTTCGTGGAGGAAAAAATCCGATCCGGTATCCGAATCCAGGTAGAAGGTATAACTTCCTGCGGTCGGGATTTGAATGAAACCGGAGAAAAGCAATCCAAAATGCTCATCTCCCGGACGAACCGAAAGTGTCGGCGCGGCAGTCGTGCCATCGGCAGTGGATGTCATGTCCCGAAACTCGGGAACCCACTGCCAGGTGGCGGTCGGATCAGAAAAGCTTTGCCACCTCACGCCAAGGGAAGTTGCCGCCGGAGCGGCGGCGGGAAGTGGCAAATGGTCATAGGGGCGGGCGATACCAGCCCCCGGGCGACGCGCGGTCAGGGCAAGTCCCTGCATCCTCGACTGCACCGCAGGCAGCGACGGCGCCAGATCGTTGGCCTGGGCGGGATCCGTGGTCACATCGTAGATCTTGAATGGCTCGCTGCCCGTGGTGATGCCGGTTCGCACCCCCATGTGGTTGCCGATGCGGATCGCCTGCATTTCTCCCTGGGTGTCGCCGCCGTGATTGGGGAACGCGGTCCAGTTCGGCGTGGTACCGTTGTTCTGGAATTCGAAGTAAAGGTATCCCTTGTCCCGCTGCGCCCCCGATCCTGTTAGAGTCGGCACCAGGGAAACGCCGTCCGCCCAGGCTGGCGCGGGGACTCCGGCGAGCTGGCAAAAGGTCGGCATCCAGTCCCACTGGCCACTCGGATAGGAGATCTCACGAATGTTGTTGGGATTTCCCGTCGCCCCAAGGATCTGGCCAGGCCAGCGGACAATCGTCGGTGCACGGATACCCGCTTCCCACATGTCGCGCTTGATGCCTTCCATGTTGGCAAAGGACTCGAAGGTCCGCGGGTCGTTTCCTTCATTGTGGGGACCATTGTCGGTGGTGAAAACACAGATGGTGTTCTGATCGATCCCCAGATCGACAAGGGTTTTCATGATGTCCGCCACCGATTCATCGATCCGACGGATCATGCCGACATGCTGTTTCTCCGCATTCGTCCACCCGGACGGGATTGCCGGGTGAGTGAAACCATCCACGGTGCCGGTTCCATTGGCGGTGCTGGCGTAACGGATGTTTCCCGCTCCATCGGTCGCGGTGGTCCATTGAATGCCGCCGGTCAGCGGATTGCCGTCATGATCCAAGGCGGGATAGGCAACGGCCGGACGCTGCATGTTGAAATGGGGAGCATCATAGGCGAGGTAGAGGAAGAAAGGCTGGTTGTCGTTGTCGGTCGCCTCGTCGATGATTTCCTTCTTCGCGGCCGCCGTCCAGGCGTCGGTCGTGTAGAGATCGACGGAGGCATTCGTGATTTTCTGGAAATCATCATAGATGTAAGCCGTTTTATTGGTCGTGCCGTTGCGCGGATAGTGCTCGTGGCCATCGGCATGAAACAGGTAGCCAAAGAAGCGGTCAAATCCACGGTTGAGCGGGTGCGCCGGAAACGAGGCGCTGCCTTCAGCACCAGCCAGACCATTCTTGCCAATGTGAATGGTCCGGTATCCGGCGGATTTCAGGAGACTCGCAATGTTATGGGTATCCGGAAGCGACTTGTCGAACTGGCTGTTCCGCACATCCGAATGTCCCTGATGCCGTCCTTGAAGCAATGAAGCTCTCGACGGTGCACAAACCGAAGCTGCGACATAATGGTGGGTCATCTTCGCACCCTCGGCCGCCATCAGGTCGAGAGCCGGAGTATCGAATTTTTTCGTCGCGGTTCTCTGGTCCTGCCAGAAGCAACCCACATCGCCGTAGCCAAGGTCATCGGCCAGGAAAAAGATGATGTTCGGTCGCGATTGGGCAAAGGCCATCCCTCCGATCGCACCTAACAGCGTGGTGGTTCGGAGGAGGAAAGACGCAAGAGTCTGCATGCGTTACGGAGTGGGAAAGGATCGATCAGGAAGGAGTGGCGACCAATCGACCGAAAAGCCTGCCGTTCACCGCTTTCGCCGCGGGGACGGTGATTTCAATCGTATCGGTTTCGGAGTCCGGGATGTTTTCGGTGACATCGATGATGATGCCGTCCACGGAGGAATCGCCCGCGCCGACGGGAACTTCGTTCGACGGAGGGAAAGCAAGGTCGGCGGACCATTGGAAAACCAAGGTCACCGCACCTTCGGAGAGATCCTTGCGCTTGAAGGAAAACACAAGGCCGGCAGGCGAGGAGGACACGGCAGGCAAAAGCTTGGCAGAGTTGAAGGACGGATGCGCAGGATTCGGCTCACCGCCCAGGACGAATTCGAGCCCATTGGGGACTCCGTCCGAGTCCGGGTCCGCACCGAAATCTGCCGCAGGACCGACAAGCGCCTTATCCGCGGCCCAAGCCTGATAGCCATTCCCACCGATTTCGAGAACCACCGCATCCGGCACGTTGTCGCTGTTCGTATCGGCAGCATAGCGGATGGTGAAGCTGTTCGACCCGACGATCACGGCGGAGCCCTCAGGAAGTCCGCTGAAAGTGCCGGTGAGGGTTTGACCGCTGTAATCGATGATCTTGAGCGATGTGGGCGCGGGCAGAACGACCGGTGACGCAGCGACATCGCTGACAGACAAGGTGGCCGACCCGAGATCCATGGCACCCTCCACCACCAGGCGGTCCGCGGTGGTGGTGCTGGAATCGATATCGATCACAAAACTCGCGGAAGAACCGAGGGTGATTGACCCCGTGGTCAGAGTCCCCGGTAGGTTGACGGCAGGAGCAACAGCGATCAATCCTGGGGATAGCACGCCGGAAAGGTTGATGGAACCCTGCACGATGCCAGTGCCGGTGAGAGTGCGACCGGTTGCGATGGAATACGGAGCCACGGCGGTGAGATCGAGAACTCCATTGCCACGCGGATCGAGCACTGGAGATGCGTCGATCGAACCTGTGATCGCGAGTGTGCCATCATTGACAATCGTGGGTCCGCTGTAGGTGTTCACCGCGGAAAGCACGAGGCTGCCACCATCGTTTTTCTGAATGCCCACGCCGCTTCCGCCACTGATGACACCGCTGACTTCGCCGTCCATGGCGGCGGATCCGTTGGGAACCCTGAAGATGCGGTTGCCGGCGGTGGAATTGAGATCGATTGGATTTTCAAAGATCAGCTTCGCATCCGCATCGGGATGACTGAGGAAAAGCGCGTTTCCAAGGTTTCCTCCGAGTTGCGACCACGACAGCGGGGCCCCTGCTCCGCCGAGGTTCACAGTGCGCGGGGCTCCGAATGCGGCGAATCCGCCGCCATTCGTCCATTGGATTTCTCCATCCGCCGTGCCGATAGGACGGGAGAAATCGGCCGCCCCCGCAGGATCGAGATCACCGGCAATGATGAGCACGGCCTGCTGGTTGATCCGGATGTTGGCCGGAGCAAGCGATCCGGTGCCGCTACCCCCGTCCCATGAAGACGCCACCTTGAGCGCGCCCTGCTCGATTTTGGTTTGTCCCGTATAGGAATTGTCTCCTTCGAGAGTGATCGTCGAGCCCTCCACGTTGTTGGCATCCAGCGGCGAAATCTCCACCATGCCCGTTCCGCTGATGTCACCACCATGGGTGTAATCATTCCGGCGAAAGCGCAGGACGGCCGATCCGTTGACGGAAGCCACACCCTCATTGGTTTCAGCGAACCCCCCGAGACTCACATTGTTGTTGGAATCGCCCAGGGTCGAAACCGAATCCGTCGCGGATGTTCCCACTTGCAGGATGGTATGATTCGAACTCGCGGTGGTCTGCCCTCCTGCCACGATGGAAACCGAACCCGTGAAAGTATTGGCTCCAGTGAGAGTCAGATTCGTGGTGGGCCCGGTGAGGGAGAAGTTTCCCGTTCCGTTGATTGGCCCATTGACCTGCCAGGCACGGTTGTTACCTGTTAGCCCATTGAACAAAAGGTTCGCGGAAAGATTGATGGTGCGATCGGCATGAAGGGTCAGCGTGCCACCGAAGTTGCTGTAGAGAACGGAGTTCGCGGTCACGCTGATGTCGTTCGCATTGTCGCCGAAATTGCCGTTGCCGTTCATCTGGACCCAACCGCCGTTCAAAATGACCGATCCCGTGAAGGTATTGGCGCTGTTGTTGAGAAACAGATTGCCGGGACCGGACTTCGTGAATCCGTTTGACCCACTGACAGGCGCGGTGATGATCAATTGGCGGTCGCCCTGCGTGACGCCCAGCACCGGGGAGGAACTGCCGTTGTCAAGGATCAGCCCGAATGTGCTGCTGCGGGCAATCGTCAGATTGTGGGATGAAGTGCTTCCATCGGTGAAAGTGATGTTGCCGATCCTCTTGTTGGCCCCGGCGATCGTCACGGTGCGTGCCGCGGTGATATCCGCGGTGAAGTTTGCGGTAAATCCCGCTCCGTCGGCCACAGTTCCACCATTCCATGGAGCCGTGGTGCCGGCGTCCCAGTTGAACGAAGCGTCGGCGGCAACGCCCGCTGTCGTGCCATCGGCGGCAAAGGAGGTGGTGACCAGGGAAGTGGCCAAAAGGGTCGCGCGAAGCGGATGCTTCGTGACAGTCTCAAAATGGAGATGGGCTTTCATGGAAAAGTCGCGTCAAGATGGGTTCGAATACCGACAGCTCCGAAAAAATCCGCGCCATCGTTCATCTATGCGATAGCTCCATCCCCATGCCGGTAACGCTGAAATCCATCAGGCTGCATTCGCGCCACCAATAGGGGCAGCGTAGCGACCTCGGAATACCCGAGACGAGACCTCACTTCCCTTCGGCAGCCCACTCTTTCATCAGGGCGGCGTTTCGACGGATCTGCTGACCATGATTCCGGTTGGCCGGATTCCTGAGTTCGGACTCAAGGTTGGCCTCATAAATCTCCATCGTTTCCGGCCCCGGATCGCGGGTTTCCCTCATCCACACGTCGAGGCTTTCCCGCAGGGACTTGAGCGTCCCCGCATGACCGGGATCATCGGCAAGGTTGCGGGTTTCGAAGGGATCGACCCGAAGGTCATAGAGTTCCTCCTCCGCGCGAACCGGTGCAAAAAGGATCCCTTCCTGAAGTTTGTTCAATTTCCCGTCTGCCTGAAGCTCGCGCAGACGGAGAATCGTCGGTTTGCGATCCTTGTAGTCGTTCGGCTGAAGCATCGGCCGCCGCGGGTGGAAGTTGCGGATGTATTTGAAGCGCTCCGTGCGCACACTCCGGATGCGATCCACGGTTTCCCCGCAGCGGTCGCGGGCGGCGAAAACAGCATCGCGTTTCCTGTAATCCTTGGAAAAAACATCGCGCCCCTGCATCCATTCCGGGACCGGCAATTCGGCGCAGCCAAGCGAGATCGCCGCCATGTCGATGTGTTCGATGAGATCGGACCGGACTTCGCCACGCGGGATCCCGGGTCCGCGGACGATGAACGGCGTGCGGATGCCGCGGTCGTAGAGAAACTGTTTTCCTCGGGCATCGCTGATGCCGTTGTCGCCCATGAGGATGATGACGGTCTGGTCGAGGGTTCCCTCCTTTTCCAGGCATTCCAGGATGCGGCCGACTTGGATATCGGTGAAACGGATGCAATCGAGATACTGCGCCTGATCCGCTAACAGCACCGGATCGCGCGGATAGTAGGGAGGCAGCACGATATCCTCCGGATCCGTAAGGTTTTGGAGGACCTTCGGGGCCACTTCCCGATACCACCTGCCATCATCGTTGCGGTGCTTGCCTACCCAGAGCTGGATTTGCGCGAAAAACGGTTGGCCGGGTTTGCGTTCGGACCAGTCCGCCCCATCGTAAATTTTCTTTTCCCATACGAAGTTGTAGTCGGTCTTTCCCGGACCCTTGCCACGATCCGGATCCCCTCCGTTGCAGGTGAAGTATCCAGCCCTTTGGAAGATTGCAGGGACCGGTTCCACCCCTTCCGGCAATCGGATGGCCGCATCCCCTTGACCGCTGCGGTGGTGGTGCGCTCCGATGGTCGTTTGATACATGCCGGTGATCATCGCCGAGCGGGAGGGAGAACAAACCGAGGCCGTGAGGAAAGCGGCATCGAAACGTGTTCCCTCTCTAACAAGCCGATCGATGTGAGGAGTTTCGATCGACTTCTCACCATAACAGGGAAGCTCCGCTCCGATGTCGTCCATGATGATCCAGAGGATATTGGGACGCTCCGCTGCATCCGCCGACAAGTGGGGAAGGAAAAAAAGGGCCGCCACGAACGCGGCGAGGATGGAAGGCACGATCTTCAAACCGAATTCATGGTGACGCATCGCGGATGCCGGTCGAGTCTTTCGCGCGGATCTTTGTGGGAATCATCGAACCGTCAGAACTGCGGGCGCGATTGCTCCTGACCACCGCATCGCCAACCCAGTTGAACTGAATCTCCGGCCGCGCGCAATCTTCGAAGAGATTGTTCTCGATCAGGATCCTCCGCGGTCCCACGCAGGCGGCGGAGCGCCGGTAGGCTTCGAAGAGAAAGGCCACCGGAGCCTGTGGTTCGGCGCTGTCGAAGCCGGCATCGATGATGGTGTTTCCCCTGACGATGATGTCCGAAGCATAGAGGCCGTTGGGCCATTCGCCTTCGTTCCTGAAAACAACGGCACGCGAGGAAATGCCGCGATATTGATTGTTTTCCACCACACCTCGCTTCGCCCGGAACACCGAACCATAGCGGCGGATGTTGAGGAAGCTGCTGCGGCGTATGATGAAATCACCGCAGGATTTCGAGCGGTTCCAAATCTGCGTGGCCTGCTGAAGAGGCCCCTTGAAGCGGATGTCGTCGGGAAGTGGCGCAGCAAAGGTGACGGTGAACCCGCCATCCACCGGACTCACCGTCTCCACCTGGGTTTCCAGCAGGATGCGACCCTCCATCGGTTGGAAAAAGGCCACATCATCGCCCGCCTCCAGGTTGAAGAATTCGTTGCGGCAGACGGCCATGCGCCGGTCCGCACCGGGTTCCACCGATTTCATCATCGATGGCCGGGCGTAAAGCGCCACGCCGTCGTCACCAATGGCATCGATGTGCAGTCCCTCGATCCATGGACCGATGTCGTGTCCGCGAATGTGCACTCCATCGGCATTGCCCGTCATCCACTCGCCTTCGCCGAAGCGGGTCGTGCAGTGGAGGATGCGGAAATCCCCTCCCTCCATGGAAACGAACTGCATACCACCCCAACCGGTAGTCGTCAGCCCGCTGGCGGTGATGCCATGCGAGCCGCTGGCATCGATGAGATGCGCGGAGCCTGAACGGAAGTTGTAACCATAACGATCGCCGACCTTGAAGAAACTGCCGTGACGGACGTGCTGGAAGGACCAAGTCCCGTCGGCTTCGCGGACGATAGGACCGTCGGCCCGGAAGAAATTCGGGGCTCCGGATTTCAATCGACCGCCTTTCTCATCCTCTAACAAGTAGAAGATGTCCTGACTTTGGCTGTCCGATGCATCGAAACCGGGAAAGCCCTCGTCGATCGCCACGGTGACCCCGTGGGTGGCCGGATCAAACGCGCGAACCCGGCCCTGCACTCTCAGGCTGCCCTTGGCGAAGGAGCAATCGAAGCCGATAACCGCGATGTGCTGGCACTTCTCCGCAAGCAACAATCCCTGCTTTCTGGATGAGAAACGGATGCGCGCCCCGGTTCCATCGATCACGACATCCGATCGGCCGGAGACATCGAAGAGAGCGCCCTTGAACGATGGATCGACCGGATGATCGCCGGGTGGCACGACGATGCGGACCGACTTGCCGCGATTTTCATCCGCCATCTTCAAGGCCTCGGCGATGCCCGCCACCAGGCCCTTGGCGACATCCACCATCACGACCTTGTCCGGCTCGCGGATTGTGAACGAGGACGGCGCACTCCATGTTCCGTCCTGTTCGCCCGAACGAATGCTCCTCACCTGCCATTCGTAGGATCCTGCGGCGAGCGGGCGGTCATGGACATAGCGGTTCAGCGCCACACGATCTTCATCGATCGTCTGGGTTTCACCGGAAGTCTTCGCAGAGATGCGGATTTCATACTCCACCGGGCGGGACACATCGAGGAAAGCCTCCGGATGGGCCTTCCAGGTGAAACCCGGGAAGGGATTTGCGGTCACCGTTCCGTCCGGAGGATTCATCGAATCATCCGCCCTTGAGAGCATGGATGACAGGACAAGCGCGACCGGGAGAAACAGCGGGATTTTGAAAAGTGAAATCATGCGATGGAGATGAAGGGGCGAGTCAATCGGCATCACGAACCAGCAAGCGGACCGGACCGAGAAGGCCGGATGGCAGAAGCGGCCGGTCCTTGGTCATGTGGGGCCATTCCCACCCGTAAAACGCCTTGCGATCCGGATTCGGCCGCGGGCCACCTTGTTTGACCCAGTCCGGAATGCGCGCCAAGCCGCGTCCCGCCGCCGTGGATCCGGTCTCGGTGGTCCACTCGACATCGTCCGGATGCTTCTGGTCGCCGATGATCCGGTTCACCCACAGATTGGCGACTCGGATTTCAAGCGTGTTGGGTCCCGGCTTCAATGCTTTGGTTACATCAATTTGCCACGGCTTCTTCCAGGCGATTCCGCAGTCCTGATCATTCAGCCTGACGGACGCGATGACTTGAACCTCCCCGAGATCGATAGCATATCTCACCGGTTCCGAACCGGGTTCGAAGGAAAAGCTTTTCTGATAGATCACCGTGCCCGAGTGATGCCGGAGATCATCATCATCCAGAGTGGTCCATGATTCGAGCTGAGGCATCTTCACGTCGCCATCACCCGGAAATCCCAGCGTCCAGTCACGACTCAGATCCATCGTCTGCCGCCACGGACTCTCCCATGGCGGCGGAAGCTTGGCACCGGCCCGGGCCGCTTCGCGAAAAATCACGAAGAATGCCTCGCCCGGTGAAAAGCTCAGAGCGATCGAGATATGTCCATCCGTTCGGCTCTCGTGAACGAGGCGATGCATTGTCCCGCTGTCGGGCAGCCATAACTCGGGCACTTTGCCAGCGACTCGGAATCGAGCGCTGATCGACCTCTCCACCGGATCGGGGTTGGCGAGAAAGTAGATTTCTTCGCTTGGCGTCCGTCGGTGGATGAAGCCGATTTTTCCGCCGCCTTTTCCGGCCGCCATTTTTCCACGATTCTGATAGGTGAAATCCTCCAACACTCCTTGTTTCGCGAGGACCTGATGGATCGGCGTCTCCTGATAGACCACCCCCTTGCCTATCCGGCGTTCCGTGGCCTCGGGCTCGCCGGGTTTTCCCCACAGTGTTGAGACGAGTGGATCAAACTCTTTCAAAACCTCCGGGGTGATCCTGCCCGGGGGAGAAAGCGGCCGGCGTCCCGAAACCGCCGCGACTTCCGCGACGAGGCGGGAAATCACCTTCAAATCATCGACCGACATCCACGGAATGTCCGGCAAGACCAGCAAGCGGAACTCCGGGCCGTTTTCCATGTAGAGGCGGCCATCGCGGACCTGGAGTTTCCGTAGGTCGCCCGGGCCGGCGATGGCATAGTCGATCCCATCGGGAAGCCCGGGAAGGATACGCTCGCGAAGCATCGCCTCGCTTCGCAAAGGTGCTTCATCGCCGGAGTAATAAATGACATCACCAACAAACTTGCCCTGACGCAGAAGGAATGAACATCGTGCGAGATACTCGTGCCATGGTTTTGCGTAGGGCCACCAGGTGTTGCGATTGTCAAAACGGGAACCATAGGTGCCGAGACCAAGCCCGGGAACGATGCCGTAGGGATCGTGCGCCCAGGTGTGGAAACTGAAACGATTCACACCCAGGGTCATGAACCCGTCACCTTGGGTCTTGATGCCGCCCGGGTAGGTTTCGAAGATCCGTTCCGGCGTTCCGGTGAAGGCCTCGGAGTCCACGAGATCCCGGCCATGCAGGTGCGCCGCCGACGCCGCAACCTTGGCCTCGGCAGGACGCCCGATCTGACGGGTGTCATAGGCCCACCACTCGCAGGTCGGCACATCGGTCAATGCCGCGACCTCGGGATCGCTGGTATTGCCAAAACTCCCGTAGGGTTCCGTTCCGAACAAAAGCCCGGCGGCGCGCGCCCGCTTCGCCATGTGGCCGAAATAGTTGTTCGCGATCTTCCCGCCAATCACCTTGCGGAAATCCCACAACACGCGCTCGGTGAACTCGGGACTTTCCACCACGCGGCCAGTGATGACCGGCAGATATCTTCGGATATCATAGCCCATGGCGGCTTGAAACGATTCGGCGAAATCCTTGTTCCAATTCTGATGGCCGACCTCATAGCTATCGAGGCAGATCGTCGAAAACGTCTGCCCGATCCGCGGTCCGGCGGTAGCCACCACCCGATCGAGGAACCCCTCCCAGTAGGAATCGAGCGCAGCGGTGGACATCTTGTCGATCTCCAGCCCCTTTCCCCCTTCGGAAGCCGGATGGTTGCTCCGTCCCGTGGGCTGATATCCCATGCGAAGAATCGTCCATGATCCGGGAGGTGCCTCCCAATCCAACACACCGTCCTCTGACATGAAACGGCTCACATCGATAAGTTTCTCCTCGGGTATCACCTGCCCTGGCGGTGCCTCGCGAAGGTCCGGAGCGAATCGATCCACAAGTTTCCCAAAGCCGGCCTTTTCCCGCCATTCCCTGAGCCGCCAGGGTTTCTCCCCATCGGGCAGCGAGGGCACCGCGAACACCGCGATGTCGCGAAACCAGCCCTCCACCGTCTCGCGTGGCATGTAGTATCTCCGGTTGATCAGCGGATCCTTCTTCATGTCGCGCTCGATACCCAGCGCCGCGCGGGGAACCGGAAGTTTCCGCTTCACTGTGCCGGGACCGCGGATCTCGGTCTCGGTCCATGCGACTTCCTGCATGGCCTTGTCGGGAGTGACAAACGCCGCACCGGTGGAAGACCATCCCGAGCCATTGAACATCCCCATCTCCAGACCGAGCCGCCCGGCCTCGCGCATGGTGTGATCCAACAACGCCCACCATTCCTCGCTGGCATAAGTCACCGGACCCGGCGGCGTTCCCTCCTGGGTGTTCCAAAGCGTGAAACCACCGATACCGATTCGTTTCATGTCCTCCAGGTCGCGGGTGATGCCCTCACGCGTGACATGGCCGTTCATCCAGTGCCACCACGTGTGCGGCTTGTAGGCATGCGGCGGATCGACGAAGCCCGCATCGAGGGAAGGTGCATCCGCAACGACCTCTTGCGCATGGCATGGCCCCGCCAATGCGAACGCACACAGCGCAAGCACGCATCTATCGAAGCGGCGTAATCCGGATCTCATCG
Source organism: Akkermansiaceae bacterium (assembly GCA_025457665.1). Taxonomy (GTDB): domain Bacteria; phylum Verrucomicrobiota; class Verrucomicrobiia; order Verrucomicrobiales; family Akkermansiaceae; genus Haloferula. Next base: position 63,838 of record JALOTY010000001.1, on the reverse strand, counting down.
GGAATCCTCGGTTTTGGAACCATCGCGCGAGGGGAGGTTTCCGGATTTCAGATATCGATGGAGAATCGGCAGGATCACCTGGGCATTGGCCGGATTGCCCGACCACTCGGGGCTGAGATCGTCCCCCTCGGCGGCCAGCAGGGATTCCATTTCGCGGATCATTGCGGACTTGATCTCGGGATCATCGACGTTGTCCTTGTCATAACTCTCGCGAAGGCGAGTGGCCGGTGCCCGATCGCCAGCGACATCGGGCAGGTGTTGCAGCACATAGCGGAAATCGGCGGGCTTCGCACCATCATCGCAGATTCTTTGGAGCTTGTAATCATCCTTGATGAGAACGGCATTGTAGCCGTCGGTCGGTTCATGAAATGAAACAGACCGATCCTTCGCGATCTTCGCCTGCATGAAATAACGCCGTCCGGTGAGCGTGGGTTTCAGCCCGAGAAGATGAGGCATCAGGTTCGCGCCGTCGGTTTCCACGGCGGCGGGATCGAAGGACGGATCGACAAAGCGCACCGCGGTCGGGAGGATGTCGCAAACCGAGACCAGTCCGTCGTAGCGCGGTTTCCGATCGCGGGATGCCGCGAGTTCTCCGCTGCTGACGATGAAAGGAACGCGGATGCCGCCATCGAGGCTGTCGTGCTTGGCTCCCGAGAGCGGGTAGTTGAGGGAACGGATCACCTTGCCATCCCGCGCACCACCGTTGTCCGAGGTGACGATGATCAGCGTGTCGTCATAAACCCCGTGGCGGCGAAGTGCGGCGACCACCGTGCCGATGGCACGGTCGGCGGCATGGACCATGGCCATGATGTGCTCACGCTGGTAGCGCGAATTCCTCCAGTTCAGACCATCTTCGCGAATCCGCTCATCGCTCCATGAACCGAAGCGGGTGGGAAACAGCGCACGCATGTCCTCAGGCTTGCCATGAAGCGGAGAATGCGGGGCATTGAAAGCGCAGTAGATGAAAAACCCCCGTTGCGCGGACGCCTGCTGATCGATGAATGAGACCATGCGCTCCGCGAAAAGATCGGTGATGTATTCCTCGCCCTTCGGAAGGTAGGGAACTGGCTTTTGCCCACCCGTGCGGCTGCGGATGACGTCACCCGTTTCCCGGGCGTAGCGGCTCTGGGGATTGCGATAGTAGGCGAATTCGCCAAGGTTGACATGGAAGGTTTCGTCAAACTCGCTCTTGCCGCCACGCCAATCGAGAATCCTTTTTGCAGGCAGGTCGCCGTGGTTTTTTCCCACCATCAGCGTGCGCATGCCGAGGTTCCTCATGTGATTTCCGATCCATGGCCGACCGTAGGCGCTGTTGCGGTTGTTCCACATCCCGCTGAGCAGGGATTGCCGGGTGGGTGCGCACCAGCAGTGGGAATAGGCGCGAGTGCAAATGACTCCCTGGCTGGCGAGCTTGTCGAGGTGTGGCGTGGGCGCGACATCCGATGGTTCATCGGTGGCCGACGGCACATAGCGATAGAGATTCCGATAAGCACTGAGTTCACCGAAGCCGAGATCATCGAACAGGAAGACGATCACACTGCGGCCGCGTGACGCTTGTTCCTTGTCGTCAGTGTCTTGACTCCATGCAGGAACCAACGCCGAAAACCAGAAGATGAAGACAGCAGAAAAAGCGGAAGAGAAGAATCGGCGGTGCATGGCGAATGTTAGGGAATGAGCGGATTAGCCTAGCTTGAAGTTACAGACCCATGGGAAGATCCACAAGGATCTTCCCATGATGAGGTCTCAACTTGGGTTTTCCGTATCGGCATTTTGCCACAGTTCATTCAGGACCACCTGTCATTCGATCCAGACCGGATCCCGCTATTGCGCCTGCGACGGAGAAGGACCAGGATTCCAAGTCCCCCGAGAAGCGCGGAACGGGGCTCCGGGATCGGCACGATGGCTTGAAGCGCAACATCGTTTCCTCCAGTGAAGGAATTCCCCGCTTGGTCGGCCTGGTAACTGATCTGCCAGTCGTAACCACCATAACTGCCGACGATGGTGCCTTGGGAGAAACCGGTGAAGGTTCCGCTGATGGCATCGGTATCGTCATTGAGCAGGATGAAGATAAGGTCGTTGTTCACCGGAGTGAAAGTGTTGAAGGAGAGCGATAGCGCCCCTGCGAGATTGACGCTGCCGTTCACCACCACCTGATCGTGCCCGGTTCCCGGTGTGAGGCCGTTCAGCTCAGCAACCAAGGTGCCGTTCTGGGTGTAGGCACCGTCCACGGTCATGATGCCCGGGCTGTTGCCGGGCGAGAAGAAGCCACCGGAATCGATGGTCAAATCGCCCACGGTGCCGCTGCCACCGAGGGTCGCACCGGTCTGCACGGTGGTGAGCAAACTGGTGGAAATGTTGCCGTTCACGAGGAGCGAGCCACCGGTGACCGTGGTGGGTCCCGTGTAGTTGTTCGTGGCGGAAATGGTGAGAACATCGCTGCCAGCCTTGGTCAGCGCGAGGTTTCCGGTGATGATGCCGCCGAAGGATGAAGGCGCACCCGCAGTTGTGTTGACCGTGAGTGTCGAAAGAGTGGCTGACGAATTGTTGATCCTATTGTTGGCACCTGTGGCACCGGACGCGAGGGTTAGGCCGGCTATCTCCTGGTTTCTGCCATTCAGGTCGAACTCGGTGGCATTCGTCCCGCTACCCATGATCAGATTCGTCGCGGTGGGCAGACGATGATCGCCACCATCCAATTGCAGCTTTCCTACGAGGATTGTAGTATCTCCCAGATAGGTGTTGGCACCCGAAAGAACCACCGGGCTGTTCGTATCGCCGGTGCGGATGGTCAGACCGAAGGAGTTGACGCCGCTGTCGATCACACCACTGACCTTGAGAGTGGCTCCCGCAGAGGCACCGATCCGGGTGCCGGCGGCATCGACGGTGACATTCCCGGCCCATTCATTGACATCACTGAAGCTGCTCAACGCGCCGACAAAGTTCCCACCTCCACGAATCGTGACGGACTCTCCCGCAACGGTCACTCCACCTGCGAGTTCCAGGCGCGCGACGCCCGTCCCCCCCGTGCCGCCATTGACGACGGTTCCGGCCGTCACCCCACCCAGACCGTCGGCATGGGTGATTCTGAGCGCTCCGGCGTTGATCGTGGTGAGACCTGTATGGGTGTTGGCCGCGTTGAGAACTTGCAGGCCCGCTCCGGACTTCGTCAGGGTCATCCCTCCGGCCCCATCGCCAATGTTGGCGGTGTAGCTGTTGCTGGCACCCGTGCCGGGATTCAAGGTGATCGCCGTGAGCCCACTGTAACCCCCGGAGGTGGTGGTGAAGACATCAGAGAAGGACTTGTCGCCGACAAGTCCGCCCAAGGTCAATGAAGTGGAGGACGTGCGGAGTCCCGCAGAGCCGGAGCCAGCCACGCTTGCGGTCGTGTCGAGGGCGCTGCTTTGGAGCGCGAGGCTGTTGTCCAGATGGAGAATGCCACCCGAGATCGTGGTGGCGCCGCTGTGGGTGTTCGCTGCGGAAAGGGTGAGCGTGCCGGTGCCTTGCTTGGTGAGCGTGCCGGTGTTGCTGATGACGTTGCCGTAGGACTGGTTGGAGGCGCTGTTGAAAATCAGCGAACCGATGCTGTCGATCCCCGAGCTGTTAGAAATCGAGCCCCGCACTTCGAGGACGCCCGTGCTGCTCAGGATCCGGGTGGCTCCGGTATAGGTATTGTTGCCCGAAAGGATGAGGGTGGAGCCTCCGGTGCTCTGCACATCGATCGCGACAGATCCGCTGATGTCGCCGCTGATCGTCGCGACGGTGCCATCGTTGTTGGTATGGATTTTCGAGAGCCCCGAAATGTTTCCGGAGAGCGTGACGTTCGTGCCGGTGTTGAGATTGATCTGGCCGGTATCGTCGCCGGAGATCGTGCCGGAGTAGGTCCAGCCGTCGGTATTGCGGATGTTCCAGTTTCCGGCGGTGTTGATGACGACATTGCTGGAACTTGAGATCGTTCCGCTCGACTCAAGGCGGAGGGCGCCGCCATTGATGGTCGTGGTTCCGGTGTAGGAGTTGGCAACATTGAAGATGGCGGTGCCGGTGCCGGACTTGATGAAGGATCCCGTGCCGGTGATGCCTGTTGAGCTGAAGTCCGTGCCTTGCGTCACCGTACCGCTGCGCCTGATTTCCAGGATTCCGTTGTTATTGACGCTGATGGCACTCGAAGCGGAGAGAGTTCCGGTGGCCCCGCCGTTGCCGATTCGCAAGGTGCCGTCATTGATCGTGGTGGTTCCGGTGTAGCTGGCTGCCCGACTGAAAATCACCAGACCGGCTCCTTCCTTCGTGATGCCGCGTCCGGCGGTGGTTTCCGTGATCGCCGAGGTGATGTTCAGCGTCGCCGTGGAGCTTGAGTTGGTGATCACGAGATTGCTGGCCAGTCGTGTTTCACCAAAGACCGATGCACCACCCGCACCCATGTCCACGGATCCTGTCATGCCGGATTGCAGGGAAATGTTCGCAGTGCCTGTGCTTGAACTGAAGACCAAGTGGTTCATGACTCCGCCCGTCGTCGCTCCACCGGAGTTAAAGCGGATGCGACCAGAGGTATTGGCAAAGGCATCGGTGAATGTGATCGAACGAACCGTGCGCAACCCGTCAGCGGTGCCGACGCCGGTGTAGGTCTGGTTTCCCGATGCTCCGAAAATGAGATCGGTCGTGTTGTTGAAGACCGCACCGTCGGGATTCCAATTCGTTCCCGTTCCCCATGAAGTGCTTCCACCACCACCGTCCCAGGTGTAGGTGGCTGCGTGTAGCGCGGGGGCGGCAAGCAGGGAGCTGCCGAGCAGGAGCAGTTGATGGCGTCTGGTGGGTTTCATGGACTGGAGGCTGGGTTGGGTTGTTTGGCGTGGTTGGTTGGAATGGGATGAATCAGGGGGTGACTGTGACGCTGAGGCGGGCAAAAATCCTGCCGGACGCAGCCAGCGAGGAGCGCTTGAGCTTCACGACCACGGCGTCGGAGGGGCTGCCGTCGGTGACCTGGATGATCACGTTGTCACCATCATGAACCGCGGTGGTCCAACCGTTGAGGGTCGTACCGTATTGCACCGCGATGGAGGTGCCGGGATCCGCATTGGCGAGATCGCTACGGTTGTAGGAGAACAGCAGGTAGGAGGGGTCGCTGGTGTTGTCGATGACGGGCAGGAGCGCGCGCGCATCCTGCGAGGGATTGGCCGCGCCGAGGGCCCATGCGACACCGTTTTCAACTCCGTCTCCATTGGTATCGGCATCGGCGGCGGCACCGCCGGACCATGTGGTGTAAGCGGAACCCGATCCGACATAGGCGAGAACCAGCTTGGTTCCGCTGTCCTGAACCTGCAGGACGTAATGGGTGATGGGTGAATCCATCATCGGTGTGCCTGTGATGCCGCCCGTGGCGGTGATGAGCGTGTAGCTCGAAGCATTGTCGACCGTGCCGGTGATCTTGACGGTGCCACTGGTAAGATCCACCGATGAAGTCGACGTGGTGGGCGAACCGAGCGTGAAGCCAAGGGAGGCTCCCGAAGAAACCGTGATTGGAGACGCCTGGCTTCCGCCGACGAGGGCGAGTGTGCCAGCGGCGACGGTGGTGGTGTCGGTGTAGGTGTTTGCGGCGGAAAGCGTCATGGTGCCCGGTCCGGTCTTGACGAGTTTCGCGATGTTGGCGTCCGCCGAGTTTTCGACGAGCGGAGCGGAAACATCGAGCGAGCCTGTCACGTCGAAGGTGGAGGTCTTGTCGCCGGTGCTCTTGAGCATAACGGTGCCGTTGACCGGATCGCTCGTGGAGATAACCGAGCTGCCGGTGGAGAGGATGTTGCCATTGAGATTCCATGCCGCGTAGCCGCTGGCCGAACCGGTGGTGGCGGTCAGGGTGCCGCTGTTGAGCTGGATGTCATGGAGCGCGTTGTTGGTGGCCGGAGATGCGTTGGTGACCTGACCGCCGCTGTTGATCACGAGGGTCGGAGCGGTGGTGGCGACATGGTTGGCGCCGAGCACGTTGCCCGAGTCGAAACGCAAGGTGCCGCCGGAGTTGACAGTGATGGTGCGGGTGTTGGTGCGATCTCCGAGAACACTGATGCCCGGGCTGTTCGTAGATCCCGCAGCGATCAGCAGGCCGCCGTTGACGGTGATGCTTCCGGCGAAAGTGTTGGCTCCGGAGAGTGTTTGGGTGCCAATGCCGGATTTCGACAAGGAGAGATTGCCCTTGAGAATCCCTGCGAACGATGACGCCGAAGCTGTGTTCAGGGTGAGTGTGGAGGATGTGATGGAGGAATTGTTGACAGAATTGTTAGATGCCGTGGCACCGGAGGTCACGGACAGACCCGCGATTTCCTGGCTGGTGCCATTGAGATCAAGTTCGGCAGAGCTGGTGCCACTGCCCATGATCACAGAGGTGCCCACAGGCAGGCGGTTATCCCCCCCATCGAGCTGGAGTCTGCCGATCAAGATTGAGGTGTCGCCGAGATAAGTGTTTGCCCCGGAGAAAACGACCGTTCCGCCGAGGCCCGTGCCTTCGGATCGAACGGTCAGGCCGAAAGGATCAGTGCCGCTGTCGATGACTCCGCTGACGACAAGCGTGGACGAAAGCGCGGCTCCGATCCTCGTGCTTGCGGCACCGACCGTGACGTTGCCGGCCCAGGTGTTGGTGCCGCTTTGGCTGGTGAGCGCGCCCAGGAAATTTCCGCCGCCCTTGATGTTGATCGCTTCGCCACTGACCGTGATGCCGCCGGAGAGTTCAAGACGGGCGACGTTGGCTCCGGGCGTTCCACCGTTGATCACGGTTCCCGAGGTTGTTGCGCCGAGGGCGGCAGGATTGCTGATTCGAAGGGCTCCGCTGTTGACCGTGGTGAGGCCGGAGTGGGTATTGGCCCCCAACAGCGTTTGGGTGCCGGTGCCGGTTTTCACGAGATTGATGGATGAGGTGGATCCGCTGTTCTGAATGATGCCGGAGAAGGTGGCGGACTGGTTGTTGCCGCCCAGCGTGAGGGTCGATGCGGTCGAAGTCGCGGTCGTGTCAATCAGACCGCCTCCGCTCAGACCGTTGACCTGGTCGTCGAATCCATTGAGATCGACGGTGCCCGTGACCGAAAGGTTTCCTCTGCCACTTCCATCAGGAATCACATTTGATGCCGCGAGCTTCAAAACTCCATCGGCGACCGTGGTGGTCCCGGACCAAGTATTGCTCCCGGCGAGGACTGTGGTTCCCGCACCTTGCGTGGTGATCCCAAAAGCACCGGAGACGCTGCCATGGAGGGCCAAGGTGCGTCCGGCACCCACATTCCAAACGTGGTTTCCACCAAGAATTACTCCGCAGTCGAGGGTGAGATCCGCAGTGGCGGTGGCGAGGTCGATACCGCCGGCGCCAAGCGTCAGGGTATTTCCCGAGCCGATGCTGACCGGACCGGCTGGGTCTTCGATGACGATACCTCCCCATGTGGCATCGGCACCGAGGACGGTGGTGTTTGCCGAAGTCACCGCGTTCGTCCATTTGGCTCCTTGACTGGCCAACGGTGCGGTGCCGCCGACCCAACTTGCGCCGAGATTGAGGTCGGTGGTGTTGTCGTCCTTGATGATGTAGGGATCGACCGTCGAGATCGTGAGGTTGAGGGTGTTTCCGGTGATCTGCAGTCCGGCCGACTTTCCGAATTCGAATGGGGAAAGAGTGAGATTCGCGGTCGTGGGAGCTGTGCCAGTCATCGAGCCCCAGGTCATGAGAGGGTAGGTTCCCGCGGCGGGAATGGATCCGACCAGCACCCTCACGTTGGGCGTGGCGGTGAAATTCGCGGCGTTGGTGACCAGCAGCGGGCTCGTCGTGGTGCCGGGGGCGACGGTGTAATTGAACTGAAGTGTCCCCGCCGCTGCGGCGGTGAAGTCTTTGCAGGTCCATTCGCCGGTGGTGGCTGACACACCGACCATGAAGGAAGCCGCGGTGTTGTTGAGGATGATTTCCGAGTTGGCGCAGTCGCCCGAGAGGTTGCCCCTAAGTGTGCCGGCGTTGATGGTGGTGGCACCGGTGTAGGTGCTGGGCCTTGTTAGGGTGACCAATCCCACACCTTCCTTGGTGATTCCTCTTCCTGCCGAGTTTTCGGTGATCGGGGATGAAATGGTAAGCGTGCCGACGCTGCTGTTGTTGGTGATGATGAGGTTGCTGGTGAGACGGGCTTCGCCGAAGACAGAGGCTCCGCCCGAGCCAAGATCCACGGCACTTGTCATGCCGGAAGTCAGGATGATGTTGGCGTTGCCAACGCTGGAATTGAAGATGAGGTGGTTAACGTTTCCACCGGAAGCAGCACCACCGGAATTGAATCGAACGCGCCCGGAACTGCTCGTGAAGTTGTCGTTGAAGGTCATCGAACGGACCGTGCGGGTGCCTCCAGCCGTTCCCACTCCTGTGTAGGTTTGAAATCCGGAACCAGCGAAGGTCAGGTCGGTGGTGTCATTGAACACCGCACCGTCCGGGTTCCAATTTCCTGAGGTCCCCCACGATGAACTGCCACCCCCGCCGTCCCAGGTGAAGGCCGCAGCGGAGACGTTCGGGGCCGAGGCGATGAAGGACAATGAGAAGACAGCGGGAAGGGAGGCGATGGCGGGTTTCATGAGATCGGGAAATGGGTCAAAGTCGGGATAAGCTGACCACTTCCGTCATAGTTCCAAGGACACCCGAGGTAACAAAAAGATTTGCTAGAATCGAACCATCGCTAGAATTTGCGATTTTGGCACAGCAGGACCAAGACGCTTACCAGGTCAGATACGATCGACGCGAGAAGCCATCAGGGCGTCACTTTGAGGCGGGCAAATCCACGACCTCCGGTTGCGACGGGCACCTGCAGAATGACCGTGTCCTTACCGGCAGAGGGCGTGTTTTTCAGCACCGAGAGCCCAGGGCTGTTGGCCACGGCGGAGGCGGGAACAGCGATGGAATCCGGCCACGAGACGAGGGCTCCACTGGTCTCGATGGCGATGGCGGTGGAACCATCGATCGATGCCTGATCGCGAATGAAGGTGAAAACCAGGTGTCCATTGGTGGTGGCGACGGCAGGAAGTTTGGCGGCATCGTTGGTCAAGGAATCGCCGCCGAGGACATATTCCACAGCGTTGGGCACGCCGTCGCCATCGAAGTCGTCATCAGGTGCGCCGCTCGGGGCATGGCTGCGTTTCCATGCCGCATATCCGGAGAGCGGCGCGCCGGTGGTGACGTGAAGAGTGCCGGGACCGGTGATCTCGGGAAGGCCGATGACCGGACTGGCTGAACCCATGGCACCATAGACACCCGCAGCGAGTGGCGTACCACCAACCACGAGGGCCTGCACGGTGTCCGATCCCGAGAAAGCGAGATGGAGGTTCGCACCGCTTGCGATGCGGACGGTCGAGGCATCATTGCCGGCATTGCTCGCGCCTAACAGGAGTGTGCCTTCATCGACTGTCGTGTCGCCGCTGTAAGTATTGGTGCCGGTGAGATCGAGGCTTGAAGGTCCGGATTTGGTCAAGGCGAGATTGCCCTTGATGATACCGGCGAAGGTGGATGGGGATCCTGCGGGTGAGCGAACTTCAAGGATTGAGAGGGTCGTCGAGGTGTTTCCAATCGAGTTGTTCGCCGCAGTGGCACCCGCCGTGATGGCGAGGCCGGCCACTTCCTGACTGCGTCCATTGAGATCGATTTCAGAAACAAAGGTGCCCGATCCCTGGACAAGCCGGCTGGCGACGGGAAGCCGGTCATCGCCACCGTCCAGCAGCAGTCGACCGATCAGGACGGTGGTGTCGCCGAGATAGGTATTGGCTCCGCTGAGCACCACCACCCCGGTCAGGTCGGTGGTGCGGATGGTCGGTCCGAAGGGATCGCCGCCGCTGTCGATCACGCCGCTGACCTCCAAGATCGCTCCGGCGGATGCGCCGATTCGGGTGACGGCCGTGCCGATCGTCACGTTGCCTGACCACTCGTTGTTTCCGCTGGAGCTGGTCAAGGCACCGGTGAAATTGCCGACCCCTTTGAGCGTGACCGGCTCGCCCTGGATCACGATGCCACCCTGGAGTTCGATGCGGGCGTTGCCTGACCCACCGGTGCCGGTCCCATTGACTTCCGCTCCGACGCCCGCGCCACCCAGCGCCCCGGCATGCTGGAGCACGAGGGCCCCCGCGTTCACCGCAGCAAGGCCGGAATAGGTGCTGGCGGCGGCCAAAGACCACGATCCGGTGCCGGTCTTCACGAAATGAAGCGTCGACGCTGCTCTGCTGTTGCCAAGGACGCCGGAGAAGACCGCGCTCTGGTTGTTGCCACCTACGGTCAGGGTGGAAACCGTGTCGGGCGCGGTGTTATCGATGAATCCCGAACCTTCCAGCCCGTTGACTTGCTCGTCGTTTCCATGAAGGTCGAGGGTGCCATCGACCGTGACGTTGCCTTTTCCCGCGCCATCGGGAATGACATCGGGAGCGTCCAACCGGAGTATCCCGGAGCTGATCGTGGTGGCACCGGACCAACTGCCGGCACCTGAAAGGACCTGGGTGCCTCCGCCGGATTTTGTTAGAGACATCCCGGCCGCGCCATTGGCAATGGCCCCGGAGTAGGAGTGGGTGAGCGCGGTGCCGACATTCAGGGTGAGCGAAGTGAGACCCGAATAGCCCCCGGATGTGGTGGTGAAGACCGAGGCAAGGTTCTGGTCTCCGACGAGTCCGCCGAGAGTGAGCGAGGTGACAGTGCTTCGCAGACCATTGGTCGCGTCTCCGGGGATGGATGCGGAGGTCTCCAAGGGGCTGTTCTGCATCGCCAGGCTATGGCCGAGGACGAGAATGCCGCCGCTGACGGAAGTGATGCCGGTGTAGGCGTTCGTCCCGGAAAGGGTCTGTGTGCCGGAACCGGATTTGTCGAGATTGAGAGCGGTGCCGTTGATGTTTCCGGAAAAGGTGAAGTTCGAAGTATTCTGGATGGTCAGTGTCGCCGACTGGCTTCCACTGTTGAGGATCCTTTGGTTGCGGAGGGTCAGGCCGGTGGTGTTGGCGAGTCCGGCGATCGTTTGATCGAAGCTGTTGAGGTCGAAGCTCACGGACCGACCGCTGCCCGAGCCATCGCCACCGTTGAGGGTGAGGACGGTGGTGGCGGGAAGCACGTTGGCAGTGGTGGCTTTCACGCTGAGAGTGTTGCCAGCGTTGCCGGTGGTGATAAGGGTGCTGCCGTCGTAGCTGTTCGCCGCGCCAAGAAGGATGGTCTGAAGGTTGTTGGCGCTATTGTTGTTAGGCGTGGTAAATGTGATGTTTCCCGCACCGCTGATCGAACCATGGAAGGCGATGTTTCCGGCTGCGGAGGCGTTGCGACCGAAGGCAATGGTCGAGGTGGTGCCGGACGATCCAAGAGTGACCGGTGTGGTGGTGGCGATACCGGTGAGCTGAGAATTCAGCGTCGTGCCTCCGGCGATGCTGAGGGAAGTGGCACCACCCAGCGCGCCGACATTGGAAAGGACAAGCGTTCCATGGTTGATGGCGATTGAACCGGTGAAACCTGAGTTGTCACCGCCCAGAGTGAGCGTTCCGGTTCCGGTTTTCGAGAGCGTTCCCCCACCGGCGAGCAAGCCGTTGAGGGTCTGCGAGGCAGTGCTGTTGAAACGGAAAACCGCGTCGTTTTCAATGGTAAGCGCTCCGGCATAAGAGCCGCCCATCAAAGTGCCGCCGCCACCCAACTCGATGGTGCCACCCGAAACGGTCATGGGTCCGCTGAAGCTATTGGCAGCCGTGAACAACGTGGTGCCGCCACCATCCTTGATGATCGGAAATCCTCCGGACACCCCCCCGCCGAGGGTGAGCGTGCGAGAGGTGCCGACATTCCAAAGATTTTCCGCACCGAGGATAAGCGGACACTGGATCGTCAGATTGGCGGTCGCGGCGCTCATGCCGATGTCGATGGCGTTCGAGCCCAGCGTAAGGGAATGTCCGCCGGTGTTGCTGATCGTGACCGCGCCGGCAGGGTTATCGATGGTGATCCCTCCCCAGGTCGTGGCGGCACCGAGAGCGCAGGTATTGGCGGCGGTAACCGTGTTGTTCCAGCGCGCGGTGGAAGTGGCTGCGGGCGCGACTCCGCCGACCCAACTGGTACCGAGGTTGAGGTTGTTCGTGTTGTTGGCCTTCACGATGGAAGGGTTCGCTGAAACGATGAGGTTGAGGGTGTTTCCCGTAACACCAAGTGTCGCGGTGGTTCCATCGGCAAGACCGCCCGAACCATTCGATTTCACAACGGTCACCGACGAAGGGGGAACACCTGTGGTCGAGGCCCAGGTCATCAGGGGATAGGTGCCGGCCGCCGGGCTGTTGTCCATGATCAGCCGGACGGAGGGAGTGGTGATGAAATCCGCGAGCTGGGTCACGGAGAGTGGAGCCACCGCACCCGGCGCGACGGTTCCGAAGTTGAACTCAAGGGTGCCGACCGCGGAGGAAGTGAGAGACTTGCAGGTCCAGGTGCCAGTGTTGTTCGTGACGGAAACACCCAGGATCGCGGATGTGGAGGCGAGCGTCACGGCCGAGTTCGCACAACTTCCGCCAACGACACCTTCGAGCTTGCCATCCTGAATGACGGTGGTGCCCGTGAACGTGTTCGAAGCAGCAAGCGTCTGGGTGCCCGGGCCACTCTTCACGAGATGAAGGTTTGTGCCGGAGATGGTTCCCGAAAAGCTGCGAGCGGTGCTGTTGTGGATCGTCAGGGTGGCGGTTGTGCCCGGACTGTTCAGCACCCTTTGGTTTCGCAGTGAGACAGGCGTGTTCTGCAATCCGGCGATCGTCTGGCTGAACCCGTTGAGGTCGAAATCCGAGTCGCGCCCCGAGCCACCGCCGGCGACGCCATTGAGGGAGAGCACGGAGGTGGCCGGAAGCGCGTTGTTCACGCCGAGTTTCACAATCAGATTCGCTCCGTTCGAAGCCGGATGGAGCGTGGTCGTTCCCGCGTAGGTGTTTGCGGCGTTGAGTCGGATCGTCTGGTTGGAATTGCTGGCAACCGCGGACTCCGCGCTGAAAACCACGCTTCCCGAGCCGGAAATCACCCCATTCATTGACAATGTCGAAACCGTGCTGCCCGTGCCGAAGTCCGGGGCGTGGATGCTGACCGATCCGGACACCGGCATGGCGGCGTTCACGGTGGCGTTCTGCACGGTGGTTTTCAACGAGGTGCCGGTGGCCATGCTCATCGACGTGACGGCGCTGATGGCATTTGAATTCGCCAGCACCAGCATACCCTTCGAAAGGCTGATGGTGCCGGTGAAGGATGGATTGGATGCCGCGAGTGTGAGAGCGCTGCTTGCCACGCTCTTGCGAAGCTGGCCGCTGCCGCTGACGGCACCGTTGAGCCTTTGGTCCGAAGATGATGCGAACTCAAACACCGAACCGCTGCCGATGGCCAGCGCTCCGGCGTAGGTTCCCGCGCCGAGCAGGCCGTCTTCGCCAATAACGAGCGTGCCGGAGTTCGCCAAAAGGGTGGTACCACCCGTGTAGGTGTTAGACCCGGTCAATGTCTGGCTCCCGCTGCCGGACTTGGTGACGGACATGCCCGCCGCGCCATTGCCAATGCTGCCGGAGTAGATCGGCGACTGAGCGGATCCGGGATTGAGGTTCAACTGGCTGACGGAGGCATAACCGCCGGAAACCGTGGAGAAAAGCGCGGCGAGATTCTTGTTTCCGGAGAGGCCGCCAAAAGTCAGGGATGTCTGGGATGTCCGGATGCCGGTGGTGGAAGTGCCGGAGGCGCTGTTGGTGGTATCGATGCTGCTGTTCTGCAGCGCCAGAGAGTTCTCCAGGCCGAGGATGCCCGAGGTGACGCGCGTTTCGCCTGTGAAGGTGTTTGCAGCCGCCAGGGCGAGGGTGAGGCCTCCGCCGTCCACGGTGATGCCCTTGCCCGTCCCGGAAATCGGACCTGCGATGCGAACCGTGCCGGTGCCACCCGACGAGCGCGCGGTCAGGTTATCTAACAAGGAAACGCCAAGGTCGCTCGCAAGGGTGACGGTGCCGGTTCCTCCGGCGGTGCGGGTGAGGTAGGCGATCGAGCTGTCGGTCTGGTCAAAGACCAGTGCCCCGGCACTGCCTTTCCGCAGCGTGGTGGTCTGGGTGCCGCTGCTATCGCCGATTTGGCACTCGCCCAAAGTGACGGAGGTGTTGAGGTTGACGATCTGATCGCCCAAGAGGTTGGTATTCTGAGTGGCAACGAATCCTGTGCCGCTCGGAACTGCGACCGGGTTCCAGTTGGCGGCGGTGTTCCAGTCATAGGTTCCTCCGGCGGCGGGAACCCACGCGCCCCCGGGAGGAGGCGGCGCGACCACGGTATTGACCGCGGCATTCGAGGTGACCACCGCGGGCTGCCCGGGAGTGAAGCGCGCCTCGGCCTGGGAATTCGATCCGCTGACCGTGGACACCGAGTTGCCGCGATACGAAATCGCTGAAGCATCGCCCAGATAAAGGGTCACCGTTCCATCGCCATTGTTGGATGCGATCCCGAAACGACCGGTGAAAGACAAGCCAGCGGCCGCATCGGTGTAGGTCTCGTTGGCTGACGGGTTCGAGATGATGTATTGAACGAGGTTCTTCGCGCCGACCGTACTTTCCACTTTGACTCCGACGACCACCCCGCTGCGAACCAACTGGGTGACGTTCTGAATGGTGGGGCCATCACTGGAGAGATGAGGTTCGTAAACCGTGGCGAAGGCCTTGTTCCACGCTTCACCGATCTGCCGGACGACCAGAGTCGGAGCGACCCTGGTGTTGTAGGGGCTGGGGGCATCGACGATGGACGGGCTATCGACCTTGGCATACTCGCGGCTCGCGACGGCGGGCATGTGCAAGTCCATGTAACGGGCTGATCCGGAGACGTTGGCCACCCACCGGGCTCTGACCGACTGGCTGGTGGGATTCGAGACGCGGGTGTTCGTGAAATACCTCCAGCCGGGCTGCTCATAGGCATCACCGATATCGTTCTGGAAGCGCTCGGGCTGGCTGGTCAAGGGAAGCGTGAGACCGTCAGCAAGCAGTTCCACCGTGTTCTCGCCGATGTTGCGGTAGATGTAATCGTGATATTGGTTGGTGACCGGGCCATCGAGAGTGGTAGCGGTGCGGTTCGTGACCGTGGATTTGGATCGGAAAAGATCCACGTAGTAACCGGTGGTGGGCGAAGTGCGGATGATGGCCATCGTGCGCTGCTGGGTGGCCTCCGCAAGGGTGCCCTTGTCATCGGCAAAGGAACTGCAAGTGAACGAGAAATCCGGCGACACGGCGGGAGCGAAGGGCTGGGGTTCCATCGCCACCGTCTGTACCTTGTTGATCTCGATATCCGCCCATCCGCCATCGCCTTGGGAGGCTCCGTTGACGATGACAGTGTTGTTAGAGGCGAAGAGACGATAGTGGTTTTCGTGGATCGCCGAGGTGTATTCCTCGCGGCCGGACTTGGCGCCCATGACTTCTCCCAGGCCGAAAAGCTCCATGCTCATGCCGCTGGCATGACTGTGAACATGGCCAGCCCCGCCGACGAAGCACATCAGGCCGTAGGTGGAGTTGCTCGCTGGTGCGGGGTTGCGCTGCAGGACGATGCCGGCGAAGGGAAGCGCGTCGGTCCGCGGCAACGCCGGGGAAACCGATGGTTCGGAGAGGCTGTCCGCCTGCCACAGGAGCTGGAGCGGCTCGTCGCGCATCGATAGGCTTGAGTAGCTCCTCGCTCCCGAGCGGCTGTATTGACCGGCGGCGATTCCCCCGTTGATCAGGGAGCCGAAGAAGCTCTGCAGATCGCCGCGTTCGCGATGCTTCGCATGCTGATAGACGAGTTCGTAACTGTGAAACGGCTGGCCCGAGGCGCTGCGGTGGCCGTCGCCGAAACTGATTTGTTCACCGTTCGGATACCGCAGATCACTGATCCGTGGCAGGCTGCGCGGCAGGTTCGGATACTTGTCGAAAAGCGTGAGTCCGGGATCGACCCTTTCGAGCAGGATCATGTGCGTGGTGCGCACATCACCGACCTCGCCGGAATACTGGAGCGACTCCGGCCAGATGTTGCCGGTTTCCTGGTAATGGCGATAATCATAATCCAGCGACGCTTGCCGTGAGGTGCCGGTGTTGAGGTAAACCTGGATGGCCGCATTGCGCTCCGTGGCATCGTCGAGCGCCAGCAGGTTGTTGAGCATGGTGGTGGCCATCAGGGCGGACCAGTTCGACTCCTTCTGGCCGTGGTCCCGCACCAGTTGATAATACTTGCGGAAGAAGCTTTGAGCGTTGGTGAAATTGAAATTCACCATGCCCGCTGCCTTGACGTCATACACCTGGTTGGTCAGCAGCCACGGGTGGAGGAAGTCGTAAACGATGGCAAGCTGAGGACCGGTGATGCGCGCTTCCTTGAGCAAGTCGTCCTGGAAAATCCATCCACCATTGCCGGTGCTGGCGGACGGCGTTACGGCCAGCATCGTCTTGATGGCATTGTGCAGGATGTCTCCGGCGCAGCGGGCGTATTTCACATCGCCGCTGAGGTAGTAGAGCACCGCGCAGTCGAGAGCGTCGTTGAACTTGGCCTCCGCCGCAAATCGCACCGTGCTTTCGGGATAGGCAGGGATCGTCTTGAACCTGGGGGTGGCCGCGGCCCAGTCCACCACGGGGAGCGTGCGCAGAAACGCATCGCGGTTCGCCTGATGACTGGCGACATCCGCAGCGACCCGCGAGATCATGCCATTGTAAACATTCGTGGCCCACGCGTTGCCGGTGATCCTGGCAAGGATCCCCGCCTTCTCCGAATCCCTTACCCAGATGAACGGGCGGGTGAAGCCGGTGGGCACATTGTAGATGATCTGCGGGCGGGTATCGATCCCATTGGCGGCACCGGAATCTGCGGAGGTGAGGTTGTAGCGATTCGCTCCGCCCGGCGCGGCGTCACTGCTCAATCGCAGAAAGACATACTGGCCCGCGCCCGCGCCACCGGCGTATTGGGCATTCAGATATTGGGTCAGCGCAGTGGATGCCGAGCCCGTGGAAACCACTCCGTTGGCGGTCGTGGAGACCAGCAGGTTGTTTTGCAGGTAGGTGGCGTCGCTGCCGTCGAGCGTGGTGGTCTGGCCGTAGTAATCACCGGCGAGCACCGTGGAATTCGACCGGCGGCCGAGACCATAAAGATCCACGTTTTTCGGCGTGCCCGTCTTGCTGGCAAGATGGAATTTGAACACCGCCGAGGTGAACGGATTCGCCACCGCACCGAGTTGCGGGAGCTGGAAAACAAAAACAGACGAGCGGTCGAGGGCAGGACTGCCGGAACCACCGGCGAGCAGCGTGGCCGCGGTGCTGGCCTGAACGACAGCATCCGAACGCACGTCACAGTCTTGATGGAGACCCAACAACACGGCACCCGGTGATGCCAGAACAGAAACCCAAAAGACGATCCCTCCCAACCCGCATGCGGACGCCCGCACTCTGTTTCGCCAACGCTGGGAAATGAGCTTCATGAATCGGTTCGGAGCCGGGCTTCGCGGAGAGGAAAGATCCATCATGGGAAGATGGTTGCTTCCAGCCCGGAGACTACGGGTCAGATAGCCGATCAGGTCGACGGGTAACAGGATTTTTCGATTCATCCGACGCGCTTCGGGTTCCAAGCGATCATGCGGCCCTTGCCATTCCCTCAGCGCATCCTCTTGACCGATTGCCCGGAGTTGGCAAACGGGGCTAAAAGGCCGCCATCTCATGAATGCGACCTCATCCTTGTTCTCAAAGAAAACCCTGTCGCTGCTCCTCGCCCTCATCGGCTTTCTCCTGCCCTTTTTCCTCCACATCCCCGGTTTGTCCCCGGCGGGTCACCGACTGCTCTCGATTTTCCTTCTGGCCGTCATCCTCTGGGTCACCGAGCCCATTCCGCTTTTCGCCACTTCCTCGGTGGTCATTCTCACCTTGATCCTTTTCCTCAGCGACATGTCAACCAAGCTCACCTGGGCTTGGGGCGCCGCCGAGGGCTTCCCCACCGGTGCCCCGCCGCCCTACACGGTGTTCATGGGCAGCCTGGCGAACAAGGTGCTCATCCTTTTCCTCGGCGGTTTCTTCATCGCCTTCGGTGCGGCGAAATTCGGAGTCGATAAAAACCTCGCCGCCCTCGTCATCAAACCCTTCGGCCGCAGGCCCACGCGCGTGTTGCTGGGCATGATGCTCATCACTGCCCTGCTTTCCATGTGGATGAGCAACACCGCGACCACCGCCACCATGATGGCTGTGGTTTTGCCCATCATCCACCGTCTGGATACGAGCGATAAATTCCGAGCCGCTCTCGCGCTCGGTATCCCCTTCGCCGCCAACATCGGCGGCATCGGCACCCCCATCGGCACGCCACCCAACGCCATCGCCCTGGGTGCCCTCGCCAAGATCAATCCCCAGACCGGCGAAGCCCTGGGCCAGTGCTCTTTCTTTCAATGGATGATCTTCGCGGTCCCGGTCTCCGCCGTGCTTCTCATCATCGCCTGGGGTTTGCTCGCTCTCCTTTTCCGCTCATCGAAAAAAGAGATCGTCATCGACATGGAGGTCAAATGGGAGAAGTCGCGCCAGGCGATCCTCTTCTATGCCACGGCGATTTTCACCATCGGCCTCTGGGTTACCGGCTCACTTCATGGCATCGATTCCTATGTCACCGGGCTATTTCCCGTAGCCATCCTGCTATCCACCGGCGTGGTCACGACGAAGGATTTCCGCAGTCTCGAATGGGATGTCCTCTGGCTCGTGGCAGGCGGTGTGGCGCTGGGTGAAGGCGTGGCCGCCACCGGTTTCGACAAATGGCTGGTGGGACTGGTGGAATGGAACAGCTTCGGCGCGACCATGCTCGGCATCACCATTTGCGGCTGCGCGCTGCTGATGAGCACCTTCATCTCAAACTCCGCCGCAACGAACCTTCTCGCCCCCATCGCCGTGGCGGTGGCCACCGCGGCCGGTGGGGAAATCGTCACGATCGTGATCTTCGTCGCCCTTGGCGCCTCGATGGCCATGGCCCTGCCCATCAGCACTCCGCCGAATGCGATCGCCTATGCCACCGGCTGCGTTTCCACGAAACAAATGGCCACCGCCGGCGGGCTCATCGCCATCATCGGACTCGGCATCGCCCTCGCCATTCTGCATCCTCTTCTCAAGCTCGCCGGTGTCCTCTGAAGCTTGCCCCCACCATGTCTATCCTCGTGTTAGCTTGTCATGGCGATCCTGATTTCATCAGGCGGCTGCATCATGCCATCATCGAAATCACGGAGGGTCATGTGGATTTCCAGGCCGTCCCGGATTCCACCGCCTTGCTCGATCATGCCCTGAGTGCCGCGCGCCACCATCATCCACCGGCACTGATCTTCTGTGGCGCGGGTGCCGATGAAAGCTCTGCCACCACGCTCATCTCCCGTCTCCATGAGCAGCCCATGCTCCGCCCATCCCGGAAAATCCTGATTGGCACCGATCATCTTCCCATGGCCGGACTTCTCCGTCAGGGAGCCATCCATGGTCTGTTAGATAAGGATTTCGAGAAAGCGGATTTCGCCACCTTGCTCTGGACTTTGCTCGGGGATTTCCTACGGCACGAATTCCCGGAGCCGGTGGAAATCGAATCGCCGCCTGCCGAATTCGGTCCGTCCATGACGAAGCGTCGACTGATGATCCTCCATGACCGCCTTGAGCAGGTGGAGTCCTCCATGATCGGGGCGGATGTGATGAGTGACGATCAGGTGGAGAGCACGATGATTGCCGAATTTGACCGGGTTCTCGGCAACCCGCCAAGGTCCACCTATCCGCCCGGAGAAGTGATCGTGAGAGAAGGGGATGACCCCGGCAGCATCTGGATCATCCTTGAGGGGCAGGTGAAATTGTTCCGCACCATCGAGGGAGAGGACCTGACATTTCACTCGGAAAGTGCCGGGCGCATCGTCGGGCTCATGTCCCTGTCCTTGCAGAATCCGATCTTTTTCTCATGTCGGGCGGTGAATGCAGTGACCGCTCTCTGCCTCAGCCGCCAGCAGATCACGGATGCCATCCATCGCAGCCCGGTGCTTTCGAATTGCCTGATCACCGTGATCCTCCGTTCCATGGCTCGGAGGAATCGTCGTGCGGCCCAATTGCTGACGCAGGTGCGCACTTTGAACAAGCGACTCTCCAGCCAGCGTGACGAGCTGTCTGCCGCGCTCGATGAACTTCGGGAAACCCAACGTCAGCTCGTCGAGTCGGCGAAGATGGCGACGCTGGGTCATCTCGCTGCGGGCATGGCCCACGAACTCAACAATCCCGTGGCCGCGATCATTTCTGCCAGCGGTCATCTGGGTGAAGATCTCCTTTCCCTGCTCACCACCGGCGCGGACCCCGAAATCGCCCGGCATCTCCTCACCGGAGTCACAACTAGCGCGCTTTCCACCCGCGAGGAAAGACAGCTCCGCGATACTCTCGCGGCGCGACTCGATCTCCCACCCTCGCGTGCCGCCCGTCTCGTCGCGGCGGGGATTCACCACGAAGACGAGTTCCTCCGACTCCTCCAACTTGCACCTTCATCCAAACGCGAAGACGTGATCGAGCAGATCGATCGCGCCGGCCAGATCGCAGCCGCCCTGCGCAACATCCAAAATTGCTCCCAACGCATCGCCGCCCTCGTCCGCAGCCTGAAAACCCATGCGCGGCAGGATGATATCCCTCACGAAACCACCGATCTTCACACCACTCTGGAAGACGTGCTCCTGATTCTAGCCAACCGGCTGAAATCCACCACTGTCATCAAGGAATACTCCAAGCTCCCGCTCATCCAGGCTCATCCCGGCCAACTCCAACAGGTGTGGACCAATCTCATCACCAATGCCGTGCAAGCCATGGATGGCGGCGGAACACTGGTCATCCGCAGTTCCATGCCGGACCCCGCCACCGCCCGCATCGAAATCGAAGATCACGGGCGTGGCATCCCGGAGGAAATCGCCGACCGACTTTTTGAAACCCGCTTCACCACCAAGGGTGGGCGCATCGAGTTCGGTCTCGGCCTCGGATTGCCCATCGCCCGCAATCTCATCCGCCAGCACGGCGGTGATATCCATTTCACCTCCCGCCCGGGCCTCACGGTTTTCACCATCGATCTCCCCCTGTCCCCACCACCCCATCCGTCACCATGAAACGCATCGCCATCCTCATCGTCGAAGACGAACCCGAGGTCCGCCAAGCCATCGAACGCGACCTCGAAACCTTCACCACGTGCTTCCGCATCGAAGCCTGCGAAGACGTCGCCGACGCCCGTGATATCCTCGCCACACTCGCCAGCGATGCCGATCTGCCCGGCCTGATTCTTTGCGATCACCGCCTTCCCGGAACCAGCGGCGTGGATTTCCTCACCGAACTCGAATCCAGTGGCACCCAACCCGGCTTGCGCAAGGTTCTCCTCACCGGCCAGGCGGATCAGGCCGATACCATCCGCGCCATCAATCGCGGCGGACTGGATCGATACATCGCCAAGCCCTGGAACGCCGGGGAACTGCGCGATGTCGTCGGCACCCAACTCACCGAGTTCATCCTCGATCAGGAAATCGATCCCCTGCCCTACCTCGGGATTCTGAGTGACCCTCGATTGCTAGACCGCATCGGCCGCGGACCCCGCGTCGATTGATGCCGAACGGAAACAGCCTGGGCGGAACTCAGTCGATGAGATGATCGATCTTTTTCGCCACCTCGATGTCCGACTCGGTGATTCCGCCGGCATCGTGAGTGATGAGCGTGAGAGTCACCTTGGTGTAGCTGATCCGGATGTCGGGATGGTGATCCGCCTCTTCGGCGATCTCGGCCACGCCGTTGACGAAATCGATCGCCTCGGAGAATTCCTCGAACTCAAGAGTCCGGACGATCTTCTTTCCCTCCAACTCCCAGTCAGGAAGCTTTTTCAGGGCGGCCTTCAATTCGCTGGGTTCGAGTAAGTCGATCATGGCTTCGTTTCGGTTTCCGCCGGAAAGGAAACCCGCAGTCCACGCTTGGCAAGCGATTCCGGCCGGATTCCGAACGACGTGGCAGATTCCAATCCCTGCGGGGGGCGATGGATCTTTTCCCGCGTGCAGGATTGCGAAAGCCTCCGAATGTGCCTAGAACTCTCCGGAAAATGGATTTTGACGGCACGATCAACGCCGCCATCGGCTGGCTCGAACTCGATCTTCCCGAGGACGCCCTGCGTGAGTTGGCCTTTCTCGATCCCCGCCAGCGCATGCGTCGCCAGGCATTGGAGATCAAGCTGTTCGCGGAAATGAAGGCGGGCCGCTGGAATGCCGGGGCGGACACCGGCCGTTTGCTTTGTTTGCGCGAGCCGAAGGAGCCGCGATTTTTCATCCATGCCGCCTTCTGTCTTCATGAGACCGGCGACACCGCCGCCGCCCGGAACTGGCTTCTCACCGGACCTTCCGAGCTGATCGAAGACCCGATTTTTCACTACAACATCGCCTGCTACCACTGCGTCCTCGGAGAAAGCGGCAGGGCGCGCTCCCACCTCAAACGGGCTTTCGCGATGGACGATCAGCTCCGCCAACTCGCAGCGACCGACAAGGACCTCGCCACCCTCGGCGACCTGCCCTGAGATCCTCGATCCGGCGATTTCTCCGCCCGGGCGCTTTTTGTCCCTTGGCACTTCGCGCCCCCCGCCGGATGCTCCGCGCATGTCCCGGCTCGAACGCCTCGAAAACCGCCTCCACTGGCTCGCCGTCCCCGGTTGCTTCAAATGGGTCACCCTTTTGGGCGTCGTCGTTTTTGCCTCCCAATGGATTTCCCCGGACATCAGCCGCCTGCTTTCCTTCGACCGCAAGGCCATCCTCGCCGGCGAATGGTGGCGGGTCATCACCTTCATCTTTGATTCCGGCTTCGGCGCTCTCGGCCCCCTGGCGGTCGTTTTCCTCTTCTTCGCCGTGATGATCAGCTTCCTGATCAACGATACACTTGAGGAAATCTGGGGCAGCACCCGCCTCACCCTCTACATCCTGGTCGCCTGGATCGCCCTCGGTGGGGCCCATTGGGTCCTGCCACTCGAACACGGCGCTTCTGGCACTTATCTTTACCTCTCGGTCTTCTTCGCCTTCGCCACCTACGTCCCCCGATACGAGTTCCGGCTGTTTTTCTTCCTGCCCGTCCAAGTCCGCTGGCTCGCCTGGCTGCTCTTTGCCGTGCAGGTGCTGACGGCGCTTTCCAATCCGGCTTATTTCCTCCTGCTGCTCGCCATCACTCTGCCCTATCTCATCTGGGTGCTGCCGGATTTCCTCAAGGCACGACGCGGACTCGCCATCGCTGCCGCGAAACGCCGTGGCTTCGAATCCCGCCAACTGCCGAAATCCGAAGCCTTCCACCGCTGTGCCACTTGCGGCCGTACCGAGCAGGATGACCCGGCCCTCGACTTCCGCACGATGGAAGATGGCACGGAATTCTGCACCGACCACCTGCCCGAACACTGATCCCGGATTTTTCATTCGCATTCGGGCTTCGCCCGGCTTCCCTTTTCCCCGCCATCATGCCTGCCGATCTCTCTGCCATCCGCCGCGAGTTTCCCATCCTGGAAACCCGCATCCACGGTCGGCCCCTGGTCTATCTTGACAACGCCGCCACCACCCAGAAACCCACCGCCGTCCTCGATGCCTCGCGGCACTACTACGAGGCGGTGAATGCCAATATCCACCGCGGCACCCATCACCTCGCCCGAGCCGCCACTGAGGCTCACGAAAAGGCCCGCGGCATCGTTGCCCGTCATCTCCATGCGGGCGATCCCGCCGAGGTCATCTTCACGTCTGGCACCACGGATTCCATCAACCTCGTCGCCAACATCCTGCCCCTGAGCCCCGGCGATGAAATCCTCATCTCCGCCCTCGAACACCACTCGAACATCGTCCCCTGGCAGATGGCCTGCGAACGCAGCGGGGCGGTGCTGCGCGTCATCCCCTGCGATGAGCAGGGCATCCTCGATCCGGTGGAATTTGGAAATCTCCTCAGCCCGAAAACCCGCGTGCTGGCCCTGACCTGGCTGTCGAACTCCTTCGGCACCATCAACCCCGTGGCCGCCATGATTGCCGCGGCAAAACAGGTCGGAGCCTTCACGGTCATCGATGCCGCGCAAGCCATTCCCCACCTTGAAATCGATGTCCAGTCGCTTGGCGCCGATTTCCTCGCCTTCTCCGGGCACAAGGTTTACGCACCTACGGGAATTGGCGTACTTTGGGGCCGCCTCGAACTCCTGCGCACCTTGCCGCCATGGCGCGGCGGTGGGGAAATGATCAAGGAAGTCCGTTTCGAAGGCACCACCTACAACGAGCCCCCCTTCCGCTACGAAGCCGGCACACCGAATATCGAGGGGGCCATCGCCCTCGCCGCCGCCCTGGAGTTCGTCAACCGCATCGGCATCACTGAGATCCATACGCACGAAGCCGCGCTGATCCGCCAGGCGGCCGCTGCCCTTTCCACGATCCCCGGCATCCGGCTTTACGGGCCGGAGGATCGCGCGGGTGCCTTGTCCTTCAATCTCACCGGCATCCATCACTACGACCTTGGCACCCTGATCGATCAGATGGGGGTTGCCGTCCGCACCGGCCACCACTGCTGCCAACCGCTCATGGCCCGATTCGGCATCACCGGCACCGTCCGTGCCTCCTTCGCGGTTTACAACACCGCAGAGGAGGTCGATGCCCTCGCCACCGCCGTGGAAAAGGCGGCAGCGATGTTAGGGTAATGCCAACCGCATCCGGCGATCACGGCGCATAGACTTCGATTTCCGAGAGGAAACCGAAGTTCGGGGAAAATCCATCCTGCGCCGGATGATTGCCAAGGAACACCGCTCTAACAAAACGAGCCTTTGTGGGATCGAAGCGAAGGGTATGACGCGCGGCTTTTTTGTTAGGGAAATCATGACGACCGATTTCGCGGAACTCTTTCCCATCCGCACTGATCTCGATCGCCACGGTCTTGGTCGAGCCGATGTTCGGCGTGCCATAGATCACGACATGGATCTCCATCACCTCGCCAAGATCCACCGTGGCGGACTTGGGGAAACCCGCAGCTTCGCTTGTCGCATAACATCCGGGATTGCGATCGGCCCAGACTCCATCGGTTAGACCGTTATCCCAGTTGTGCGCATTCGGGTGACTGCTTTGGTGCGGCTTGCCACCGGACACCTTGGTTCCCAAAGTCGGATCCACCGGCCAATGGGTGTGAAAGGCGGCGGCGGGCAGCCCTTCGCGATTCATCAGGTTGGGCTCGGCACTTTGTGACCAGGCGAAACGGGCGCGATCCGGCTTGGGTACCTGCGGGCTGCTGAGCAGAATCCAGCGGTCCTCGCGGATCTCCGCGTTTGCGGGATGAAACTGGCCGTCCGCTCCGGCGATCTCGAAATGGCTCAGCGCTTTGCCATCCCGTGCTGCGAGTCCACCACCCACGTGATCGAATCGGATCGCCACCCCTTGATCGATCACCTTGTAGCCGGCATACAGCGGACCGGACTTCACCAGGTCGCGCCCATAAACATCGGCCAGAGCCCACAAGGACAGGCGGCGTCCCACCTCGCTTTTATTGCGCGGGTGGATGTCACCCACATTGCCAATGTCATTGGTCACCGCCATGCCGGTATGCGGAAATTTCAAGGTCTCCTGCTGGGCCCACCAGATTTCCGGCAGCGTTCCGGCACGGGCATCGCCGTAGTTGAAGGGGGCGAGTTGCACGAAATAGAACGGCGCTTCGGGCGACTCGAACTTCATCCGCCACCCCCGGATCAAGGCGCGCATCTTCGCCTCATAGGCCATGCCTTCGCCATTGTTCGACTCTCCCTGATACCAGATGAATCCCCGCAAGGCATAAGGCGCGAGCGGATGGATCATCGCCTGATAGGTGCCGGTCTCCTGATTGTGACCGAGATTCAACCTTTCCGGCATGGCCGGCATCTCAGGCGCGGTGAGCCCTCGATCCATGGCCGCAGCCGCCTGTTCGGACCAGGTGCGGGTGGCATTCACAAACTCGCGGAATTTCCGATCGTATTCGGGAAATCCCGGGCTGCGCTGCAAACGACGCTCACGCAGATCCGCCAGTTCCGGCATCCCCTCCAATCCTTCCTCCGCCCACCAGGGCTCAATGCGCGAACCACCCCAGGAGCTGTGAATGATGCCCACCGGCACTTTCAATTCCTCCGCCAGACGCCGACCGAAGAAATACGCCACCGCCGAAAACCCGCGGGCGTTCTCGGGAGTCGCCGGGACCCATTTCGCATCCACCCGATCCTGCCTGGCATGATGCACTTTCAGCGGCACCTGGAACAGACGCATCATCGGCACCTCGCCGGAGGCGGCCAGATCCTGATCTTCCTGGCGGGATTGGGCGATGCTCCATTGCATGTTCGATTGCCCGCTGCCGAGCCACACTTCACCCACGAGAACATCCGCCACTTCCACTACTTCGGTCCCGGATGTCATTTTCAACATCTGCCCCTCGGCATTCGTCGCAAGGGCATCCAGACGCAGCATCCAGCGGCCGGCGGCGTCGGCTGTCGCTGTTTTCGACTGACCGGCAAACTCGACTTTCACCTCCGCCCCGGGATCCGCCTGTCCCCAGACCGGCACGACTCGATCGCGTTGCAACACCATGCCATTCTGGAACAAGGACGCAGGCACCAACGCCGCCGCCGACATCGAAATCATCAAGCAGCCCGCCAGGGCGAAGAATCGGGTTTTCATCGGAGCTTCCCTACGCCCGCCACCCGCCGGTTCTAGCAGAAAATCATCCCACTCCACCCCCGCCAGCCCGGGAAAGCTCATCGGAAGGCGAGGCAAAGAGGGCCCTGACGCTAGGCCTTTCCAAAACGAGTATCGTGAAGATTCCCAACACCGTTCCCAGTGGCATCAACAGACATTGGAAGGCCGAAACGACGTAGATGAAAGTCCGCCGACGTCTCTCCGCCAGTCCTTTGGCCGCAAAGAATGAACCCACGCCCATGGCCAAGGCCGCAAGGCAACCGAGGATCCCCATGACCAGATAGACCACGCCGATCATTTCAAACATCCCCGCCGGAGGAGCGCCCGCTCCGGGGGACGATGAGCTCATCGTCGAGAAGCCACGCATCATCATGATCGCCATCGCAATGTAGAGCACGAACAAAAGCCCGCCCACCAATGACAGCCCGGCGAAGATGTAATGGAAAAGGGAAAGCAGCCTGATGTGCTCCGCATCCCGCGACTGCACCTGCAAGTGCATCGGCGGCAAGGCGGGGGGCTGTGGGTTGGGGATCATGTCGATGAGTCCACAATATCGACGAATTCCTGACCAGAACCGATTCGTCCGCCATTCCGGCCCGCGGCCTCAGAACTCGCCACGAAAAGTGCAGCTCGCCGAAGGTGTCTCGTGAATCGTGATTTCCACCAAGCCCGGCAGGGAGGGTTCCAGTTTCCGCCAGAACCAGGCGGCCATGCGTTCGATGGTCGGGCTTTCCAAACCTTCGATTTCATTCAGATAGGCATGGTCCACCAAATCCAGCAGCGGCTTCATGGCATCGGATATCCGCTTGTGATCGTAGATCCAGCCGATCTTTTCATCCACCTCGCCCTCGATGCTGATCGCCAGCTTGAAGCTGTGGCCGTGCATGCGGCGGCACTTGTGATCTTCAGGCAGGCTGGGCAGGGTGTGGGCGGCCTCGAAATGGAAGCTTTTCGTGAGACGGGCGCGCATGGCCCCGGCAGATTGGCACCGCCCCGGCCCGGGAACAATCACAATCAGGGTTTGGCAAGCCGCGCGTGCCACCCTAAAACCCGGCCGCCGATGTCCGAGCCGCGCGTGATCATCCTCATCCCTTCCTACAATACCGGTAGGGAGCTGCTGCGCGCCACCGTCTCCGCGGCGCTTTCCCATGCCGGGCAGGTTCTCGTCGTCGTCGATGGCTCCACGGATGGCTCGGATCACGGACTCGAAGACCTCGCTCCAGCCCAGCGCCTCAGCGTCCACCGCCTCCCGAAAAACGCCGGCAAAGGCTCCGCCGTCAAAGCCGGCCTCGAACACGCCCGGCAGCTCGGATTCACCCATGCCCTTTGCATGGATGCCGATGGCCAACATCCGGCCAACGCCATCCCGGAGTTCACCCGCATCCTCCAAAATCACCCAACGGCCGCGATTTTCGGCCGACCGGTTTTCGATGCCTCCGCTCCCGCCCTGCGTGTCGAAGGCCGCAAGGTCTCGAACTTCTGCGCCAACCTCGAAACCCTCGGCTGGGGGGTCGATGACTCGCTCTTCGGCATGCGGCTCTACCCCATCCAGCCGCTGCTCGAAGCCTTCGAGGAAACCCGCTTCGCCCGCCGCTTCGATTTCGACCCCGAAATGGCCGTCCGCCTCGCCTGGAAAGGGATCCCCATCATCAATCTGCCCACTCCCGTGCGCTATCTCGATCCCGCGGAAGGCGGAGTCTCGCAGTTCCGCTACCTGCGGGACAACACCCTGCTCACCGGCATGCACCTGCGCCTCTTCGGGGGCTTTCTCATCCGCCTTCCCTGGTTGATCCTGCGCGGACAGAACCCCCTGCTTCACCTCAGCCCTCCCCACTGACGATGCCCGCCCGCATGACCCACCGCCAGCGCTGGGACCACTACTACACCGCCGCCAAGCTCCGCAGCGATCCACTTTACGCAGCCGTCCTCGCGGAACTGCGGGACATCCCGCTGCCCTTGCTCGACCTCGGTTGCGGCCTCGGCATCCTCGCCTTCTACCTGCGGGACCATGGGATCCTCACGCCCATCCACTCGCTCGACTACGACCAGCGGAAAATCGAGGAAGCCCGCAAGACCGCCGTCGCCAAAAATGCCTCTGGGCTGACCTTTGATTTTCACGATGCCCGGGAAGGCCTGCCCGATCACCACGGAAATGTCACCATCCTCGACATCCTCCAATTCTTCACGCCGCAGGAAATCGAGCGCCTGCTCACCCTGGCCGCCGAACGGGTGGCCCCGGGTGGAAAGCTCGTGATCCGCTCCGGCCTGCGGGATGATTCATGGCGCTTCAAGATCACCGTGGCCGGCGACCTGCTTGCGAAATGCACGCTGTGGATGAAAGCCGCACCCACGCACTACCCCACCGCCGATGACTTCCGCCAGATCCTCGCGAAGTACGGCAAGCTCCGTATTTCCCCCTTGTGGGGCGGCACCCCTTTCAACAACCACCTCATCGTGCTCGAAAAAACCTGAGGCACCCGATCCTTCATTCCCCGGCCTTCTGGAAATACCTCACGTAGTCCACTTCGTATCGCTGGGGAAACTCCGCCTTTGCCGGATCCCCGCCCTGACCACCCACCGCCAGATTCAGGCGGAACCGATGCGGCGCTCGAAATGGATTCACTCCCGGCTGGTTGCCATTGAAGGATTTCGTCAAATCATGGGAGTTCAGCAGCTTGCCATTGAGAAAGAGATCGATGCGGTCCTCGCTCCACTCCATCGCCCAGACATGGAACTCCTTGCTCCATTCCGGCCCGCCGAATGTTCCGATCGGATGTTGGCTTGCATTCCAGTCATCCCGGCCGCGCTCATCCGCCTGCACGAAGTTGGCGAGAATCATGCCGCGGTAGTATTCCATGATGTCGATCTCCCCGCAGGCCGGCCAATGACCATCGCGCCCGGTCGTCCAGATCGCAGGCCACATCCCCGGGGCCACGGGAATCCTCGCGCGGATCTCGTATCGACCGTATTGAAACGGAATTTCCGGACGGGAGATGATGGAGCCGGAGGTGTATTCCGCGAATTTCCGCTGGGTCTTCCACGAGGATGAACCGGGCTTGAACCACGGGTTTGGCAGCCTTTCACGGCGCGCTTCGATCACCAGCAGTCCGTCTTTGCAGACGCTGTTCCCGGCTTGATACCATTGCAGCTCGTGATTCCGCTCGAAACCTTTCTCATGCTGCCAACGCTCCGGGTCGGGAGGTCCGTCCTGATCGAATTCCTCGGCCCACACCAGCTTCCATCCCTTGGGCACGGCGACCTCGGCAGTTTCCGCAGCAAGGGCGGTTCCGGTGATCAAGGCGAGTGCGGTTATCCAGGAAATCCGTTTCATGATTTTTTGTTGGTCCATTCGGCAGGGGAGATACCGCTCATCTTACCACAATCTTCCGTTTCCCGCTCAGGGTTTCCGTCAGCACCATCCGCCCGTCCTGCCACTTCGCCTCCACCGGCTGGTCATCCACCAGAACCTTCGCCCCCGGGCCGGACGCCGGGACTTCCACACGGGCGCTGACGCCTTCCGGAAGTTCGATTTTCAGGCCGAATCCATTGCGGTTGACCCAATGCACCATCAACGGGCCCGCAGGGGTGGGCATCTTGCCGCTCGCCTCCTCCAGCCCGGACAAGCAGGGGCGGATTCGCACCAGCTTCCAACCGGGCTCGATGGGTTCCGCCCCCAGCACGAAACGCGGCAGCAGATTCGCCGGTGCCGCCCCCCAGGCATGATTCCAATCCTGATTCGGCTTGTACTTCTGATCCCACGCCTCCCAGGTGATCGTCGTGCCGCTCTCTAACATGTGACGCCAACTGCGGTCGCCATCGGCGAGAATCAGATCCATCGCCGCCTCATCCTGGCCAAACATGAAAAGCCCCTCCATGAGATACTGCGCCGCATAAACCGAACAACGCATGCCTCGCGACGCCACCCATTCCGCCACCCGCGCCTCTTCACCGGCAGGCACGAGGCCGAAGGCCAGGGGAAACAGGCTCGCATGCTGGGCAGCATGGTCCGTGCCCACTCCATCGCGGAAGCATCCCTTGTCCTTCATGTAGAGCCTCTCGTGAAACACCGCCAAGGTCTTCTCATAGCGCCCGCCGAACTCCTCCGCTTCCTTATCCCTTCCCAGCGCCACCGCCATCCGCGCCATCTGCCGCAGCGCCGCCAAGTGAAACGCGTTCACCACCGTATTGATCTCGGTCCTCACATATCCATCACGCTCACCATCAGGCCAGTCCACGATGTCGTTCCAGGACCGCTGCTTCGCATCGCTGCGAATGAGCCCGTCCGAACCCGCCCTTTCCAACAAAAGCTTGCCGCGCAGCGCATCGAATCGCGGGGCCAGCCAATCGGTCTTGCCGCTGTGCATCCAGTCGGCATGAGCCATGAAAACCATGTGGGGCCCCCACTCGCTCGGCCATGTGGGCTGTTCCATCAGCCGGTCGTAGGTGTCCCGCGCCATTTGCAGGTCGGGATCCGTGGCGTAGTGGCTGAGTTGGTTGAGATAGGCATCCGCCTCGTAGGGGATGCGCTCGCGGTCGCCATCCACATACACCCCCGCGAAGGTCGTCGCCTTGATGGAATATCGGCACAGCTCCCAGATGCGGTCGAGAACCTCGTTGGAGGAGGAAAAGGCGGCCGCATCATCGTCCCAGCCCTTCAAGTACGCCGAACGTCGTACGATGGATGCCGTATCCGCCCCCGCGGGCCAGCCCTCGATCTCCACCCAGCGGAATGGCAGCACCACTCCCCATTCCCCGGGCGTGAGCACGGCGGCGGGTTGCTTGGTATTGCGGGCATCCGCCGGAGGAGCGATCACCACGGGCTTGCCGCCTTCCACGTCCACCTCCGCCACGGCATAGCGCACCGTGCCCGGCGGTTTGCGGTCGATCCTGCCATTCTTCGACGCCTCGCCGAAATGGACTTTCAGCTTGGCGCGGGTGCCTTCCGGCAGGGTGACCTGCAGATTGCCGAAAGAGACCCCGCCGAAATCCACCTCCACGCCCACACCGGGCCTCGATCCGGTTTTGACCGGCTTTTCATCGACCAATTCCACCGGCGCCGCCGACAGGAATCCGGCCAACATCAGGGAAATCAAAAGGATCAAGCGGGTTTTCATCAGGCGGTTCAATCGCATTTCCGAGCCTCGTGCATCTGCGAACCACGTCAACCCCCGCATAAAAAGCAACAAACCGCCGCCGGCAGGCACCGGAGACGGTTCGAAAATCAGCTCTCAGGCGACGAGGCCCGGCTCAGAAGTTCCACATCTTGCCTTTTTCGGCATCCTGGAAGACCTGCGGGCTGCGCAGGTAGGAGTCCGGAGGATTGGGCAGCGGACCATCGTCCAGCACCGGCAAGGTCTTGCCCACCGTCTCGTCCCAAGGCTGGGTCGTCGCGATATGGATCGGCGTGCCCACGCGGACCATGTCGAAAATTTTCTTCGCAGCCTTCAGCGGCAGGCGCACGCAGCCGTGCGTGGAGGGATACGGCTTCACAAAGCCCCAATGCATCCCGTATGCCGGGGTGTAGAACTCCATCCAGTAGGTCATCGGATACCCCGCTCCCGGGCTGCTGGCGCGGCGGCGGTGCCGGTTTTTCGCACGGATCGGGAAAGTTCCCTTGGGCGTGGGTGATGCACTCGTGCCCACACAGCAAGGAGTGGCAAGCAGGACTTCATTGCCCTCCACGACGTAAAGCTTCTGCGTGCTGGTGCTGATCTTCACCTTCACGGCCGATGGGTTGCTTGGCTGTTTCACCGGTGGATCGAACTGGAACGACGTGCTGGCGGACTGGTTCCGGATGGTCGTGCAGGAACTCAGGGCTAAGGCACCGAGCGCGAGTGCGACGAGCGAACTGCGGAAAAGAAGTTTTCGGATCATGGCTAGGGATGGAGCTGAGGAGGGGAAACGATCGCAGCGGAATGATCGCGATGCCGTGCCCCCCGGACGCGCTCACCCTGCCGGAAACCTTTTCATCGCGCAAGATGGAAGGGCGAAAAGCCCCACGTCGTCGATCATTCCTCCCGGCTGATCACCTTTCCTCCCCGTCCGCGAACGAGTTCCATCAAGGGCAGGTTCGGGTCTTCGAAGGCCTCATCATAACCCTTGGCATAGCTGAAGAGGTGCTTGTGGAGATACTCGAAATAACGCTCCCGCTCGTCCTTTTTCAGCCGATACCAGACGGCGATATTCAGCGAGCGCGCCATCTTCATCATCATCGCCAGCGTCAATTGACGACCTTTGCGGGCACGCTGGACCTGCTTGTGGGTCAGTTGCTCCGGGGAGGCATCCACCAGGTCATGATTGCTCAGGCCCCAGGCCTCCATCAGTCCATCCACCGGCTGGGTGCCGTGCTCGCGTTCATCAGTCATCTGCGGCCCAGCATGACAGCCCCGGCGCAAAGGGAAACCCTCAAATCATGCCCCACCCTTCAGCCCAGTTGGGTCCTCACCAGAAGGCGATAAGTGCCATCCATTTCCATCAATTCCTCATGAGTCCCCGCCTCCACCACCCGACCCTGCTGCATCACCAAAATCCGGTCGGCATGACGCACGGTGGAAAGTCGATGCGCGATCACCAGGCTCGTCCGCCCCCGCATCAGACGCTCCAGAGCCTCATTGACCAACCGCTCGCTCTCGGCATCCAGTGCACTGGTGGCTTCATCCAACAGCAAAATGCTCGGATCGGCGAGGATCGCCCTGGCAATGGCAATCCGCTGCCTCTGACCGCCGGAAAGCTTCACCCCCCGGGGGCCTACGGTGGTCTCATACCCTTCCGGTCGGGACTCGATGAATTCGTGGGCATTCGCCTGCCGGGCGGCCTCGATGATTTCCTCCCGACTCGCCCCCGGGCGACCGTATCCGATGTTCTCGAGGATGGTCCCGCCGAACAGCATGACCTCCTGTGGCACCACCGCGATCCCCTGCCGCAAGGCATGAAGATCCAGATCGGAGGCATCACGACCATCGAAACGGACTTTCCCGGATTCCGGCCGATAATACCCGAGTATCAGCGAAAAGACGGTCGATTTCCCCGCCCCCGATGGCCCCACGAGCGCCACCCGCTGCCCGGGCAGGATCGAGAAATCGACCTCCTCCAAAACCGCTTGATCCGGCCGGGTCGGATAGTGAAAGCGGACTTTTTCGAAAGCCAGCGCGCCTTGAGGTTTCCGTTTCTCCCCACCGCCCTCGAACTCCTGCTTTTCCCCCATGATTTCGCGCAATCGATCGGTCGCACCGCTCATCGCCTGCACCTGGGAAATCAGTTCCGGCATCGCCCCCAAGGAGGCCCCCACAAACACACTGTAAAGAATGAACCCCGCGAAGTCCTTCTCATCCATCGCCCCCTCCACCAGCAACCTCACCCCCAGCCAGGTCACCGCCGCGATCGTGCCGAACATCACGAAAATCACAAAAGCCAGGAAACTCGCCCGAGCCAGCGCTCCCTTCACCGTCACCTGATAGAATTGCTCCAGCGCCGATCCATATCTCGCCTCTTCGAGCGACTCGTTGTTGAAGGCCTTCACATCGGCCACCGCTTGCACGCTTTCCTCGATCACCACCCCGGAATCCGCCAGTGCATCCTGGGCCGCCTTCGAATGCCCGCGCACTTTCCGTCCGGCGATCGCCACCGCCATCACCACGAAGGGGATGGACCCGAGCATGATGAGCGAGAGCTTCCATGAGGAAACGAAAACCATCGCCAGCGCGCCGATCAGGATCACGACTTGCCTCGCCGCCTGGGGCAGGGTGCTCATCAGGGTTTCACGCACCGTGCCGAGGTCCGAGGAAACCCGGTTGCTCAACGACCCCGCCCGGTGCTCCTGGAAAAATGGCACCGGCAGGCGCAGCAAATGGGCGAAGAGATCCTTTCTCAGATCGTTCAAGGCCGCCTCGCCCGAGCGGATGAAACCCTGCACACGGAAGAAGGCGATCACCGCCTGCACGCCCAAAACTCCGATCAGACCCAGAATCAAGCGATCCGCCTCAGCCAGGACTTCCGCAGGAACCTTCCCCGCACGCAGGCCCGCCATCGCGCCGCCAAACAGCTCTTTCATGAACCACGGGAAAGCCAGGGCCAGACCCGCGGTGACAAACAAGGCCAGCAAAGACGGCACGAAGACCCGGGCATGGGGCCGCAGGTAGGAAAGCACCCATTTCAGCCCCTCCAACGAAAACCCCTTCTCCTTGTCCTTCGGCACCCCGGCATGGGAGACCATCCCACCCCCGCCGTCAACGCCTGCGCCTCAACATCATGCCACTCCCTGCCAACAAAAGCAGCCCCAACCCGGGTTCCGGCACTCCGGTGATCGCCGCAATGTCGCTCACATAGCTGGAAATCCGCGTGGAATAAAACCCGCTCGGCACCGGACCCGGACCGCCTACCAGCGTCCAGCTCGATGGATCCTGACCCACATACATCCCCTCCGCATCGAACAAAGCCGCCTGAAACTCATTCGGATCCGCCACGTTGTTGTAATCCCACAGGCCATCCACGGCATAGTTGATGCCCGCCAGTTTCCACACCCCGCCGTCCTGGATGAAGAGGCCGCCACCGGAGTCCCCCACCGAAAGATGGGCCTCGTCCCCGCCCGCCCCGGCATCAAAGGTCGCGTAAAGATACTCGGCCCCGCCGAGCGATACCGTCGCCGCCACCTCGTTCGTCCCCCATCTCGCATCGTTGTCCGCCGCCCCCCAGCGCCAGCCGATCAGGTCTCCCCCCAGCAGAACATCCGCCCCCCTCTGGGTTCCGCGCCCCATCACCACCAAATCTTTGCCCACCTCATCCGTGCCGGTGAAAAGCGGAGCCCACATCGAAAAGGTCTCGTTGATCTCATAAATCCGCAAATCCGTGCCCGTGATGGTCTGGTATCCCGTGCCGCTGAATGCCGTGGTGTTCACCGTGTAGGTCACGTCCCCGCTGCCGTTGTGGTAGCCGTTGGAAACAAAGGTCGATGCCGGCACGCCAAGATGCGCCGCCGTGATGAAATGCTTCGGCGAAATCATCGTCCCCAGGAAATTCCCGAAAGACCCTTGATACTGCCAGCCCGATCCCGCCAAGGCACCACCGGGCGCCGTCTCGCGATTGTGCGCTGGATCCCCCGTGGAATAAAAGATCACCGCCTGCAGAGGGGCGACCAGGACGGGAAAAAGAGCCAAGACGGATTTCATTCCGCAATCCCTAGGGAAATCCCAACCCGAAGGCAAGGAGGCTCTGAGGCGATGAATTCTCAGCGAACCAGAACCACATCCCCCCACATCGCCCAATCCGTGAAAGTGCCATCACCGCCATCGCCGGTTATGAGTTCGAGCTTTTTCACCCCGCTCACATTGATCCCGAAAGGCTTCCTCATGCCCTCCTCCAGTTTCCCCGATTTCCACAATTCCCGCCCGTCTCCCACGATGCGGAAATCCACACTGCCGCCACTCTTGCCATCGGCCAAACCCGCCGCCCCTTCGAGGCGTTTCCACTTCCCTCCCAGATCCCACACGTGCCGCGCGGGAGCATGCGCATAGATGCTCCGCACCGCCAGCTCCCCGCCCAGCGAAACAATCGCGCCGGGATCCGGAAGTCGATCATACGCCGCTTGCCCCCATCCGACCTTCGCCTCAGCGGGCTGGCAGTCACTCAGGGAAACCCGTTCCCCGGAAATTTCCGCAGGCGTCTTCTTCCCATCACGGGAAAGACTCGCCACCAGCCCCCGGCCCACTTCGATCACTTTCGGCGAAACTCCGGATTTCTCCAGCGCCGCCAGAGCTTCCGCCGCCTGATCCGCCCGCCCCGCATTCAGGGCCGACACCAAAGGATTCAGCGTCATCCGCGCCTCGATCAGGGAAAGGTCCACCGCACCATCCGTCGCCACCGCATACGGAATCGCCCAGTCACTTCCGGATCCCACGTAGGTCGTCATCGCCCCACTCGCCATCGCCACCACCACCCGGAAAGTCTGGCCGCGGCCCGGCACCAGGCCATTCGCACCCAGAACGAACCGACCCTCACCATCCGGCACCGCCGTGCACGTGGTCGCATCGTAGTCCCCTCCACCCGCCGGGTCCATGTAGCCCAACACCGCATAGGCCGGTGGATCCGCCACCACCCTTCCGGAAACCTCGAAACCCTTGCCCTTCGAGACCACCTTCAAATCATCGATCCTCGCCGCCGGCTCCTGGTCGAACCCCTTCACCGAGCCACTGAACATCGGATGCGAGGCCAGCCTCATCCCGTCTGCCAGCGTCAGGAAGGCACCACGCCCCTCACCTCGCTTCTCCTCGCCGTAGTGTCGATTTCCCGATCCCATGAGCGAAATCCCGAAGGCCGCCCCTTCGTCCTCCCGCTCCCGATCATGGGGCAGCCCCAGGGCATGGCCAAGTTCATGGGCGATCCCCCCGATGAAGATCGAATTGTAACGCCCGATCGAAATATCTCCGTACTGCCCGTCGCTCACCCGCCTCTCCTTGTCGTCGAGGAAATCCAGATTCAGGATCGGCGAATCCACCTGCCACGCTGTCCCTGCCCGGTGCGTGCCTCCGGCATAGTAAGGGCTATTCTGCGTGATCCGGGATTTCGCCTCATCCCAGTTCGCCATATTGCAAAAGATCACCAGCGTCTCCCGGTCGGGATCGAGGCCCGCATCCCTCAAGGTCGGCAGGCACTCCGTCCGGATCTCGCCGCCGGAAGCCACATCATAGCTCGCATAGGGCTTCCGGCCCTTCACAAAATGGATGCGCAGCAGACCGTCCTCCGCATAATCCAGCCCGATCGTCCGCGGGCCGAATCCCAGTCGCTTCATTTCCCGCGCATAGAAGTCCCGGATGTCCTCCAGGATCGCCGTCAGCCTCTCCCTCGCCGCCGGAGCCGGCTCGCGGTCCGCCGGACTCCAGTAAACCAAATGCAGCTTCCGCTCCTCCTTCACCCCCTCCCCCTGCCACGCCTTCAGAATCTCCATCGCCGCTGGCACCTTGCGGGCAATCTCCTCCTCCGGCGTCATCGCTCCCACCACCCCGGCCCACAACAGCATTCCCGAAATCCATTTCATTGCCCCCCAGAAACGACACCACGTCCGGAAATCCTTCAAATCCCTGCCATTCCTGCGAAAATCGCCCAATTCCATCGAGTTTCGACAAGTTCCCGGTCCCAACCCGCCAGCCAGAGCACCTTTTCCCTTGCCAAGCCCCCCGCCCTCCCCTATCCGGCGCGTCCCTTCCCGCGCCGCCGCAGCAACAACGGGAGACCGAAGGGACTCAAAAAGCGGCGGGTTTCCCGAAATCGCCCGGCCTGAATCAAGGCGGGACAACCCCAAGAACATGATCAACGAACTCATCAACGACATGGTGGACGCCGGCGTCCACTACGGCCACCAGACCAAGAAGTGGAACCCGCAAATGAAGCCCTACCTCATGAAGGACAAGGGCGGGATCTACATCATCAACCTGGAACAAACGGTCAAGTGCCTCGACAAAGCCTCCGATTTCCTCTCCTCCGTCGCCTCCAAGGGCAAGAAGATCCTCTTCGTCGGCTGCAAACGCCAAGCCCAGGAAGCCGTCCGCGAAGCCGCGGATGCCACCAAACAATACTACGTCAACCACCGCTGGCTCGGCGGCATGCTCACCAACATGAGCACCGTCAAAAAGTCCATCGAACGCCTCAAGTGGCTCGAAGGCCTCGAAAAAAGCCCGGAGTTCAAGAGCATCTCCAAAAAGGAATACGCGGCCCTCACCCGCGAAATGCACAAACTCCAGCGCAACCTCCAAGGCATCCGCGCCATGGACGGTCTGCCCGATGCCGTCGTCGTCGTCGACTCCGCCCGTGAGTCCATCGCCGTCGCCGAAGCCCGCCGCCTCAACATCCCCATCGTCGCCCTGGTCGATTCGAATGCCGATCCTTCCGTGATCGACTACCCGATCCCCGCCAACGACGACTCCGTCCGCTCCATCCGCATCATCCTCCAGAACCTCGTCGATGCCATCGTCGTCGGCAAGAAAGGCTGAAGCACCGGACAATCCCATCTCCCGGACGGGGCGGCACGCTGGCGATCCCTCGACCACGCTCCGCCCCGTTCCCTTTTCCCACCACCTCTTCCTCTAACCGCTCCCAGAACCATGATCACCGCATCACTCGTCAAAGAACTCCGCGATAAGACCAACGCGGGCATGATGGATTGCAAAAAGGCCCTCACCGAAACCAACGGTGACCTCGAGGCCGCCATCGACTACCTCCGCAAAAAGGGCATCGCCAAAGCCGCCGGCAAGGCCGACCGCGAAGCCACCGAGGGCATCATCACCTCCCGCCTCTCCCCTTGCGGCAAGACCGGCATCCTCATCGAGATCAATTGCGAGACCGACTTCGTCTCCCGCAACGACAACTTCGTCGCCTTCGTTGACAAAGTCGCCGATACCGTCGCCGCCAGCTCCGCCAAGACCCTCGAAGAAGCCCTTCAAGTCTCCACCGGCGACCTCACCGTCGAAGACTTCGTGAAGACCAAGGTCATCGAACTTGGCGAAAACATGCAGTTCCGCAAATACGCCCGCTTCGATGTCGAGGGCGATGGCGCCATCGCCCAATACATCCACATGGGTGGCAAGGTCGGCGTCCTCGTGGAAGTCGCCACCGGCAAGGCCGAAACCACCGGCGCCGAGGAATTCCAGAACCTCATCAAGGACGTCACCCTCCACATCGCAGCCGCCAACCCCAAGGGCCTGGCCCGCGAAGACATCGCCGCGGAAATCATCGAGAAGGAAAAGGAAATCTTCCGCGTCCAACTTGCCGATGAAGGCAAACCCGCCGAAATGATCGAAAAGATCCTCATGGGCAAACTCGGCCGCTTCTACGCCGAAAACTGCCTGCTCGAACAAGCCTTCGTGAAGGACCCGGACACCACCATCAAAAAACTCGTCGAGGCCACCGCCACCAAACTTGGCGACACCCTCGCCATCCGCCGCTTCGTGCGCTTCGGACTCGGTGAGTGAGCTTCCCGCCCTCCCTCTGCTTTCCACGCCCGCATCCTCCCCGGATTGCGGGCGTTTTCTTTTCCCCCAGGGCCCGATGGAGAAAAACTATTTGAAATAATCCCACCCCGGGCGACGCCAACCTACGAAATGAAAGCCATCACCTTCCTCGCCGCCTTCACCATCGGCAGTGCCGCCATCATCAGCAGCGCCTTTGCCAGCGTCCCCGAAGGCTGGAGCACGGATCTCGACAAGGGCTTCGCCGAAGCCAAGAAAGCCGACAAATTCGTCCTCGCCGAATTCACCGGTTCCGATTGGTGCCCGCCCTGCATCGCCATGCGGAAAAATGTCTTCTCCAAAAAGGAATTCATCGATGCCGCCGCCAAACACTTCGTTCTCGTCGAACTCGACTTCCCCCGCGGCGACAAGGAAACCGCCGAGAAAAACCAACCTCTCGCAGAGAAATACAAAATCGATGCCTTCCCCACCGTCGTCATCTTCGATTCCGCCGGCAAGGAAGTCACCCGCTTCACCGCCTCCCAGTATCCGAGCATCGATGCCTTTCTCGCCCATCTCGACAAAGTCCGCGAACGCTCGGAGCTCGACTGAGCCAACCATTGAATCATCGTCATCCCGTAGAACATGAAAACACTCCTCAAGACCCTCACCGTCCTCGCCGTTTCCGCCGCCTTCTCCTTCGCCGCCGAAGGTTGGGAAACCAACTGGGAAGCCGCCAAAAAGCGTTCGGCCGAAGAAAAGAAACCCATCCTCATCAACCTGACCGGCACCGACTGGTGTGCTTGGTGCATCAAGCTTGAGAAGGAGGTCTTCAACAGCCAGGAGTTCAAGGACTTCGCTGCCAAAAACCTCATCCTCATGGAAGCCGATTTCCCCCGCAAAAAAGAGCAGCCAGCGGAAATCAAGGAGCAGAACGAAAAGCTCAAAAAGGAATACCTCCAGGGTGGCTACCCCACGGTATTCCTCCTCGATGCCGAAGGCAAAAAGCTTTCCGAAGACCTCGGCGAACTGGAGGGAGGAACCGCAGCCTGGATCAAAAAGCTCACCGAGCTGATCGAAGCCTCAAAAAAAGCCCCCTGAGCCCCTCCCGCTCCCCAAGCTGACTTGGCCCGCCCCCAAGGCGCAGAAACCAAGCTCAGCCCAAGCTCAGCCCAAGCTCAGCCCAAGCTCAGCCCAAGCTCAGCCCAAGCTCAGCCCAAGCTCAGCCCAAGCTCAGCCCTATTACTTCTGGAAAAGCCAATGGCCCACTAGGTCATTGGCTTTTTCATTTCCAGCAGAGGACAACATCGCACATCTGAGATATGCGATATTGTCATTTCCACGCCCCACGCCCCACGCCAGGCACGAGGTCCCTTGCTCCTCTGCCGCTTCCTCAAGACCGAAACAGAATCCCTCTGGCAAATTCATCCCGACCAAGCCCGTCAACCTCTCGTCCTAAAGAAAGCAAGGTCCCTCGGGCCCCGGCAACAGAACAACACCAAGCGACACCTTCGCTCCTTGATCACCCAAACCGTCGCCTGCAGAGACTCCAAGACACACCCCCTCATCAAGACCCCACCCAACCCGAATCCCTCTCCACCCCCAGGGACCTTCAATCAATCGCAATTGCTTATATCGCATATCCGAGATGTGCCATATAAGTATTCGCCCGTCATTCCCCACGTCTTGAGAAACAGGCCCGCAGCTACGTCCGTTGAAGACTCCATCGTCGAAACCCGGTTGCCTGCCAGCACATCTCAACTTGTCCCGAATCCCCGCGCCTCACCTACCTCACCTACCTCACCTACCTCACCTACCTCACCTACCTCACCTACCTCACCTACCTCACCTACCTCACTTACCTCACTTACCTCACTTACCTCACTTACCTCACCGCTCCACCGCTCACCGCTCACCCATTCCCCTCCTCGCTGTTATTGGCTCTCACTCGCTCATAGCATCAAGACCGATCCAGCAAAAGCTCTGCTACCCTTCTTCCCCCTTACCCCATGTGAGACACTGAATCTCACATCTGAGATGTTCGATATCGCCCCTCGTCCCACGTTCCTACGGTTTGGCAGCTGGGGCAGCGGCAGTGGTCGATGCTGATGCCGATGCTGAATTGAGCCACGGGACCGGATGCTTCAGCCTCCTCTGAAACAACCGCACGCCTCTATCAGATTCATTGCGCCTCCTTCCAAAACATGCTTAGCATCGCACATCTAAGATGTTAAATAAGAGACCACCCACCTCAACTTTCATATCCTGGAGGACGGCTCAGCGGGTGCACTCCGCTTCAAGAACGGAACGAGATTCTTTGCCGGAGGCATCGGCTGCTTGACCAAAACTCCCGCTCGCTCAACCGAAACTCCCGCTCGCTCAACCGAAACTCCCGCTCGCTCAACCGAAGCTCCCGCACGCTCAACCGAAGCTCCCGCACGCTCAACCAAAGCCCTCGCGTACTTCCCCAATGTCCGCCTATCGAACCCAAGTTCACCTCGGCCT
The DNA here is from genome assembly GCA_025457665.1 of Akkermansiaceae bacterium. Taxonomy (GTDB): domain Bacteria; phylum Verrucomicrobiota; class Verrucomicrobiia; order Verrucomicrobiales; family Akkermansiaceae; genus Haloferula. The sequence goes on along the minus strand of JALOTY010000001.1, from coordinate 21,756 downwards.
GATCCACGAAAGGCGTTGGCAGAAGCTCATGGTTCGTCGTTCACCTCAGGCTGCGCCGCTTTCTGGCCTGTCCGAGGAGGGTGATCCAGGTTGCGGTTGCTCCAGCTCGCTGTTGGCGAGGTCAGGGGAAAGAACCGGGGGTTTTGCTTTTCAAAACCAGCAGCTTCCGCCAATTTCCGCGGCCTCGAATCCGATTGTCACGCCCACCATGTCCGACCGCCGCAAACCCTTCCCCTTCGATGAGTTCGAACCCCGCTGGCAGGACCTCTGGGATGCCGAAAAAACCTTCCGCACCCCGAATCCCGGTGACGCGGATTTCGATCCCTCGAAGCCGAAATTCTTCGTCCTCGACATGTTCCCCTACCCCTCCGGCTCGGGCCTCCACGTCGGCCACCCGGAAGGCTACACCGCCACCGATATCATTGGCCGCACCAAGCTCCGCCAAGGCTTCAACGTCCTCCACCCCATGGGCTGGGACTCCTTCGGCCTGCCCGCCGAACAGTACGCCATCAAGACCGGCCAGCATCCGCGCGTCACCACCGAGGCCAATATCAAGACCTTCAAGCGCCAGCTCAAATCCCTCGGCTTCGGCTACGATTGGGATCGCGAAATCGCCACCACCGACCCCGAGTATGTCCGCTGGACCCAGTGGATCTTCCTCCAACTCTACCATTCCTACTTCAACGAGGAAACCGGCAAAGCGGCCCCCGTCTCCGAACTCGTCGCCCAAGGGTGGAGCCGCGAACAGATCGATTCCGTCCGCCTCGCCTACATCCACGAAGCCCCCGTGAACTGGTCGCCCGACCTCGGCACCGTCCTCGCCAACGAAGAAGTCGAAGAGTGGAAATCCAAAGGCCACATCGTCGAACGCCGCCCGCTGCGCCAGTGGATGCTGCGAATCACGAAATACGCCCAACGCCTCATCGATGAACTAGAGCCGCTCGACTGGCCCGAAGGCATCAAGCTCCTCCAGCGCAACTGGATTGGTCGCAGCGAGGGCGCTGAGGTGGATTTCCGCATCGGCGACCAGACCATCACCGTCTTCACCACTCGGCCGGATACCCTCTTCGGTGCCACCTACATGGTCCTCGCCCCGGAACACCCGCTCGTCGCGGAAATCACCACCGCAGCGCAAAATGAGGTGGTCAGCACCTATCAGAAGACCTGCGCCGCCAAGTCCGACATGGAGCGCGGCGACCTTAACAAGGACAAGACCGGCGTCTTCACCGGTGCCTATGCCATCAACCCGGTCAACAACGAACGCATCCCCGTCTGGATCGCCGATTACGTCATGATGGGCTACGGCACCGGCGCCATCATGGCCGTCCCCGCCCACGATGAACGCGACTTCGAATTCGCACAGAAGTTCGATTTGCCGATCAAAGCGGTCGTCGGAAAAGGGAGCACAGGCGTCCCGCCTGTGGCATCCAAGCTTTCGCCTTACTACGACCCTAGTGGTCTCACTGAAACGAAGGTCGCGGAAAGAAACCTGCCCCACTGGCAGCAGGATGGCCGATACTATTTCCTCACTTGGCGTCTGGCCGATAGCCTGCCCCAAGAAAAACTTGTCGCACTCACCGCCCAGAAAAAGGCATGGCTCGCGGATCATCCCGACGATCTGACGCCTGAAGAAGAAAAGGAATTCCATCAACTTTTCAGCGAAAGGATTGATGAATGGCTCGACGCCGGCGCCGGCTCATGTGTGCTTCGCCAACCCGCCATTGCCAAGATCGTGGCAGATGCCCTTCGTCATTTTGATGGGGCGCGCTACCACCTCGATTCTTTCGTAGTCATGCCGAATCACGTTCATGTGGCCGTCCGGCTGAATGAGGGTGAAGACCTTTCGAAGATCCTTCACTCATGGAAAAGCTTCACTGCCAAGGAAATCAACAAGGTGCTCGGAAGCGAAGGAAATCTCTGGCAAGAAGAATACTTTGATCGCCTGATCCGCAATCCACAGCACCTCTGGCGGGTGCGTGAATACATCCGAAAAAACCCCGAAAAGGCTCAAGTCGTCGTCCCCTCCAATGCCATCCAGATCGCGGAACAAGCCACAGGCGGGACGCCTGTGCTCCCCTTCTCCGATCCCGGCATCGCCATCCATTCCGGCTTCCTCGACGGGTTGCCCACGGCCGAAGCGAAAGCGAAGATGATCGACTGGCTTGAGTCCAACGGCCAAGGCAAGCGCCGCATCCAATACAAGCTGCGCGACTGGCTCTTTTCGCGCCAGCGCTACTGGGGTGAGCCATTCCCGCTGCTTTGGAACCGTGAGACCGGTGCGCACGAAGCCATCCCGGAAAGCGAACTGCCCCTGCTGCAGCCGGAAATGGAGGACTTCAAGCCCACCGGTGACCCGCGCGGCCCGCTGATCAAAGCCACGGAATGGATCGCCTACTCCGAGGAGTTCGAACGCGAAACCAACACCATGCCCCAATGGGCCGGGTCCTGCTGGTATTACCTTCGCTACTGCGATCCTCGTAATTCAGACCGCTTCATCGGTCGGGATGTCGAAAGCTACTGGTCCGGTGCGGGAGAAAAGCCCGGCATGGTGGATCTCTATGTCGGCGGCACCGAACACGCCGTCCTCCACCTCCTCTATGCCCGCTTCTGGCACAAGGTGCTTCACGACCTTGGCCACCTTTCGACCAACGAACCCTTCCAGAAACTCGTCAACCAGGGCCTCATCCTTGGTGAGGACGGGCAGAAGATGTCCAAGTCCCGCGGCAACGTGGTCAACCCCGACGAAGTCGTCCGGGATTACGGTGCCGATGCCCTGCGCCTCTATGAAATGTTCATGGGTCCGCTCACCGAGGTGAAACCCTGGCAGATGAAGGGCGTGGAGGGCGTGTCCCGTTTCCTCGCCCGCGTGTGGCGTGTGGCCATGGAGGAAAACCAGGCCGGTGAATGGATCGTTTCGCGCAAGCTTCAGGATGTCCCCTGCTCCGACAAAGCCTTGTTGAAGGTCGTGCATGAAACCATCCGCAAGGTCACTGATGACATCTCGCGCATGTCCTTCAATACCGCCATCTCGCAGATGATGGTCTGCACGAATGCGTTCACGGCGGCGGAAGTTGTTCCGATCAAGGAATTCACCCTGCTGTTGCACGTCCTGAACCCCTTCGCCCCGCACCTTAGCGAGGAAATCAACCGTCTCATCGGCCATAAGACCCAGCTCGCCCACCAGCCTTGGCCGCAGCATGATGAAAATGCCTTGATCGAATCGGAAATCGAATTGGTCGTTCAAGTCAACGGCAAGCTGCGCGACAAGATCACCGTGGCCAAAGATGCGCCCCAGACCGAAATCGAAGCCGCCGCGCAAGCATCCACCAAGGTCGCAGAGCAACTCAACGGTCTCACGGTTCGGAAGATCATCGTCGTCCCGGGCCGCCTTGTGAACATCGTGGCCAACTGACCTTCCCGGCCGCTTACAGGCCCTGAGCGGCTGACTGCACCCGGCATTTTTCGGCGACTTCGTTCCACGCGAAGTCGTCCTTCAACATGCGTTCCAGCCAAGGATCACGTGCAGGCAGAGTCGATGCTCGGGAAAAAGCCTGCGGCCTTGTGATCCGGGTGAAGAGCACTCTGCGACAATCTTCGATCGGCACCGATTTCATTCCGTATCCGCCCGGAAGATTGCTCGACCAAAAGCGCAGCTCGCGAGCATCGTGACCGAGATACACCACGAGGTGTCCCCTTTCGCGCCCGCCGATGGCCTCCGTCCACCAGATCTTCATGAAATCCCCGGGCCGGGCCTTTTGCCATGAGGTGAAGTTCACCCCTGCTCCAAGATCCGCGACCAGCTTCGCCGCGCCGGGTCCGTTGGCATTCCATCTGCCGAAAACGCCGTGCCCATCCTTGTGGTCCCTCACCGGCAACAGCGCTTCCGAACCGGTGTCCAGTGCCTCTAACAGAACCAGATAGGTCGCTCCCGAGCAAAAGCTCGGCCGTGCCACCCCGGCGTCCACACGCAGTTGGCCATCCACCACCTTGCAGGCCTTCGGCAGCAGATTCTTGGTCGCATCGCTGCCATCGTATCCGCCACCGGTGGGCATCGATTTCACCGCTGCCAGCACTCGCGCATTGAAGTCCCCTTCTTGCGCCGAGTTCGCCGGCGCACATGCCTGCCACGCCATCAGCAGCAGTCCAAGCATGAGCCGGAAGGACCACCGCAAACGCATCGACATGACCGGGATCCGTGAACGATTCATGAAAACCAGCGCTTTTCCAGTTTCTTCAGGAACCTCTCCTCACCGGGCGTGATCCCGTCCGCTCCCAGCACCTTGGTCAGCCAGGTCAGAGCCATGGATTGATGCCCCGATTCCGCAATGATTTCCGCACGCTGCTCCAAAAAGTCATTCAAGGCGACGGCATCGCCATCGAGAGCCCGAACCTTCGAAAAGGCCGTGAGGAAGCAGATCTCCCGGGGTTGCCCGGATTCCCAACCGATCGAATCCATCGCCTCCGAAAGCACGCCGTCCTCAGCGAGGGAGAGATGATTGTCGAGATAGAGGGCGAGGAAAAGCAGCTCGATCAAGGCCACGCGGGATTCTTGTTTCATCGCCACCGGACTAGCAGAGCGCGCGCCGACTTGCCAATCGGATTCAGAAACCGCCCCTCAAGCCCCCTTTTTCGTTCCTTTCGTTGTTCCCCTCGGGTTTCCTCGCCTCTCACCACCCTCGGGTTCCTTCAGATTCCGAAACGCATCTTCACCGCCTCGCGTTTCAGGCGGAGTTCGCGCCATTCGTTGACCAGTCGGCTCGCCTCGATCACACCACATCCGGCGGGCAGTTTCAATTGATCGCCACCCCACCATACTCCGCGGATGGCGACCATGATGCGCACCACACCATCGACCACCGCGCCGAAAGGCGCACCGAATTCCTGCGGTGCCCCGAGTCGCTCACGCCAGGTCAGCAGACGTGACATCGTCTCACCCGTCCGCGGCAGAGGTCCCAGCGCGGGGGTCGGATGCAGCCGGCGGATGAGCGCATCCACCGGTTCATCGCGATCTAACAGCACTTCGATGGGTGTGTGAAAATGTACGATGGGCCCGAGGTCGAGCACCGCACGGGCACCGCGTTCGAGTCGACCGAGATCCCCCAGTTTCGAAACCAGGGCCTGGGCGACAAATTCATGTTCGCGGATTTCCTTTTCATCCACGGCCAGCACCTCGCGCTCTTCGGCACGTGCGGTCCCGGCAAGCGCCATGGTCCGCAGGGTCCGGCCTTCCAGCGAAAGAAGTCGCTCCGGAGACATGCCCGCAAAACCCTTGCCACCACTGCTGAATCCATAGGGCACCAGTGGCCGTTGTGAGGCGGCGGCACGATCTAACAACATGGAGGGATGAAAGCCGCGCAAAGTTCCCCTTTCCACGACCACCGGCACGGTTTTCTCGAAAATCCCCCATCGGATCGAGGTGCTGATTTCCTGAAAGACCGCGGCAAAGGGTGAGGCATCGAGCACCTCCCATTCGACTTCGAGCCTTCCTCCCGATGGCGCGGGGCGCTCGATGATTTCCCAGGAGGTCGGCCGCAGCCATGGCTCGGTCACACCGAGGGCAAAATCATTGCGGTAGAATGCAACACCTTCCGCCGGCGGTGCAGCCTGCGGCGTGAAGGGCCCGTGGCCGACCAAAAGCCGACCGCCTTCCCATCCGAGGATCGCCTTTTCCGCACTCATCCCTGATGGCGGGCAAGTTGTTCGTTCTGGGCGGCGATGATCATTTCAAGTTCGGCCATGCGATCCGCCTCCCGTTTCAAACCGGCTCCGTGAATCGCAAATCCTACAGTGAAGACCAGCGTGCCGAGCCCATGGAGAGAGGAGATCGCGAAGACCAGCGACAGGATCCAGCTACCGGCTCCACTTGCACCGGACATCATCCAGGCGGCGACCATCATGCCAATGCCCAGCAACAGACCCAGCGTGGACATCATCGTCCCGGTCATCATGGTCCACCATGCCGACTTCTTGCTACGCCGCCGCATGGCCAGCAGGCCAATCCACTGGGCGATCAGCAGAGGCAAACTCATCAACCCCAATCCAAAGGAACCTAAACCCATCATCGTCCCCCATCCAAGCGCCTGAACGGCAGCGGGTCAAGCGACGCGGACAGAAGCCCCTCTCAAGCCTCTTCTTCCGGCAGTTCCGGGGCCTTGGGCAGCTTGTCCACCTCTTCGAGAAGATTGACGATTTCCACCCCGCGGACGGCCGAGCCATCATGACGGAAGGAAAGCACGGGGGTCGATTTCAGCACCACCCGCTTGGTCACCCGGCGCTGGATCGCCCCGCGTTCATGGGCGAGTTTGTCCATGACCTTGGCCACGTTTCCCGCCATCACGCTGATCCAGACTTTCGCCTCCTTGAGGTCCTGCGTGACTTCCACGCCACTCACCGTGACCAGCGAGCCGTCCCACTCGTAATCCCGCTGGATCACGGTGCCGATCTCGCGTTTCAGCAGTTCGTTGATGCGGGTGAGACGAAGGGACATGGCGCGGTTTGCAGGGAAACGGAGTCAGGAAAACGCCGGAATCAGAGCGTTTGCGCGATCTTCTCGAGATCGTAGCACTCGATGACGTCGCCCTCGAGGTAGTCGTTGAAGTCGCCAAGACGGATACCGCATTCCAGACCGACTTTGACTTCCTGCACCTCTTCGGTGAAGCGGCGCAAGGTGGACATCTTGCCATCGAAGATCGGGATGCCATCGCGGATGACGCGGGCGTGCGCCTTGCGGTGCACCTTGCCATCGCGGATGTAGCAACCGGCAGCCTTGCCCTTGAGGACCTTGAAGACCTGACGGACGTCGGCATGGCCGATGATTTTCTCGCGGGTTTCCGGCTCAAGCAGACCGAGCATCGCTTCGCGAACCTGATCGATGAGTTCGTAAACGACCGAATACAGCTTGATCTGCACGCCTTCGGACTTCGCCAGACGTGCGGCTTTGGCTTCGACCTTGGTGTTGAAACCGATGAGAACGGCATCCGACGAACTGGCGCTCTGGACATCGCCTTCCGTGATGGGTCCGGCGGCAGCACCGAGGAAATTGACGTCAACCTTGTCGGATTCGATATCGAGGATCGCATTGCGAATCGCTTCGACCGAGCCCTGGACATCCGTCTTGAGCACGAGGCGCAGCACCGCCTTGGAACCACCGTCATTGGCGTGGGCGAGGATGTCTTCCATCCGGCTCTTCTGCGGCATCTTGAGTCGATCCGCGCGGAGTTCTTCCTGCCTTTCCGTGGCCAGTTTCTTGGCGGCGCGCTCGCTGTCCATTTCCACCAGCGTGTCACCCACGCGTGGCAGTTCCTCGAAGCCGATGACTTCCACCGGAGTGCCGGGAGTGGCTTCCTTGACGGTCTCGCCGCGGTCGTTGATGAGCACCTTCACCTTGCCGGCAAAAGGCCCGCAAATGAAGGGCTTGCCCGACTTCAGCGTGCCGGTTTCCACGATGACGGATGCCACCGCACCGCGGCCTTGCTGGAATTTCGCTTCGATGATCGATGCCCGGCCCGGGCCTTTCGGATTGGCCTTGAGTTCCAGCACCTCGGCCTGAAGGGCGAGCAGATCGAGCAGTTCGTCCACTCCCTTGCCGGTGAGGGCGGAAATTTCAACGCATTCGGTATCGCCACCAAAGTCCGTGGTTTGCAGGCCTTTCTCAGCAAGCTGCGATTTCACGTGCATGACGTTCGCAGCTTCGAGATCGCATTTGTTGATGGCCACGATGACTGTCTTCTTCGCGCGCTTGGCGTGTTCGATCGCCTCAAGCGTCTGCGGCATGAGACCATCGTTGGCCGCCACGACGAGAACGACGATGTCGGTGATGTCGGCACCACGCCGGCTTGCCTTCGTGCTCGATCTTGTAGGCACCGATGTGCTGGGTGATGCCACCCGCTTCACCGGCGGCGATGCGGGAATTGCGGATACGGTCGAGCAGGGTGGTTTTGCCGTGGTCGACGTGCCCCATGATCGTGATGATGGGCGGGCGGAGCTTGAGCTGGTCCTCGGGTTCTTCGGCGGGCATCTCCGGCTCGGCGATGACCTCTTCGACCTTGTGGACGCCGCCGCCTTTTTCGCGCTTCTCACGCTCGAAGGTGAAACCATGCTGTTCGCAGACTTTCGCCGCCACTTCCGGCTCGATCGCCTGGTTCGGGGCCACGAAAACCTGGAGCTTGATGAGGTCGGCAAGAAGCTGGAAAGGCTTCAGGCCCATGAGGGCTGCCAGCTCACTGACGATGATCGGCGGCTTGACGCTGATGAGCTTGCTGTTTCCGGCCGGCTCATCGTCTGCGGCTGCCGCAGGGGCTGCCGGCGGGGAGGGAGGCGGGGTTCCATTGCCAGATGCCGCCGGAGCGGGAATCTTGACCATGCTCGGGTCTTCCTCGTCCAGCAGCTTGGAAATCGTCGGCAGCACCGGCTTGCCCGATTGGCCCGTCTTGCGGACCTTCGGCTTCTTCTCCTCTGCGAACGGATCGTAGGCCTCCTTCTTCGCGTCCTCGACGGTTTTTTTCTGCGATGCCTCCTGGCGCTGCCGCTCACGGCGTGATGGCGCCTTCTTGTCATCGATCAAATCGAGGACTTTGGGCTTCGGTTTCTTACTCTCGCTATCGTCAGGCATTCGGTGGCTTCTTGGATCGATCTTCGGTTGGAAAAAACTACTTCAGGTTCTGCTTTCGCTCAATTTCTTCAGGCCTCACCGCCCAGTTCGGCAGGCAAGGGCCGCCCGGCTGCCTCATGGGCACGCACCAGGATCTGCCGGGCCCGCTCGTCATCAATCTCCAGCATCGGGGCGATGTAGTCCACGGGCATGTCCACGACCATTTCCACACTCATGCCGCCTGCGCGGAAAAGCTTCTCGGCGAGATCGTCATCGATGCCCAACTGCTCGGCCACCGAGTGGGCGGCACCAGCCACCTTGGCCTCGAATTCCTCTTTTTTGCTCTCATCCTTCCGGACTTGGACGTCCCAATTCATCAGGCGGGAGGAAAGACGGGCGTTCTGACCGCGGCGGCCGATGGCTTTGCTCAGGTCCTCTTCATCCACGGTGACGTGAACGACCTTGGCATCGCGATCCACCTTGATGCTGCGCAGCACGGCAGGCTTGAGGGCCTCGCGGACAAACTCCTCGGGATCCTCGCTCCAGCGGATGATATCGACCTTCTCGTTGTTGAGTTCGCGGACGATGTTTTTCACCCGTGCGCCTTTCATGCCCACGCAGGCACCGACGGGATCGACCTTCGGGTCGTTGCTCCAGACGGCCACCTTCGTGCGGTATCCGGCCTCGCGGGCGATGCCACGGATCTCCACGGTGTGATCGGAAATTTCATTCACCTCGGCCTCGAACAGACGGCGGACGAAGTTCGGGTGGCTGCGGGAAAGGATGATCTCCGGACCGCGGCCTTCGTTTTCCACCGCCACCACGTAGGCGCGGATGCGGTCGCCGATGTTGTATTCCTCGGTCTGCACGCGCTCACGGGAAGGCATGACGCCTTCGAATTTACCGAGGTCCACCAGGACGTCGTTGCGGTCGAATCGACGCACCGTGCCGGAAACGATGTCACCGGCGCGGTCCTTGAATTCCTCGTAAATCATCTCCTTCTCCGCCTGGCGGAGGCGCTGCATCATCGTCTGCTTGGCTGTCTGCACGGCGATGCGGCCGAAGTCCTTCGGTGTGACGTTGAATTCCATCTCATCCCCGGGCTGGGCCTCAGCCTTGCGCTGGGAAGCGAGCTTGAGCGGAACTTCGTTGAACTTGTCGGCATACTCCTCGTCCACCACCACGCGCAGGGTCGCGAAAATCTTCGTTTCGCCCTTCTTGGTGTTCACTTCGGCACGCAGGGTCTCGATCGCATCGGCGCCGGGAACCATCTTGCGGTAAGCCGAGATGAAGGCATACTCCAGCGCGGCCACGACCTTGTCGCGGTCGATGCCTTTTTCCTTTTCGTAATAGTCGATGAGGGCGACGATGTCGTTGGTCATGGCTGCGAATGCTTGAATCAGCGATGCCCGGAGACGAAAAAGAGTGGGTTTCCACCCACTCCGTTCGCGTGCCGGATGACTGATCGCCGGGGGCGTAATCGGAAATCGGCCCGCTGGCAAGCCGAATCTCCTTGGTTTCAGGGACCGAAGCCCCGGGAAAGACATGCTTTCTCATTGGGCAAGCCCGCCAATCCGGTCCACACTCCCCGCATGCCCACCAAGCGCGAACTGCTCGACCTCCATTTCATGGACGCCCGCTGCAAGCTCATCGATCTCGCCGCTTTCCTCGATCGCATCGAACGCCACCCCGGCGAGGCCGACTTCCGCTTCGATGCCCTCGTCCGCGCCCTGCCGCTGCTGCTTTCGGAAAATCCCGGCCGCGCCAAGGCCGTGCTGGAAGCGCTTTCCGATCCGTCCACCGACCCGATCCCCGCGGCCACGATCCAGGGTGCCTTCGGTGCCCCGCAAGCCTGAAATCCCCTTCCCACCCAAGCCCTCTTTTCCCGTGCGCTACATCGAACCCCACGCCCACATGGTCAGTCGGACCACCGACGACTACCAGAAACTCGCCCTGGCCGGCTGCGAGGCGATCTGCGAGCCCGCCTTCTGGGCCGGTTTCGACCGCTCCTCGCCCCAGGGCTTTCACGACTACTACCGCCAGCTCACCGAATACGAACCGAAGCGCGCGGCGAAGTTCGGCATCCCACATTTCTGCTGGCTGTGCATCAACCCCAAGGAAGCCGAGGACCCCGTTTTCGCCCGCGAAGTCATGGCCCTGCTCCCCGAATTTCTCGATAAACCCACCGTCCTCGGCATCGGCGAAATCGGCCTCAACAAAAACACCCGCAACGAACTCGCCATCTTCTGCGAACACGTCCAGCTCGCCGCAGAGCGAAATCTGCCAATCCTCATCCACACGCCCCACCTCGAGGATAAACTCAAAGGCACCCGGCTCATCCTCGATGCCCTCGCCGATTTCCCCGCGCTCGATCGCGGCAAGGTCGTCATCGACCACGTCGAAGAACACACCGTCAGCCTCGTGCTCGATGCCGGTTACTGGGCCGGGATGACGCTCTATCCGGAAAGCAAATGCACGCCGGACCGCGCGATCGATATCCTCGAAACCCACGAACGCGAACGCCTGTGGCTGAACTCGGCCTGCGATTGGGGAGTCTCCGATCCGCTCGCCGTCGTGAAATGCGGGCTTGCCATGAAACGCCGCGGGCACGATGCCGCCGCTGTCGATCAGGTGCTGTTTGGCAATCCCCGCCGATTCCTCGAGCAGTGCCCGAACTTCAAGCTTCCCTGATTTCCCCGCCTTCCCATGCCCCGCCCGCCGAAGAGATTCCACGCCCACCCCTTCGCCTATCACGAGGAATTGACGCTCGAAATCGAGTCGCTCACCAACCTCGGCGATGGCATCGCCCGCGTCGCCGTGGACGACAATGAAGCGGAAAAATGGGTCGTCTTCGTGCCCTTCACCCTCCCCGGGGAAAAAGTCCGCGCCCGCATCTTCCGCAACGACAAGAACCACTCGCGCGCCGATCTCATCGAGGTTCTCGAAGCCTCCCCCAACCGCGCCACGCCCGCCTGCCCGCTCTTCGGCGAATGCGGTGGCTGCCAGTACCAGCACCTCACCTATCAGGCCCAGCTCGATTGGAAAACCCGCCAGGTCGCCGAGCTGTTAGAACACATGGCTGGCATCATCCACCCGGTGGAACCCTGCCACCCCTCGCCGCGGATCTGGAACTACCGGTCGAAGATCACCCCGCACTTCGCCAAGCCGCAGAACGGCCGCATCGATGCCATCGGTTTCCTCCCCAATGCCCGCCGCTCCGGGCAGATCGATGTCCCGCAATGCCCCATCGCCATGGAGGAAATCAATGCCGCCCTCCCCGCCATCCGCGAAGACACCCGCCGCCGGGTGAAATCCTACAAACGCGGCGCCACCCTGCTCCTGCGCGCTACGGAAGGCCGCGTGGAAACCAACCCGAACGCCGTCGCCACCGAACGCGTCGGGCCGCTGTCCTTCGATTTCCTCGCCGGCGATTTCTTCCAAAACAACCCCTTCATCCTTCCCGCCTTCACCGCCCACGCCGCTGCCGAGGCTTCTGCGGGAAATACTAGATTTCTAGTCGATGCCTACTGCGGCTCCGGTCTCTTCGCCCTCACCCTCGCCCCGCATTTCGAGAAAGTCGCCGGCGTCGAAGTCAGCGAAACCTCCGCCGACTGGGCACGCCGCAATGCCGCGCAAAACGGCATCACCCACGCCACCTTCCTCGCCGCTTCCGCCGAGGCGATCTTTGCCGACATCGATTTCCCCCCTGCGGAAACCGCCGTGCTCATCGACCCTCCGCGAAAGGGCTGCTCGCAGGAATTCATCGATCAACTCATCGCCTTCGGCCCCGCCCGTGTCGTTTACGTCTCCTGCAATCCCGCCACCCAGGTCCGCGACCTCGCCCTGCTTCAGTCCGCCGGTTTCCGACTGGAAAAAGTCCAACCCTTCGACCTCTTCCCCCACACCCGCCACCTCGAATGCGTGATGACGCTGGTGAAGGATTGAGTAGCGAGGAGCGAGGAGCGAGGAGCGAGGAGCACGAAACAGCAAAGGCTCCGCGCGGAACACATGCTTGTTTGTCGATTTCGATCCGTTGGTTGTTCCTAACGATCGATTTTCGAGACTAACCTCCTTCTACTTTCCTGGGATCTCAGGGTCAGAAATCAAGGTTCCTCTGGGAGCACTTTCCACCCATTTTCCGTCCTTGTTGAGAAAGCGCGTCGCGAGCAACTCCATCGTGCCTGGAGGCCGCTCGATGATCCGATCTCCAACCACCAAAACATCCGACAAGTAAAGCACCCAGAATTCCCTTTTCTCCTGGGCTGCGAGGTGAGAAGAAACCAACTCATGCAATTGGTCCAAATCCTCCGGAAGAAGACCACGAACCAAAATCTGGATCGCCCAAGAATTCTCAAAGATCGCATACTCCACCTGCACTTCCCTCGACTGTGGAAGTGTCTGTTGGATCTTCAATTCAATCTCGTCCGAGATCTCTTCCATGTCGCGAACCGAAGAATGAAAGTCACGACGATCCGATTCGCAAGATGTCGTAGCTAGGCAGCCGACTGCCAGCAAAGCAGACCAAACAAAGCTCCCGAAAATTCCACGGACTCGCTCGTTCTGAAAAAGAAAGTTCATTTCTTCTCTCAGGTTACTTCACTAGCGTTGCTCGTTCGAGAGAAAAGAGCACAGGAACCTACAAGATCAAACCGCATCTCAGCGCAACCGCCGCCCCACCCTCAATCCATCGGCTGTTCTCTTTCGACTTTTTCGTTGTTCTCTAACTCATCAAGCATTCCGTATCCCTCTTCTGGGCAAGAAAAGGCCAAGGCTCCGCGCAGGGCACTCAAGATCCCATTCATCCCATCCATCCTGGTCCAGAATTTCGGTGACTTTCCTGCGCGGTCCGACTCTACCGCAGCCGGCGGTCTGCTTCCGCCGATTAGGCGAGTTTCAAGCGCTCGTCACTTTCGAGCTTGGCGTCCAAGGTCGGCCAACCGCCGAACTTCTGGAGGTTGAAGACCCGCAGGTAGAGGGTCACCACCTTGGGATCAAATCGACCTAACAGCTCATCCACAGCGGCGTCGAGTTTGGCGGCATCGATCTCCTCCGGAAGCTCCCCGGTGACCGAGCCCTTGCCATCGTGTTCGATTCCCACCTTGTCGCAGAACGCCGCCAGCATTTCCTGGTGTCCGGCCATCAGCCATGCCTGCACGAGGTGCTCGCCGATGGTGTCGCAGGCTTTCATCTGCAGCGTCTTGAGGATCCACGCATACTGGTCCTGGAGCGACTTTTTCTGCACGAACACCGCGCGGAGTTTCCTCGCCTGGGCCAGCGTCGCCACGGCCGACTTGTAGACATTCCGGTCATGGGCACGGAACCAGTCGAGCATCGAGTGCACAACAGCGGGATCAACAGCGGTGTAAATTTCGTAGGCTTTCACGGTGGTGGTGTCGGGCCGGGATTCCAAGGGTTCCACCGCCTTCTTGCCAAGCATCGAAAACAGAAAGGCACACGAAGATCCGATTTCCTCACTTATTTGGCGGTTTTTACCGCTTCCAAGGACAGTTTCACTTTGACTTTCCCGCGATGGGCTTGCATTTCCGGGAGCGTGACCACGACACCAAGGATCGCCATTTTCCCCGAGAAATCCGCCGCCTGCGCCCGTCTGGCAGCCGAAGTCTGCGGGCTGATCGGTGAAATCAATGCCAGCGGCCGACAGGCGGTGCTGGGTCTGGCCACGGGCAGCACGCCCATCCCCTTCTATCAGGAACTCATCCGCCGCCACCGTGAGGAGGGCGTGTCCTTTGCCCGGGTGGTGACCTTCAATCTCGCCGCGCAGCCACCCGGAAAGCTACTGGAGCTTCATGCACCGCCAGCTCTTCGATCACATCGATGTCCCGGCCGAAAACATCCATCTCCCGCTTGGCATCGTCGATCACGTTCCCGCCCATTGCGCGGAGTATGAAAAGGCCATCGAAGCCGCCGGGGGCATCGATTTCCAGCTCCTCGGGATCGGTCGCACCGGCCACATCGGTTTCAACGAACCCGGTTCGCCACGCGACAGCCGCACGCGGGAAATCCACCTCGATCCCATCACCCGTCAAGACGCCGCACCGGCCTTCGGAGGCATCGACCAGGTGCCCACGACCGCGATCACCATGGGCTGCGGCACCATCCTCGCCGCCCGCCGCATCGCCCTGCTCGCCTTCGGTGAAAACAAGGCCGCCATCGTCCGCGAAGCCATCGAGGGCCCGGTGACCGATCAGGTCAGCGCCTCTTTCCTCCAGGAGCATCCCGACGCGACCTTTTATCTCGATTCCGCCGCCGCTTCGCTCCTCTGAACGGCGGCCTCGGATTCACGAAATTTTCACATCGCCTCCCGCCCTTCCCGGGTTATGCTCGCGCCCATGGATAAGGAGCGTCCCAAACAAAGCGCCTGGCAGCGGATCGCCCGTCGCGTGGCCCTCACCATCAACTTCGGCTGGTGGCTCCAGTCTCTCGCCGGGCCCTTGGTGATCGCCTCCATCGCCGCCGCCGCCGCTCTGCTTCTCATCCGCCGTCAATGGCCCGACACACCCGCCTGGCAACTCATCGCCGGCACCGCCGCCCTGCCCCTCCTCGTCGGACTCATCGCCTGGCTCATCGCCCGCCGCCGCTTTGAAAACGAGGAAAAAGCCATGGTCCGCATCGAGGACTCCATGCGCCTCCGCAACGCCCTTTCCACCGCCCGCGCCGGCATCGCCCCATGGCCGGCAGTCCCCCCTCACATCGATGCCGGCATCCGCTGGAACTGGCAACGCGTCGCAACCCCGCCGCTCGCCGCCCTGGCCCTGCTGCTTGCCGGGCTTTTCATCCCCGTCGCCGCCGATCCCGATCCCACCGATTCCGGACCGGAAGAGCCTCTCGCCTGGCAGCAAATCGAGGCCGACCTCGAACGTCTCGATCAGGACAAAGTTGTCGATGAGCAGTATCTCGAAGAGATGCGCAAGAAACTCGAAGAACTGCGCGCCAAGGAGGAAGAGGAATGGTTCAGCCACTCCTCACTCGAAGCCACCGATTCGCTCAAGAAGCAGCACGAAGCCGAACTTCAGCGACTCGAACGCGAACTCGGTCGCGCCGATCAGGCTCTCGGCTCGCTGCAACGCAATGCCGGCCAGCTCCCGCAAGAACGCAAGGAACAACTCCTCCAGCAATTCGACCAAGCCCTGCAGGGTCTCCAGAATGGCGCCCTGAAACCGAACCCGGAACTCCTCGAACAACTCCAACAGCTCGACCCGAATCAACTCGG
The DNA here is from genome assembly GCA_025457665.1 of Akkermansiaceae bacterium. GTDB lineage: Bacteria > Verrucomicrobiota > Verrucomicrobiia > Verrucomicrobiales > Akkermansiaceae > Haloferula. The sequence goes on along the minus strand of JALOTY010000001.1, from coordinate 5,935 downwards.
ACAACTCACCCCCGAGCAAATGGAACAGCTCCGTGAAAACCTCCAGCAAGCCGGGCAGGCCTGCAAGGACTGTCAGGGCGGAGGCCAAGGGGGCGGCCAGGGCGAGGAATGGATGGACGAACTCATGGATGGTGAAGGCGAAGGCCAGGGCCAAGGGCAGGGTGATGGTCCCGGACAAGACGGCGAAGGCGGTGGCAAGGGCGGCGTGAATCGCGGCCCCGGCCACGTCGGTGGCGTGCTCGGCGACGAAAAAGAGAAACTCGAAACCGGCGATCTCGAATCGCTCGAAGCCAAAGACCTCTCCCGCTCGCTTCCCGGCGATCTCCTCCAACTTCAGGATGGCGAACACCAGATCGATGAAAGCGCCACCTCCGATGGCGATGGCGGCTCCGTCGGCAACGCCGGCACCGGCGGCGACCGCGTCTGGCGCGAATCCCTCGACCCCGAAGAACAACGCGCCTTGAAGAAATTCTTCGAGTAAGCCCCTTCCGCTATCGCCCGAGGCGTCGAGCCGCCACTCAAACCCATCACGTCGAATCTTTCGTCTGGGACTCCGCATCGCGCATCCTCGCCCTCCCACCCGCAGCCACGGACCTCGGTCTCAACGTTGCCCCGTTTCCCCTTCCCTGAGCCAGCATCCCCGGCCCGACGGCCATGGAGCCAGCCATGGAGCCAGCCATGGAGCCAGCCATGGAGCCAGCCATGGAGCCAGCCATGGAGCCAGCCATGGAGCCAGCCATGGAGCCAGCCAAGGAGCCAGCCATGAAGCTGCAAGGAGCAAGACGGACCGGTTCCAAGACCATCACGTTCCAGACAATCACTCGCAAACGCACCCTATTGCATATCTTAGATGTGCGATTTAGCGCGGGCGATATGAGTCATCGCCTTACCATCCATTGGTCTCCTCGCGAGTGACCGACCGTACCCTTTTCCACCCACCAACTTGATCGCGCCAAGGGACTGCCGGACAAAAACCCCTTGGAATGCCATCCGCGTGACCCTCCAATTCCGCATTGCATCCCACCTCGGCGCGCCTCGCCTATGTTCTAACTGCGCCGCCGGACTGCTCACTGCTCACTGCTCACTGCTCACTGCTCACTGCTCACTGCTCACTGCTCACTGCTCACTGCTCACTGCTCACTGCTCACTGCTCACTGCTCACCGCTCACCGCTCACCGCTCACCGCTCACCGCTCACCGCTCACCGCTCACCGCTCACCGCTCACTGCTCACCGCTCACCGCTCACTGCTCACCGCTCACCGCTCACTGCTCACTGCTCACTGCTCACCGCTCACCGCTCACCGCTCACCGCTCACCGCTCACCGCTCACCGCTCACTTCCTCACCATACTTCCCCATTCCTCACGCCGCCAATGATCTCGGGCTTGATCTCATAAGCTATCCCCTTGCGCTGATGCCTTTTCCATCGCTCATGAATCCAGAAATGGCTAAAAACGAATTCGGCGCTGGGGACTTCTTCCCCAACGCCGAGTGAAAAGGCATCTCAGCCGTTCGATATCATCGACGGCGACGGAGCAATCCCAACAAGCCCAAGCCACCGAGCAGGGCGATGGCGGGTTCGGGAACGACCGATACTTCGATGTTGTCGAGCAGGATGGGGCCGTTCGCACGAATCACCACCGTGTCGAAGCTGTCCACCAGCAACGCAGTGGTATCACCGTTGATGTTTTGGTGGGTCGACAGTCCATCCAGGCTGGTGAGTCGGTAATTCACGCTCACAAGGGTCGAGGATGTGCGAGTGACTTCAAAGATGATCTTGTAAGCCGTTCCTTGCACAATGTTGAAATTGACCGCGGTTCCTGTTAGATTGCTCAACGCGTTGACCGTGGTTTGGACTGTGGGCCCGGAAGTGGCCGTGGTGGAATCCGTCGCACTTTCCCGGCGAAGCTGGCTGGTGGTGCCAGCGTCGCGGATGAAGCCATAGTAACCGCTGAAGGCCGCGATGGTCGATCCACTAGTGGACCACTCGTTGGCCGTGATCGAATTCGCTGCATCATAGAAGCCAACACGGATCAGGTCACCCGTGGTCGCTGCGTTCTGGGTGTAGTCCATGGTCAGTCGGATCGTTTGCCCCACACCCACGGTCTGGGAGCTGAAGGATCGACCGATGCTGCCCGTGTCGTTGTTCGCCGGGGTGCTCCAATCGAGCTGTCCGGAGCTGTTCTGCAGCGTGCCGGCACTCCCGCCCGAGAACCAGGAGCCGGTTCCAGAGGCGAAGGTATCGGTGAAGACCACAGTCGCCTCGGCAGAGACGCTGAGGAGGGCGATCGATGTCACTCCCGCAAGGAGAGGTCGGATACGGTTTTTCATGATTATGTCAGTTTGGAGGAGATGGGGATCGGGATAGAGGATTCGATGAATCGGATTTCATTCATGGTCCGGTCACTTTCATCCGGGCGAAGTTTTTCGCGCCTGCGGGGAAGGTGAAGATGAGGTTGTTTCCACTGATTTCCACAAAGCCGGCACCCACACCCTGAGGCACCGGTGTCCAGGGGTTCGTCAGTGTGCTGGAGGTTTCCACCACGAAGTTCGTGCCATAAGTTCCCGGATAATCCGGATGCCGCACCCAGGTCACGCTGTTGCCCACCACTCCGGGCAGAGGAGTGGTGAAACCGGTGGTGTTGTTGTTGCCGCCGAGGAACCACTCCAGACCGTTGGCGATGCCATCACCGTCATGATCATCATCGAGCCCGCCCGCCGTGGAGTTTGCGGATTGCCAAGAGGAGAACCCACCACCGGGACCCAGGGTGAGAATCCCCGTAGTTTCATCAAAGACGTATTGTTTCGCCGGACCATTCGCCTTGGTCCACTTGTTGCCGCCGGCATCGGTGAAACCCACAACGGTGAAGGTCGCCCCATAGGCACCCGATAGACTGGGGACATCCTCAAGAGTCCATGAGCCGCTTTCCAAGGCATCGGCCGCCGTGGTATCGATCACGAAGTCCCCGTTCAATGTGACGCTGCCCGCACCGCTCAGCGCATTGTTCACGCCGGAAAGGGAACCAAGCACAAAGCGGAGACTGGCATCATCGGCCAAGGCAAGCGTGCCGTTGTTCACCGTCGTGTTGCCACTGTAAGTATGGTCGCCCGTGAGGGTGAGAATGCCGGTGCCTTCCTTGATCAGCGCCAGTTCGTTTTCATTCGTCCCTGCGCCGCCCAGCACGCCATCAAATGTGTTCGAGGTGGCGATATTGAGAGTGAGGACGGAATCGGTGTTGGCATCCGCACCGACCACCTGACCACCGGCACCGGAAGTTGTTAGGCCGGCAAGAGTCTGATTGCGGGGAAACCCGGAGACTCCCAAGGCCAGCTTGCCCGTGGTGGAACTGTCTCCGAGGGTCACGCTTCCTGCGATGGGCAGGCGATCGTTGCCACCACTGATGGTGATGCTGCCGTTTTTGATCCAGGTGCCACCCGTGTAGGTATGGGCACCGCTCAGGGATTGATTGGCCGTGCCGGTCTTCACCACCTGGATGGCTCCGGCGCTGCTGAGGATCAGGCCCCCGGCATTGAAAACGCGGTCCACCGTGGTGTTGAGCGTGAGAACGGAGGTCGTTGCCGCGGTGTTGTTGACGATCTTGAGCGTGGTGGAACCGTCATTGCCCACCAGCCCGTTCACCTCCTGATGGAAACCCGCGAGATCGAGGGTCGTTCCCGAAGCGGCGGAAGCCAGCGGACCCACGGGGATCGCCTTGGGCAAGGCATCGTTGATTCCCAGTCTCACTCCCGCTCCGGTGTTTGCGTTGCCACTGAAGATCCTCGTTTCCCCGTCCCAGGCATTCCCGCTGTTGCTCAGTGTGATGAAATCCCCGGCGGTGTTGCCGGCACGGAAAACCACCGTCACACCGGAAACTCCGTCCGCCATGGTGATCGGCCCGGAAAGCGTGAGGGACGCTCCGTCCTGAGTGCCGATCCGCGAGTTTCCTCCCGCCATGATCCGGATGGCACCCGCGAAGGTGTTGTTGCCACTGACACTCTGGACGAAACCCCGCTGAACCGCAGGGAAGCTCCCGGCAAGAGCGGTATTGCTTCCCGGTCCGGAGCCAAAGACGGTTTCCTGCGTGCTGTAGTTGATGCCACCGGAAAATCCCAAGGAGTTTCCACCCGAGCCAAAGGGATAGACCGTCGTCGTTCCCGCAGCGCTTCCCAAAGCACCATTGGCCGCAGCAATGATGCCACCCGAGGAGCCGACCACGAAAGTGTTGCCAGTGTAGGAATTGGTGGCCGAGAGAGTCAGAGGACCCGAACCGGTCTTGGTCAAAGATGAGGCGTTGCTGCCGTTGTTGGAAATCGATCCTGAAATCACCACGCCCCCGAGGTTGGGATTGTTGATCACCAACTCGGAACTGGAACCGATCGTGACACTTCCTCCCACGCTCAGCGCACCGCTCGAAACATTGAGCAGACCGTTCAGAGTGAAATTGCCGCTGGGGGTGATGCTTGCCGCCGCTCCCGTGTAGCGAAGCGTGTTGACCGAAGCATTGGCCCCCAAGGTCCCACCCGCAGCGACATCATAGTTGAAGGTTCCAGTGAGGTCGGTCACGCCCGCCGCCGTCGCGACCGAGGTGCCGGTGAGGGCCAGAACATCGGATCCGCTGAAGGTGGCATACTGCGTCGATGCACCGGTATTGATCGTCACCCACGGAGCGATGATCCCATGGGTGTTCGAGCTGAGATTCGTCATCGTGGACTTGAGAATCCCGCCACTCGTCACCAACAGAACCGCACCCGGGCTTCGCGTGAAAGTGCCTCCATCCAAATCAAGCGTTCTCAGCGGCGGACCTGCTCCGATGGCAAAAGTCGTCCGGCCCGAAATGGTCAAATCCGAAGTAACGACCGCCCCGGCCACATCCGCCGTGCTATTGACAGTTAGACCACCCCCGGGGGCAAGATGGATGGAGCCGCCGCTCAAGGTCGGAGCCCCATCCTGGAAGGCGATGCTCCTGGCGTTCTGCGTGCCGTTGACCGTGACCGTGTAGGGATTGACCGCATCGGTCCCCGCAGAGAAGAAAAGGTCGTTGCTCAGAGTTGTGACGGCATTGGTCGGAACGGTGCCGTCTCCCGTGCCTGTCGTGTTCCAAAAGGGATCGATCCCCCAGGTCCCCGAGGGCGTGTCACCCGCACCCTCCAAATCGTCGTTGCTGTCCCAGGACAGACTCTGGCCTTGGGCATGGGGACATGCAAAACCGGCCACAAGGGCCGAGGTCAGAAGAAGATGGCGGATGGATCGGGGTTTCATGGGTTTGGGAGTTCGGTCTACGGATCGGCTCGACGAGCCAGGTCCACCACTTGGCAGCACTCGGATGAGGAGAGCTTGCCGACCACGGATGGGCGCCGGATCGGATTGAGTGCCAAGGTCCCTACCTTGCGAAATTCGCCACCCCCTCGTCACTTGATGACGCTTGCACGATTCGACCAAAAACTTGCATTTTTCCCTCTGCTGGGGCGACTCCTCATGCCAACAGGGATGAAACATAGGGCAAGCGCATCGTAAAACCCCTTAATCCGCCCCATCGGGAAACCTTGGCTGTCCAACTCTGCGTCGACAGGAGACCTGCGCGCCAGGCCAAGTCCCGAAAACCCACTTGGGCGGATTCAGCGGAAGCTTTGGGGTTCGTATTCCCCCATCCGTCGATCACTCGTTCACCCGAAAGCGGAAAAACCGTTTGGGCGCATTGCTGCCCGAGGTCCCTGCGATCGCAAACGATGACTCCTCCTCCTGACTCAGTCTGATGAGCCATCTCTATCTTTCCCTTCCCTCCCCAAAACCCGCTTTTCTTCCCGCGTAGGTCATGCATGGTCCTCAGGAAAACGGAGAGGGCCGCCAGCGGGCCGGATCCGAGTCCCACGCCCATGTCCGATGGCCCCACCGTTCTTTCGCGCACCTTCATCATCCTCGCGCTCTGCGCCTGGCC
>JALOTY010000120.1 GCA_025457665.1 Akkermansiaceae bacterium | reverse complement strand
CATCCAGCGTGGGTTTTCTGCGGTCGATTTGGGATCGAAGTATTCCGACTGCGGATCGAACTGGGTCGAATCCGGGTAGGGCGGACCGGCCACTCTGGCGATTCCGACCACTCCGGAAGGCTTTGCGTTCGAATGGTAAAAAAGCGCCAGATCGCCTGGCTCCATCTGATCTCTCATGTAGTTCCGGGCCTGATAGTTTCTGACCCCATTCCAAGGTTCCCTGCCCACCCTTTCCAGATCCTCGATCCCGAAGACATCAGGCTCCGACTTGATCAACCAATACCGCATGCCCCACCCTACCCGCCTCCGTCCCGGCGACAACCCCGGAAACATCTCTGCCCCGCAACCAAGCACCCAAAGACCTCTGCTTTGGCGGATCCTCCCAGAGAAGCGGGAGAAAGGAGGTCTGGACCTCGGCAGGAGGCTTGCCTATGAGGTCCGAGTGGATTAGGGCCAGCGCCGTTGACGGGCGGATAGGCTCCGCCAGCAAGATGCACCGACCCTTTCCCCTCTTTCGCCATGCTCATCACCACTGCCATCGACTACACCAACGGCGCGCCTCACATCGGCCATGCTTACGAGAAGGTCCTGGCAGATGTCCTTGCCCGCTACCAGCGGCTCTGCGGCCATGAGTGCTATTTCCTCACGGGAGTGGACCAGCATGGCCAGAAGGTCCAGCAGACGGCGGAAAAAGAAGGCATCCACCCGGCGACTTTTGCCAAAAAGAAAACCCGGCTCTTCCTGAATCTCTGGAAAAAACTCGGGGTGGATTACGACGGCTGGGCGGAAACCACCGACGACCGCCACAAGGCCTGCGTGCAGCGGATTCTGAGCGATCTCAAGGACAAGGGCGAACTCTACAAGAAGGGTTACCAGGGCCACTACTCGGTGCGGCAGGAACAGTTCCTCACCGATCGGGATCGCGACGAATCCGGGAACTTCGGTCCCGAATGGGGTGAGGTCGTGGAGATCGAGGAAGAGAACTGGTATTTCCGCCTCTCCGCCCACAGCGCGTGGCTCAAGGATTTCATCACACAGCAGGAGGACAGCGTGATCCCCTCTTTCCGCCGCAACGAATTGCTCGGAGCCCTGGAACGCTCCGGCGATCAGGACCTCTGCATTTCCCGCCCCAAGGAGCGCCTGCGTTGGGGGATCGAGATCCCCTTCGATACCGGCTTCGTCACCTACGTGTGGTTCGATGCCTTGATCAACTACGCCTCCTTCGCCGGCTACCTCGCGGCCGATTCCGCCGGGCTCCCGGATTTCGGCAAGCTCTGGCCAGCGGACGGCTCGCCCACGCCACTTCACATCATCGGCAAGGACATCCTCGTCCCCGCCCACGGGATCTACTGGCTGTGCATGCTGCATGCCATGGGTTTCCCCGACTCCCAGATGCCGCGCCTGCTCGTCCACGGCTGGTGGAACATCAAGGGCGAAAAGATGTCGAAATCGCTCGGCAACGTGGTGGATCCCGATCAACTGGCCGACCGCTTCGGCGTGGATGCCGTGCGCTATTATCTGGTGCGTGACATCGTCACCGGCCGCGACTCGGACTTCGATCCCGAACGTCTGGTGATGCTCTACAACCAGGAGCTCGCCAATGAACTCGGCAACCTCTGCAATCGTGCGCTGAACATGACGGCGAGGTTCTGCTACGGCATTTGTCGTACTTCCCATGAAGCCACGTCAGCCGAACTGGCCTTGCGGGAATCCCTGGAAAGCTCCACCGCCGCCTACCGCAGCGCCATGGATGCCTGGGACACGGCGGCGGCGCTCAAGGCGATCAATGCCCATGTCACCCATTGCAACGCCTACACCGAGCAGAACAAGCCCTGGGAACTGGCCAAGGACGAAGCGAAGAAGGCAGACCTCGAAAGGGTGCTGGCCCATCTGGTGGAAAGCCTTGCCCATCTAACCGTTCTGCTCTCCCCCATCCTGCCGGAGCCCGCCACCCGACTGGCGCATCAGTTGCGCCGGGAGGACCTGCTGCAACTCAAGCTCGGCGAGCTTTACTGGGGTCTCATCGGCGATGGCCACGAAACCGGAAAACCCAAGCCGGTGTTCCCGAAGATCGTCATCGAGGAAGAAGCCTGACCCAGAAGCGCAGGCGAGAAGGGCGTTCAACACCACCCCCGAAAAAGAAGGAAGCCGCCCGACGGATCGGGGGACGACCTGCCGGACGGCACACACACACACACGTTTGGGGGGAAAACCGTGTCGTTTTTCTCCCCTCAAGATCTGCTAGAGAGCTTGAGGGAAAACCCGTATTCGGGCGACGGCCGAAAGATACTTTGGATGGTCGAACCGAATCAATGAAATTGTTGAAATTCTTTGAGAAAACGCAACCATTTCACAAAAGTTAAGCTTTCCCAAAGGATTTTCCCGCCAAGTTTTTCAGGATTTTCCCTTTTTCGCAGCCGCCTTTTTGGCCGGACGCGGGGGGAAATCGAAGCCAACCTTGCCTGTTTCCGGCTCAAAAGTGAGGAATGCGTCGAAAGCACGCTTGGTACGGTTCGAGACGAAGCCCCGGATCACGGCGGTTTTCCCCTCGGCGAGCATGCGGATGAATTCATCGCGCGGGATTTCCTGCTGCAGGATGCTGCGGCCGATGCGGATGCCGTCGGGATCTTTCTTGGTCTTCAGTTCGGGGATGAACCAGGCCTTGTCGGTCTCATACACTTTCACGCGACGGCCATCGGTGAGCGGAAAGGTGCCGATCAGTTGGTCGTCGGTCAGGTCCGCCGCGGTTTCCTTCTCCGATTCATCGAAGACGAAGTTGACCTTGAATTTATCGGTCAGCTCCAGCCCGGCTTCGAAGGGTTGGTTGAACTTTGATTTGAAACCCTGAAGCGGGCCAATGAAGCGCTGGGTGAAGAGGGTCTTCGCCTCCTCGGCAGTGAGGGTGCGCCCGGCGATGTGTTTCTTCGCCTGGAATTTGCAGCCGGGCTCGCGGCATTCGTAGGTGGCATCGGTCTGCCGCAGGCCGGAAGCACCGCAGGCCGGGCAGACGCAGTCGAGGTCCGGGAAATTGCGCCCCTTGATCTCGGTGGCCAGGCCCTTGGCCTTGTGCACGATCTCGGTGGTGTAGCGCTTGATCTCGGCCATGAAGGTATCGCGGTCGAGATGCCCCTGCTCCATCTGCCGGAGCTTGTATTCCCAATCTCCGGTAAGCTGGGGCGAGGCGAGGCCGGCGATGTCCATCTCGGTGACGAGATCGATGAGTTTCATGCCCGTGGGCGTGACGTGGAGGGGCGAACGGCCGCCATCACCATCGCGGGCGATGTATTTCTGGCGGATCAACGCCTCGATGATGGCCGCGCGGGTCGCCGGGGTGCCCAGACCACGCTCGGACATGGCCTCGGCCAGCGCTTCATCATCGACGAGTTTCCCGGCGCCTTCCATGGCGGAAAGCAGGGTCGACTCGGTGTAGCGTGCCGGGGGCTTGGTTTGTTCGTCGATGATCTCGATCTCGCGGGTTTCGGCGCTTTCGCCGGGATTCACCGCGGTGAGATCGTCTTTGCCGGAGGCGACACCCGGCTTCCGGCCGTAAACAGCGAGCCAGCCGGGATTCACGAGCACCCGGCCCTCGGTCTTGAAGGTATCCAGCGCGGACGCGGACTTGATGCGGGTGAGGCGGGTGGTCTGCTCGAACTCGGCAGAGGGGAAAAACACCGCCACGAATCGACGGACGATCATGTCGTAGAGCTTTTCCTCGGCATCGCTGAGTTTTACCACGCGGCCGGTGGGAATGATGGCAAAGTGGTCGGAAACCTTGGAGGAATCGAACACCCGGCGGGTCTTGGCGAGTTTCGCGCCGTCCTTTTCATCGAGCACCTTGCGGGCGAAGGAAGCCACCGGGAGATCCGACGAAGCGATTTCCCCCAGCGTGCTGCGGACCGTGGCGAGGTAGTCCTCGGGAAGATAGCGTGAATCGGTCCGCGGATAGGTGATCATCTTGTGCTTCTCATACAGCGCCTGCGCCAGGGACAGGGTGCCCTTGGCGGAAAAGGGCGCTTCGCGCTGAAGCGTGGTGAGATCGTAAAGCTGCGGGGCGATCTGCGTGGCAGGCTTCTTGGTTTCCTCGATTTTCGCCGCTTGCCCATCGCAGCGGGCCTTGATGGCTTCGGCCAGGGATCGATCCCAGATCCGCTCGGCACGGGAATGCGGCCGGGCGGGGTCTTTCGACCAGGTTTCATCGATCCATTTCCCGAGGTAGTCCCCCGCCGCGACGCCGAAGGTCCCGTGAACTTCGTGGTAGGCTTCGGGCTTGAAGGCATCGATCTCCGCTTCGCGCTTGGCGAGGATGGCCAGCGTGGGCGTCTGCACCCGCCCGGCGGAGGTGATATTGAAGCCCCCGTGGCGGGAGCGGAAACAGGTCAGGGCGCGGGTGGCATTGAGGCCGACGAGCCAGTCAGACTCGGAGCGGCAGCGGGCGGCATCCGCCAAGGGCTGCATTTCCTCATCGGTCCGCAACTTCTGCCAGGCATCGAGGATGGCCTGCGGGGTCATCGACTGCATCCAGAGCCTTTTCACGGGTTTCTGGATTCCGCCGATGTCCATGATGTAGCGGAAAATCAGTTCGCCCTCGCGGCCGGCGTCGCAGGCGTTGACGATGAGATCGATGTCCTTGCGTTTGGCCAGCTTGATGACCTGCCGCAGGCGGGAGGCGGATTGTTCGATGGGATCCAGCTCAAAGCTCTCGGGAATGGCCGGGAGGACTTCGAAATTCCATGGCAGTTTCTTGCCATTCGGGCCGGTGGGCATGCGGAGTTCGACGAGGTGGCCGACGGCGGAAGTGATCAACGCCTTGTCGTTTTCAAACCAGGTGTCACGCCCTTGTCCCTCTTTTTCGAACTTGCCGAAGACCTTGGCGAGCGCCTTCGAGAGGTCGGTCATGACGGACGGTTTTTCGGCGATGATGAGAGTTTTGCCCATGGCGAGGTGGGGACGCACTAGACGCGGCGGGGCGCGCTTGGCAAGGGCATTCGGGATTGGTTTCGATTTGACGCCGGGCGCGGAAGGCGCGGGATTGGGGGCGTGCCTAGCGTTCTGATCATCCTCGCTGTCTTGGTTTGGGCGGCCGCCATCGGGGCCCGATGGTGGTTCTGGGGCCGTGTGGCAGAGGAGGGACGGCGGAGGAGTTGCGGCCTCAGTGTGGGGGAAATGAATGCCACGCTCGGCCTCCCCGGCGGACGCAAGGCGGAGCTTCGCGATGCCGCCGCCCTCGGCTCCGCCCTGCGGGAAGCCGGGCTGGTTCTGCTGGAAAAGGACGGGGTGGCGATGGCCAAACGGCGTCGCCTCGGCTGGTGGAACCTGCGCGTGCTGCCCGCCCTCGTGGCCCTGGTGGCGGTTTTTTCCCTGGTGAGCAAGTGGGCGCCTTTCTCCTGGGTTCTGGCCATCGGCGCGCTCGCCATCGCCGGACACGTGGTGGTCCGCGTGGCGGGAATCGGCGTGGAACTGGAAGCGGTGAAACGCGGATGGACGGAGCTTCGCAAGGAGGTCCGCTTCCGCCGGGCCGACGATGAGGAGGAAATCCTCCGCTGCGCCCGCGCCAGCGTCTGGGAAACCGTGCTGCCGTGGTGAAGTCGATCGATTTCCTCACCGCAGGACGCATCCGACAGCTTTCCGGGTTGGCATTTCCCGAGGGACGGCTTGAATGGCGCAGATGAAACGTTGGTTTTGCTGCTTGCTGGGGACGGGATGGCTGGTGTCCTGCGGAACTCCGCCGGTGCTGGAGGTGAGACCCACCCACTTGAGATCGATCCAGTTGGAGGACATCGATGACGCCCCGATGGTCCGCGGCGAGCAACAAAGGCTCCTTCACGGCGCGATCGGCATCCGCGAGCAGGAGCAGCGGCTCGGACATTATTATGTGATCGAGTGGAATGACGATCAGGTTGGTGAGCCGGTGAAGGTGAAATTCGAATACCAGCAGGGCGGCACGGGCAGCAAAGTGAAGGTCCAACAGGCGGATTTCGGGCCCAGCGAAACTTCCGGCCGGGCCGAGTTCCGGATCATCGGCCAGGATTACCTCAAGGGCGGCCGGGTGCTGGCCTGGAGGTGCACTCTGACCCGCGGCGGCCGTGAAATCGCCAGCCGTCGCTCCTACCTTTGGCAATAATTCCCGGAACCCGCGCGGACCGGGCTGGTCAGCCGCTCGTCCGTGATCTAGTCTTTTCCCATGCCCACCGATATCCTCGATGCCCCCGGCCTGCTGGAAAGCGGAGGTCCGATCATCCTCCTGCAGCTCGGACTGGCGTTTTTCGGGGCGGTTTTCGTGGTGGAGCGGATGTTTTTCTTCCACCGCGCCCGGATCAATGTGGGCGACCTCCTCGTCGGGCTGTCCGCCCATGCCCGCCGCAAGGCCTACGCGGAAGCCCTGCACGAAGCCGCCCGTGCCCCCGGACCCGTGGCGCGGGTCGCCCATGCGGTGCTGCTGCGGCATGATCTCAGCCGCTCGGACCTGCGGGACGTCGCCCAGGAAGCCGGGCAACTCGAAGTTCCACGGATCGAAAAAAACCTGCGGGCCATTCTCGCCGTCGCCCTGATCGCCCCGCTCACCGGCATGCTCGGCACGGTGCTGGGCCTCACGGAAATGTTCCAGGAACTCGGCGCCGGCGATCAGGCCGTGCCCGCCACCGAGCTTGCCCAGGGAGTTTTCCAGGCCCTCGTCACCACCGCTTTCGGCCTCGTCGTCGCCATCCCCGCCTACGTCTTCTACCTCTATTTCCTCGGCCGGGCGAAACGACTTTTCCACCGCATCGAGCGCACGGGAATCGAAATGGTGAACATCATCTGCGATGCCCGCGCCGAGACTGGCATCGTTTCGATCCGCGATGAAATCGAAAGCCGCGAGCGGCGCAGCCGGAACTCATGAAACTGGAATCGACCTTGCCCGAGCGGGTGGGTTTCCTCCACGTGGTTCCCATCCTCGACCTTTTCGCGCTGCTGCTGGTGGCATTGCTGCTGGGCCCCGCATTTCTGAATCAGGCAGGCGTGCAAGTTGAGCTGCCGGTTTCCCGATTCCAGTTGGCGCGCAGCGCGGATGCCACCGTGGTGACCGTGACCGAGGGCCAACCACCCGTCCTCTGGCTTGGCCGGGAAAGGATGGAGGAGGTGGAACTGGCCGAACGCCTCGAAGGCATCCGGGCCAAGTCCGCAACCATCCCCGTGGCCTACGTGCGCTCGGACGCAGGGGTCTCGGCCGGCGAGGAAAGACGCGTGGTGGAGCTCGTCCTCGGGGCGGGCTTCCGGGTCTATCTTCTCGGCAAACCCGCCGTGGAAAACTGATGTTCCGCAGCCGCTCCAGCCTCCAACGCAAGGACCGCGAATCCGGTTTGGCCTTCAACTGGCGCGTCCCGGTCTCCAGCACCGGGATGTTTTTCCTCGCTTTCGTCCTGGTCAGCGGCGGTGCCGTCGCCCTCGGCCTCATGGTCCAGATCCAGTTCGGTGAAGACCGCGAAATCCGCGAACACCGCGCCACGGTCGTCCTCGTCCCGGCCGATGCCGGTGGCGCCTGGCTCGAACGCCAGGCCGTGGAAGCCGGACCATTTCCCTCCCGCTGGAACCCGGAGGCAGACCCCGGACTCGCCCAACTCCGCGAGGAACTGCTCGTGGAAACGGAATCGATGATCGAAGGCCGCCGCTATGAACCCCGGCTCATCGCCATGGAGTTCCGCCCCGGACAAACTGCCCCCACCCACGGGCCCGCCCTCATGACTCTGCCGCCTGTCCCCCAGGCCGCCCCGCCCACCCCCGCTGCCGGCACACCGGAAATGCAACTCGCCGTCCGGGTGGTTTCCGGAGAGCGAAATGGCCCGGTATTCGAACTCGTCGGCCTGCCCGTCCCCGCCGAAGAAAGCAGCGGCCTGCTCGGCACCCGTTTCCTCGTCGGCTATGAGGCCGATGGCAGCATCCGCGATGTCGTCCCCCTCGATCCCGATGACCACGGAACCGTCGGCGCCGCTTGGGTCCACCGCGGCAGGGTCAACCAGACCGGTGACAAACCCGGCTGGACCGTCGTCGAATACGTCCTGCAGCCATGATCGAAATCGGCTTCACCACTTTCGCCGCCGTCTGCCTGGGAGTCTGCCTGGCACTCGTCGGGCTGTTCTCGTGGATTTCCCGCTCCTCCCACGAAAAACGCGAACGCCGCGCCCGCCAACACCACGCGGTTTGCCGACTCTGCCTTGCCGTATTCGAAGCCGATGGCCGCCTCGGCACCCATCGCTGCCCCCACTGCGGAGGCTCCACGGGAAACGAGGGCCCCACGCCCTTGGGATGAAGCTTGCCACCCCCGCCACCAGACTCTAAGGACGGCCACCCGCAAGGGAATGATTTCATGATGAACGAACGCCGAGTTGTGATCACGGGAGTGGGCTGTGTCAGCCCCTTGGGAAACGACGCCGAATCCACCTGGACCGGCATGAAGGAGGGGCGTAGCGGGATCGCCCGCATCACCCACCTCGACCCCAGCCCCTACGCCTGCCACATCGCCGGAGAGGTCAAAAACTTCGATCCCGAACCCTTCTTCCGCAATCCCAAGGACGCCCGCCGGGCCGACCGCTACGTCCAGCTCGCCGTCTCCGCCGCACGCATGGCCTACGATGCCTCCGGTCTCGATTCCTGGAGCGGCATCGATCGCACCCGCGTCGGAGCCATCGTCTCCAGCGGCATCGGCGGCCTCGGCACGCTGGAAAATGAGCACACAAAGCTGGTCGAAAAAGCCGGTGCCAAAGTCTCCCCTTTCCTCATCCCGATGATGATCGCCAACATCGGCAGCGGAATCTTTTCCATGGAGTTCGGCCTCGGTGGGCCAAACATGGCCATCGTCACCGCCTGCGCCACCTCGAACAACTCGATCGGCGAAGCCTGGCGCATCATCAAGTTCGGCGATGCCGATGCGATGATCGCCGGCGGCGCGGAAGCCAGCATCCTCCCCTGCGGTCTCGCCGGATTCGGCTGCATGCGCGCCCTTTCCACCCGCAATGACAACCCACAGGGAGCCTCCCGCCCCTTCGATCGCGATCGCGATGGCTTCGTCATGGGTGAAGGCGCCGGGGTCGTCGTGCTCGAAGAACTTGAACACGCCAAAGCCCGCGGAGCCCACATCATCGCCGAACTCGCCGGCTACGGAGCCAGCGCCGATGCCTACCACCTCAGCGCACCATCGCCCGATGGCAGCGGCCCGGCACGCGCCATGCAGATGGCCCTCCGCCACGCCAAGCTCAATCCCGAGGATGTCCAATACCTCAACGCCCACGCC